>DATMCL010000431.1:0-50191 GCA_035558375.1 Polyangiaceae bacterium
TGGTGCGCGTCGGCCGTGCCGAGCTCGTACACGAGATCGGTCCGTGGTGTGCGCAGGGTGACGAGGCGACCGGAGCGTGCCGCAACGAACCCGAGCCCGTCGGGCGTCCACTGCGGTCCCTGGATGTCGGGCGGCAGATCCGCCGAACCACCCGTGCTCCCGTCGAAGGTGAACGCGTAGCGCGTGGCGGAGCAGCTCACGCCTAGCGCGCAGCTCCCAGCAGGATCTTCCGCGAAAAGCAGCTCCGGGCCCCCGGGGTACGTCCCGAGCGGCACCAGGGGGGCTCCGCCGTTCGCGAAGGGGATCGCAATGAACGGTCCCGGCGCCGCGGGCTCGAAAGGCGCCGCGTAGAGCGTGGTCGCGCTCGCCTCCGGGTCGAACGTCGAGACGTAGAGCAGATGCTCGTCGCCGCTCAGACCAGCTTGCTCGACGCGACCCGGCGCCTCCCCGACCAGCACGTGGTTATTGTCAGTGAGCCGCGTCGTCCAGACACAACGTTGATCGCAGGAGCTCTGCACGATGAAGCGGTCACCGCTGCGTGTGACCCCCCAGCGGTCATACCCGACAAGCTCGATACCATCCGATGCGGCGAGCACGGTCGGGACGCCGCTCGGCACCAGGTAAAGGATGCGCGTGGTCCGCGTGGTGCTCTCCAGGGTCACGTCCAGGTTCCACTGGCCGCGTGCGTACTTGGCCGAGGTGAGGGTCGCATTGCCGTCGCCTTCCGGCTCGAGCTCGACGTTGTCGACCGCGATCGTTCGACCCGTTACCGTGGGTAGCCCATCGGTCCGGTACACGAGCAAGTGGCGCGCGTCGTCCGACAGCGCGACGCCCCCACCGTCGAGCTCGAAGGCCTCCGTGCCGCCGTCCGCACCGATGAACAGCGCGCTCTTCGCGTTGCTTGCCACCACGCCCGCGCCGTTGGGGGCGACGTGCAGGGTATCGTAGGTGCCAAGCTCAGCCGTTTCGGCGGTGGCGAGGTCGACGAGGTGAACGGGGCCTCCGAGCAACGGCACGAGCTCGGCCGGGGGCCGCGTGTCGAGGGGCACGGACGCCCGCGTAGCAGCCACGAGGACGTGGGCGTCGCCGAGCCAGTACAGCCATGGAACGTGGGGCAATGCGAGGTTCGTCGCGTTCGAGCGCTCACGAAAGTCGGGGGCGCGCGCCACCTCGAGCCGCCAGTACGCGGCGTCGTTGAACTCCGCGTACGCGAGCCGCTCGCCGCTCGGTGACCAAGCCGGTGGGGACGTGTTGAAAGAACGAGTGGTGAGCGGAATCGTCACGGGAGCGAGCAGCTCGTCGAACGCGACGACGCTGACGCCGAAGCCCGTGCCGATCGCCACGTACCTGAGGAGCGGGCTCGAGAGCTCCGGGAGTCCCGCGTCGTCGGCCATGCCGGACGCTCCGGCGGCACCGTCGAGCTCCGCAGAGCGGCGCGAGCGCCCGCAGCCGCCGAGCAGACACACCGCGAGCAACGGCGCGAGCCATGCGCTGAGTCGTCGCGTCTCGCCCACGCGCCGATTTTATCACGTGCCCGCGTGGTCTGACGAACAAAGTCCTAGCGCGCGCCCGAGGATGCGGCCACGCGGGCCGAAACGATGTTAGACAGGTCGCCGTGCCGAAGCTCGTGCACGCCGCCGATCTTCACCTCGACAGCCCCTTGCTCGGGCTCGAGCGGTACGAGGGTGCGCCCGTCGCGGAGCTGCGCCATGCGACGCGCGGTGCGCTCGATCGCCTCGTCGAGCTTTGCATCGCGGAGCAGGCGTCGCTCCTGCTCGTCGCGGGCGACCTCTTCGACGGCAGTTGGCGCGACTACTCGACCGGTCTCTTCTTGGTGGAGCGGATGGCGCGCCTGCGCGAAGCGGGCGTGCGCGTCGTATGGATCCGCGGCAACCACGACGCGCAGAGCCGGCTGCGCAAGCACCTCCGCATGCCGGAGAACGTGCGCGAGCTCGCGACGTCCAAGCCCGAGAGCGTGACGTTCGAGGACCTGAACCTCATCGTTCACGGTCAGGGCTTCGCCGAAGCGGCAGTCACGGACGATCTCTCGGCGCGCTATCCGGCGGCCGTTGCCGGCGCCGTCAACGTGGGCCTCCTGCACACGGCGCTCGACGGACGCGAGGGCCACGCGCCCTACGCGCCGTGCACGCTTTCGGCGCTGGTCGATCGCGGCTACGACTATTGGGCCCTCGGCCACGTCCATGGGCACGAGGTCGTGCACCGCGCGCCCTGGGTCGTTTACCCGGGGAATCTCCAGGGTCGCCACGCGCGGGAAACGGGGCCGAAAGGCGCCGTCGTGGTCTCGTTCGACAGCGCCCGGGTGACGGCCGTCGAGCACCGCGCGCTCGATGTCGTACGTTGGGCACGCGTCAGGGTCGACCTGCCGAGCGCCGCCACGCTCGACGACGTGGGTGACGCCGTCCAGAGACGGCTCGGCGCTGCCTGTCGCGCCGCGGGCGAGCGGCTCGTCGCGGCGCGCGTCGAGCTCGTCGGTCCGACGGCGGTGCACGCGCAGCTTGCCGCGGAGCCTGAGCGCGTGACCGAGACCGTGCGCGCCGCGGCGCTCGACGTCGACGGTGGCTCGGTCTGGGTCGAGCGCGTCACGGTGGACACGGAGGCGCTCCGCACCGTCCCGCACGATTGGCCACGACAAGCCGGACCGCTCGGCGAGCTCGCGCGCGAGATTGCGGCGCTGAAGGCGGATCCAACGGCGCTCGAAGCGTTCGTCGGGGGGCTCTCCGGGCTGGCGGAGCTCACGCGCAAGGTCCGGCCGCTCGTCTCGAGTGCCGAGCCGTCGCTGCGCCCCGTGGAGTCGGTGCTCGACGACGCGCACGAGCTGCTCGTGGCGCGGCTGACGGAGCTCGGCGGATGAGGCTCGCGCGGCTCGATCTCAAGGCCTTCGGCGCGTTCACGGACGTCTCGCTCGACTTCTCGGGCGGCGCGCCGGGCGGCCTGCACGTCATCTACGGCGCGAACGAAGCCGGCAAGTCCACGGCACTCCGGGCCGTGCGCGATCTCCTGTACGGGTTCGAGCACCGCACGCGCGACGGCTACCTGCACGCGACCGAGGATCTCTGCATCGGCGGGCTGCTCGAAGGCGCGGAGGGCGAGCTCTACATCCAGCGCGTGAAGCGCCGGAAAGACTCGCTGCTCGATGCCGACGGCGCGCCGCTCGACGAAGCCCGCTTGAAGCGCCTGCTCGGCGGCATCGATCGAGAAACCTTCACGCAGAGCTTCGGTCTTGGCCACGCCGAGCTCGAAGCGCAGGGGGAGCGACTCCTCCGCGGCGAGTCGAGCATCGGTGAGACGCTCTTCGACGCCGGGACGGGCGGCGTCGACGTGCGCCGCCTGCTCGCCGCTCTCGAAACCGAGCAGGAAAAGCTCTATCTCGTGCGCGGCAAGCAGCAGGAGATGAACCGCCTGCTCGACGAGTACGGAAAGGCGCGCCTGCGCTCGCAAGAGGTGTGGCTCCTGCCGGAGACATTCCAAAAGCAGGTGGAGGAGCTCGCCGCCGCGCGTGCCGAGCTCGGCCGCGTCACCGAGCGCATCGCAGGCCTCCGCACCGAGCAGCACCGCATTCGCGACCTCAAGCAGGCGTTGCCCGCTCTCCGGCGCCGCGCCGAATGCCTCGCCGAGCTCGCGGCGCTCGGCGGCTTCGAGCTCGTTTCCGAGGCCGACAGCGAGCGGCGCGAGCGCGCCGAGGCAAAAGCGCTGGCAAAACGCGCCGCGATCGCGCGGCTGGACGACGAGAGCGAGCGCAGCGCGCGCCGCCTCGCCGAGCTCGAGGTCCCCGACGCGCTCCTGGCGATCGGCCAGGGCCGGGTCGCGCGTCTGTCCGATGCTCCGGGCCGCACCCGCAAGGCGCGCGAGGACTTGCCCCGGCGCGAAGCCGACTTGAAGGCCCTCGAAAGTCAGGCGCGCGCGAGCCTCGCGCGGCTCGGCAAGGCGGACGCGCCGCTCGCGCCGGACGAAGCGAAGCTTTCGACGGCGGAGCGGGGCCGCATCCACGCGCTCGCGACCGAGCGCGACAAGCTCGACGAGCGCTTGAGCCGCGCTCGCGAGCGGCGCTCGGCGATTCAGCGTGAGCTCGACGAGCGCCGCGCCCGCCTCGGCAGACTGCCGGAGCCGAGCCATGGCGGCGCTCTCGAGCGCGTCGCAGCGCTCGCACGCGGCCTCGGCGACGTCGAGCAGCCGGTACTCGAGCTCGAGTCCGAACAAGCCGAGCTCGCGGTGCTCGCCGAGCAAAAGCTGCGCTCGCTGCGGCCCGAGGTGCAGAGCCTCGCCGAGCTCGAAGCGCTCGTCGCGCCCGGGCTCGAGACGCTCGCGCGTTTCTCGGCGGGGGCGCGCACCCTCGCGCAGCGTGCTACGGAGCTCGACGCGGAAGCCCAGCGCCTCCGCGCGCGCTCGGCCGAGACGCGCGCCGCGATCCAGCGCATCGAGGCAACGGGCGACGTGCCGAGCGAGGCCGACCTGGGGCGCGCCCGCGGCGAGCGCGACGCGCTACTCGGCTCGGTGCTCGGTGCCTGGCGGGAAGGGACGTCATTCGACGCTACGGGCGCTCTGGAGCTCGGCTCGCGCGTGGAAGCCGCCGACGGCGTCTCCGATCGCCTGCGCCGCGAGGCCGGCCGAGTGACGGAGCTCGCCCATGCTCGCGCCGAAGCCGCGCTCGCGGAGGAGCAGCAGGCGGAGCTTGGGAGGCGACGCGGGGAGCTCGACGCCGAGCGCGCTCGGCACGAGGGCGCTTACGAGGCGCTTTGGAGCACGGCGCCGTTTCGGGCGCTGCCCGCCGACGAGATGCGGGCCTTCCTCGAGCAGCGCGCTCGTGTGCTCGAGCTCCTCCAGAAAGCGCGCACCCTCGAGCCTAAGCTCGCGCGCGCCCGCGCGGAGCGCGAGCGGCTGCGCATCGCGGTCACGGCCGCCCTCGGTCCGCAATCGAGCGGCGACAGCATCGCGCTCGGCGTCGAGCGCGCGGCCGAGCTCGCGGCGTCGAACGCGCGCCTGGCGAGCGAGCGCCAGGAGCTCTTGCACGAGCTCGACGGCCTCGAAGCGCGAGCCGCCCACGAGACGCGCGAGCTCGAGGGCGCGGAATCCGCTCTCGCCGAGTGGCAAGCGGCGTGGGGTAGCGCGCTCGCCCCGCTCGGGGCCGAGCCGACGACCGCGCCCGTCGTCGCGCTCGAGCTGTGCAGCGAGCTCACGACGCTCGCCGGCTATTTGAAGGACATCGAGGGGCTCTCCCGTCGCGTGAAGGGCATCCGTCGCGACGAGGCGGAGCTCGCGACGGAGGTCGGTGAGCTCGCGCGGATCCACAACGTCCAATTCGATCCGGCGGCACCGGACGCGGCCGCCGAAGAGATCGTGGCTCGCTTCCGCCGAGCGGAGGCGGCGCGCGCAGAGCGCGAGCGGCTGGAAGCCGAGGCCCTAGAGCGCGGCACGTTGCTCGAGCGCGAGCGCGCCCTTCTTTTGGAGGCCGAGCGTGAGCTCGACGAGCTTTCGAAGCGTGTCGGCGCCGCGAGCCCGCGTGAGCTGCCTGCGCTCGAGGCGAAGAGCCGCCGAGCTCGCGAGCTCAGGGCGCTCGTCGCGGGCTTCGAAGCGACGCTGCTCGACGACTCGGGTGGCCGCTCGGTGGCGGCGCTCGTTACCGAGGCGGAAAACCACGACGCCCCGGAGCTCGCCGCGCGCCTCGACGAGCTCGGTCGCGAGATCGAGGAGCTCGAGGACGAGCGCGGCCGCGCGATGGATCGCGCCGCGTCGCTCGCGGCCGGCCAGCGCCGCCAATCCGACGCGGACGGCGCCGACGCCGCGCAAGAGGAGCAGACGCTCGCGGCCGCGCTCACCTCCCGTTACGAGCGCTACGCCACGCTCCGCGTCGCCACGGCCCTGCTCGAGCGGGCGATCGAGCGTTACCGCATGGAAAACCAGGGCCCAATCCTGAAGCGCGCCGGTGAGATCTTCCCGCGCCTGACCGGCGATCGCTACCGCGCGCTCCGCGTCGCACGCGAGGGCTCGAAGATCGTCGCCGTGCTGGCCGACGGCACGGAAGTCGCCCCCGAGGTGCTGAGCGACGGCGCGAGCTACCAGCTCTACCTCGCGCTCCGGCTCGCGAGCGTCGAGCGGTTCATCGCGGGGGCCGAGCCGGTCCCGCTCGTGCTGGACGACGTCACCATCCATTCCGACGAGAAGCGAAAGCGCGCGACCTTCGCCGTCCTGGGCGAGCTCGCCGAGAAGGTGCAGATCCTCTTTTTCACCCACGACGAACGCGACCCATACCTCGCGACGGACGCCACCGAGGGCCGCGCGGTGTGCCACGAGCTTCGGCGGAGTGGCATGAGCGCGGAAACGAGCGCCGAAACGAGCGACCGACCGAGCCCACGCACCGACCTACATTGAGCTACCGAAAAGCGGGGGACGGCTGGACGGCCCGGATGGGGTCGGGCTACGATTCCCGGATCGTGCCCGAGCCCGCGCGTCCCACGGCTCCCAAAAATCCCTGGCGGGAGGGGTCCGTGATCATGGGGCGGTACCGGCTCGAATCGCTGCTCCGCCGCGGCGGCATGGGCTCGGTCTGGCGCGCCGAGCACCTGAAGCTGAAATCTCCGCTCGCGATCAAGGTGCTCGAGGCCGAGGTCGCGACCGATCCGAAAGCGGTGCAGCGCTTCCTGCGCGAGGCGCAGGCGGCCGCGGCGCTCCGCAGCCCGAACATCGTCCAGATCTTCGACTACGGCGTCGACGAGGAGCAGGCCTTCATCGCAATGGAGATGCTGGGGGGCGAAGTGCTCAGCGAGCGCATTGCCCGCCTCGGTCGCGTCCCGCCCGAGGACGCCTTCCGCTTCGTCGGCGAGGTGCTGCGCGCCATGAGCAAGGCGCACGAGGCCGGGATCATTCACCGCGATCTCAAGCCCGACAACGTCTTCATCGTGAAAGACGACCCCGAGTTCGCGAAAGTCTTGGATTTCGGGGTTGCGAAGGTGAAGCGCGGAGCGCTCGGCGACGTGACCGGCATCGGCACGCAAACCGGCATGATGCTCGGCACGCCGTACTACATGAGCCCCGAGCAGGCGCAGGCGAAGGAGATCGACCCACGCTCCGATCTCTGGTCGATCGCCGTCATCGCGTACGAGACGTTGCTCGGTCAACGGCCGTTCCAGGCCGATTCGCTGGGCGAGCTCGTGATCGCGATCTGCACGTCGCCGACGCCGGTGCCGTCGCGCACGGGCCCGGTGCCGCCCGGCTTCGACGAGTGGTTCGTACGCGGCACGCAGCGCGATCCCGCGCGGCGCTTCCAATCCGCGCGCGAGATGGCCGAGGAGCTCGAGCGCGTCCTGAAGCCCGCCGCCGCCGCGGGCGCACGCATCGTCACGCATCGTGGCATCGCGCCTTCGCCCTACGTTCCGACGCACACGCCGTCCGGGGTCACCACTCGCTCGAGCGGCCCGGCGAGCTCGCCGTTCAACATGAAGTCGAATCCGGGGCGCACGAACCCCGGCCTGTCGACCCCGCCGAACGACCTCCAGCTGACGACGGGCGCGCGGTCGGCCGTGACGCGCCTGCCGTCCGAGCCCGCGGCCAAGGACGGCTCGGGCACGCTGCTCGCGATCCTGCTCGGCGCCGCCGCGCTCATCTTGATCGGCGTGGTCGTCTTCGTGCTCGGTGGCGGCGCGCGCGCCATCCATCGCGCCGAGACCGCCGAGCGCGGTGCCGACATGACGGTTCACGTCGCGGCGCCGCCCGCCGCGCCAACGCTTCCTTCTCCTGCTCCCGAGCCGCCCGTCGCCGCGAGCGGCGCGCCGGTGGTAGCCTCGCCCGGCGCCGATCCCACGCGCGCCCCGCGCTGATGCCGCCCCGTTCGCTCCCGCGCGAGCTCACGCTCGAGGTCGGGTTGGACGAGCCCGAAGGCTCGGACGACCTCCGAAAGCGCGTGGCCGCGACACTCGGCGTCGCGGAAAGCGCGCTGCCGGCGATCGCGCTCCGCAAACGCTCGCTCGACGCCCGGCGCGGCCGCGTGCGCTTTCACCTGCTGTTCGAGATCGGCGCGCGCGAGGAGCCGCTCGGCGGTCGTCCACCGCGTGAGGTGTCGGGCGAGCCGCGCGTGATCGTCGTGGGAGAGGGCCCGGCGGGGCTTTTTTGCGCGTACGAGCTCGCGCGCCTCGGCGTGCGCGCGCTCGTGGTCGACCGCGGCAAGCTCGTGCAGCCGCGCCGGCACGATCTCAAAGGCCTGAACCGGTACGGCAAGGTCGATCCGGACAGCAACTACTGCTTCGGCGAGGGCGGCGCGGGAACGTACAGCGACGGCAAGCTCTACACGCGCGCACACAAGCGCGGGCCCGTGCGCGACGTGCTCGAGCTCCTCGCGCTCCACGGCGCTCCTGAAGCGGTCCTGACGGAGGCGCGCCCGCACATCGGCTCGAACCGGCTACCCAAGGTCGTCACGGCGTTGCGCGAGCGGCTCGCCGGCGTCGGCCAGGAATTTCGCTTCGGCGCGCGCGTCACGGCGCTGCTCACGGGGCCGGCCGGAGCCGGGCGCGCGGTGCGCGGCGTGCGGCTCGCGGACGGCACCGAGCTTCTCGCGGAAGCGGTCGTGCTCGCCACGGGCCACTCCGCGCGCGACGTGTTCGAGCTCTTGCTCGAAGCCGGCGTGACGCTCGAGTCGAAGCCGTTTGCGCTCGGCGTGCGCATCGAGCATCCGCAGCCGCTCGTGAACCGCATCCAGTACGGCCGCTCGGAGCTCCACCCGAAGCTCCCGAACGCGGCGTACCGGCTGGCCTCCGAGGTGGACGGACGCGGCGTGTTCTCGTTCTGCATGTGCCCGGGCGGCTGGATCGTCCCGGCCTCCACCGAGCCGGGCGCGCTCGTCGTCAACGGGATGAGCCTTGCGCGGCGCGACTCGCCGTTCGCGAACTCGGGCCTCGTCACGGCGCTCGAGCCCGCGGACTGGGAGCGCCAAGGCTTCTCCGGGCCGCTCGGCGGCATCGAGCTCCAGCGCCGGATCGAGCAGGCGGCGTTCCAGGCGGGGGGAGGGGAGCTCCGCGCACCGGCCGTTCGCGCGGAGGATTTCGTGGCCGGTCGCGTCTCGTCCGACGTGCCGGACACGAGCTACATCCCGGGCCTCGTCGCGGCCGACATCGGTGGCGTGCTCGACGCTGCGGGCCTGCCGCTCGCCGAGCGGATCCGGCGCGCGCTCGTCGATTTCAATCGCACGATGCGCGGCTACCTCACGAACGAGGCGGTGCTCGTCGGCGTCGAGTCGCGCACGAGCTCGCCGGTACGCGTTCCGCGCGATCCGGAGACGCTCGAGTCCACGTCGCTCGGCGGCTTGTATCCCACGGGCGAAGGCGCCGGCTACGCGGGCGGCATCGTGAGCGCGGCGCTCGACGGCATGCGCGTCGCCGAGCGCGTCGCGCGCGCCCTCACGCGGTCCGGAGCGTGACGCGCGTGATCTCGGCGGGCGCGGCGAGGCGCATCGGCGGGCCCCAGTAACCGGTGCCGCGGCTCACGTAGACCTGCGTCTCGCTGAAGCGCGCGAGCCCGGCGACCACCGGCTGCTGCAGCCGCACGAAGATCGACCACGGCCAAATTTGGCCGCCGTGCGTGTGCCCCGAGAGCTGGAGCCCCACGCCGTGCTGGACCGCTTCGAACACGGCGCGCGGCTGGTGCGCCAGGAGCACGAGCTCGCGCGTGGGGTCGCGGCCGGCGACGGCACGCGCCAGATCGGCGCCGTGCCCGTCTCCGAATTGGTGCGCGTGCGCGTCGTCGATGCCGGCGAGGTCGAAGCTGTGCTCCCCCTCGCCGATGCTGACGCGCTCGTTGCGGAGCACCCGGATCCCGAGCCGCGTGAGCTCCGCGCACCACGGGCCCGCGCCCGAGTAGTACTCGTGATTGCCGGTGACGAAGTACACGCCGTAGCGCGCCTTGAGCTTCGCGAGCGGCGCCACGTGCTCGCGCAGATCCTCGACGCTGCCATCCACGAGATCCCCCGTGATCGCGATCACGTCGGGGTTTGCGGCGTTCGTCCGCTCGACGATCTCCTCGATGAAGGCACGGCCGATCGTCGGGCCGACGTGAACGTCCGTGAGCTGCACGATCGTCGTGCCGTCGAGCGTCCGCGGCAGGCGGCGCAGGCGCACGCTGACTTCGCGGAGGGCGACCTTGGCCAGGCCCGAGCGCACCGCCACGGCCGCGAGCCCTCCCGTCACGAGCAGCGTCAGAAGGCCGAACAGCCGCGCCAGCACGACCCGGCGCTCCGGATCGGGCGGCGGGGCCGTGCCGAACCGCGTCGCGAGCGTGACGAGGCCGCGGCCCGCGTCGCTCGCCCCGAGCACCACCAGAAACAACAGGAGGAGCCCGGTCCATATCGAAGCGACCCACACGATCGGCACGGTCCATGCCGCGCCGGTCCGCCGCACGAAGAACGACAGTGGAATCAGCACGAACAGGACCACGATGCCGGTCGTGAGCGCCCGGTGCCACGCGGGCGGCAGGGCGAGGTCCCGCACGAGGCGCGCCCAGATGTAGTAGTGCACCGCCCCGACCAGCGTGAGCATGATCGTGAAGAACAGGGCGAAGGAAACGAGCCTCGACATCGCACCGACTTCTATGGGCCCGGCGGCCCGATCTGCCAAGGTGCCGCTGTAGTCGCGCGGCAAAGTCTGCACGCCGAATTGATTTGGGGCCGGGGTCCCGCGACGCGAGCGCGTCCCCTCACGTTCCTGCCTTGAATGCTGAGCGAACCCGCGATACGCCTCACGCTCCTCGTGGACAGCTTCAGGCCCGAATCCGACCGTGATCCCCAGGAGACCCAGGAATGGGTCGAGTCGCTCGAATCCGTGGTCGCACACGGAGGGTCGAGCCGAGCGCGCTTCGTGCTCGGTCGACTCGTGGACGCAGCGCAGCGCCTCGGCGCGCAGCCGTCGCTTCCACTCGTCACCGACTACGTGAACACCATCCCCGTCGCGGACGAGCCGCCCTACCCGGGCGACCTCGCGATGGAGCGCCGCATCCAGCACATCATCCGCTGGAACGCCGCGGTGATGGTGAACAACGCCAACAAGAACTACGACGACATCGGCGGGCACATCTCGACGTTCGCGTCGAGCGCGACGCTCTACGAGGTCGGCTTCAACCACTTCTTCCGCGGCAAGGACACCGGCAAGGCGGGCGACCAGGTCTACTACCAAGGTCACGCGGCTCCCGGCATCTACTCGCGTGCGTACCTCGAGGGGCGCCTTACCCCCGAGCAGCTCGAGCATTTCCGCCGCGAAACCGCGCGCGGCAAGGGGCTCTCCTCTTACCCGCACCCGCGGCTGATGAGCGAGTTCTGGGAGTTCCCGACCGTCAGCATGGGCCTCGGCCCGATCGGCTCGATCTACCAGGCGCGCTTCAACCGCTACCTCACGGCGCGCGGCATCTCGGACACCTCGGCGTCCAAGGTCTGGTGCTTCGTCGGCGACGGCGAGAGCGACGAGCCCGAAACCCTCGGCGCTCTGCAGATCGCGGTGCGCGAGAAGCTCGACAACCTGATCTGGGTCCTAAACTGTAATCTTCAGCGCCTCGACGGTCCGGTCTGGGGCAATGGCAAGATCATCCAGGGTCTCGAAGGCGCCTTCCGCGGCGCGGGGTGGAACGTCATCAAGGTCGTGTGGGGTCCGGAGTGGGATCCGATCTTCGCGCGCGACACCGACGGCATCCTGCGCAAGCACCTGAACAACGTCGTCGACGGCCAGTGGCAGCGCCTCACGACCGCGACGGGCGACGTCGTTCGCAAGGAGTTTTTCGCGCTCGATCCGCGCATGCTCGAGCTCGTTGCCCACATCTCCGACGAGGATTTGGCGAAGCTCCAGCGCGGCGGCCACAGCGAGCAGAAGGTGTTCGCCGCCTACCAGCAGGCGTACCAGAACACGAACGGCAAACCGACCGTCATCCTCGCTCACACGGTGAAGGGCTGGCTCCTCGGCGGCGCGTTCGAGGGCGTCAACGTCACCCATCAGAAGAAGAAGATGGGCACGGACGACATCAAGCGCTTCCGCGACGTGCTCGAGCTACCCGTTTCGGACGCGGACCTCGAGCACCCTCCGCTCTACCACCCGGGCCCGAACAGCCCGGAGGTGGATTACGTGAACGAGCGCCGCCGCGCGCTCGGGGGCTTCGTGCCGAAGCGCGGGCACGCGCAGGTGCAGCTCGAGCTGCCGAAATCCGACGTTTACGAGGAATTTTACCAGGGAATGG
Source organism: Polyangiaceae bacterium (assembly GCA_035558375.1). Lineage (GTDB taxonomy): Bacteria > Myxococcota_A > Polyangia > Polyangiales > Polyangiaceae > PMG-095. The sequence continues at coordinate 12,220 of DATMCL010000431.1, forward strand.
CGAAGGGGGAGGCGTCGACCACCATGGTCTTCTCGCGCCTGCTCGCCAAGCTCATCCGCGACAAGCAGATCGGCAAGCGCATCGTCCCGATCATCCCGGACGAGGCGCGCACGTTCGGCATGGACGCGCTCTTCGGCCAGGTGGGCATCTACTCCTCCGTCGGCCAGCTCTACGAGCCGATCGATAAGGGCAAGCTCCTCTATTACAAGGAGCTCAAGGACGGCCAGGTCCTACAGGAGGGCATCACCGAAGCCGGCTCGATGGCTTCGTTCATCGCCGCCGCCACCTCGTACGCGGTGCACGGCCAGCCGATGATCCCGTTCTACGTCTTTTATTCGATGTTCGGCTTCCAGCGCACGGGCGACCAGCTCTGGGCGGCCGGCGACTCGATGGCGCGCGGCTTCGTGCTCGGTGCCACCGCCGGGCGCACGACGCTGAACGGCGAAGGTCTGCAGCACGAAGACGGCCACAGCCACCTGCACGCGATGACGGTCCCGGCCGTGCGCGCGTACGACGTTTCGTTCGCGTTCGAGCTCGCCGCCATCATCGAGGACGGGCTCCGCCGCATGATCGGCGAGGACGAGAACGTCTACTATTACATCACGCTCCAGAACGAGAACTACGCGATGCCGGCCATGCCGGAAGGCGCGAAGGAAGGCATTTTGAAGGGCCTCTATCGCTTCCGCCCCGCGGCGAAGCGGCTCGGCAAGCACGTCGAGCTCTGGGGCTCGGGCTCCATCATGCTCCAGGTGCTGCGCGCGCAGGAGCTCTTGGCCGAGAAGTTTGGCGTCTCCTCCGACGTGTGGGGCGTGACGAGCTACCAGGCCCTCCGCTCGGACGCGCTCGCGTGCGAGCGCTGGAACCGCCTGCACCCCGAAGCGCCGGCACGCGTGCCGTACATCACGCAGGCACTCAAGGGCGTCGAGGGTCCGTTCATCACGGCCTCCGACTACATGAAGTCGCTCGGCGACCTCGTCGCGCGCTGGATCCCCGGCCGCATCGTGCCGCTCGGCACCGACGGCTTCGGCATGAGCGACACGCGCGACGCCCTTCGCCGCCACTTCGAGGTCGATGCGGAGTGTATCGCGATCGGCGCGCTCGACGGCCTGCGCCAGGAAGGCAAGCTGAGCGCGAAAGAGCTCGCCGACGCGATCCGCACCCTCAGCGTGGATCCCGAGAAGGTCGCGGCGGCTTCGATCTAGAGCACGCGCGTTGCGTCCCAGCGCGCCACTCGCGCCGTGAAAATACGAAAAAACCGGCCCCGGGAGCACCGAGGCCGGTCTTCTCGCGACCGCTAGCGAGCGTGGACTACTTGGTGAACGACATCATGATGTCTTTCACCGAGCCGTCATCGTCCGACTCGTGAATCATGATCTTCAGGCTGTTGCCCTTGACGCAGTAGTCGGACGGCTCGCCCGGCTCCTCGCCGTCCTCGGTGCCGATGAACTGGTTGCCCTTGATCTCGAGCGTGCCGGTCGACGTCTGGGTGTCCTGGTCGCCCATCTGCGTGCAGGCGCAGCCCTTGTCGAGCGAGCCCGTGCAAGTCGTTTCGCCGCTGTCGCCGGCGAAATCGTCGCAGCTCGTCGCCTGGCCGCCGCCGAGCGGGTCGACGCACGAGGCCGGAATGTTGAACGTCACGTTGCCCTGAACCGTCAGATCCCAGGTGTAGCGGCCGTCTTCGATGACGAGCGTACCGTCGGCGGCGACGTCCACGTCGACGGTGCCGGCGTCACATTTCCCGCCGAAGGGATCGTCCGAGCCCGTGTCGCCGGAGAGGCATGCCGTCGCGATCTGCCAGGTGCCCGTCGGGTCGCCGCCACAGGCGGTGAAGCTGCACTCGACTTCGCCGCCGGGCTGCTCGACGTTCGTGTTGCGGATCCGGATCACGTAGCGGGAGAAATGGCTGATGTCGGCGCTCGCGCCGTCCTTGCCGACGGTCGTCGTGAGATCCTCCCAGGCGTTCGTGTCCTCGTTCAGGTAGGCGATGACTGCCTCCTTGCCGGCCCCCGGCGCCGCGGGCAGGGGAAGGGTGAGCGCTACCGGCTCCGAGAACTCCGTGCCGGTCGGGCCGAGGTCGTAGACGAGGCCCGCGAGGCTGCTCGCGTCCGGCAGGCTCGACGAGGGCTTGCTCGATTCCACGGTCACGGTCGTGTCTTCGGCGAGCGCACCGCCCGGAATCGACAACGTCGCCTTGCCGAGCACGACATCGCCGCCGTCTGCGGCCGTAATTTCGGCCGACGTCGAGCCCGGGGTTTCCGAGCCCGTCTGGTTGCCGGAAGAGTCGTCGTCGCCGCTGTCGCTGCTGCTACACGCCGGGATGCCGAAAGCTAGGATCAGGGTCAGGGGAAGGATTCGGAACGGTCGCATTCTGTTCACTCCATGTGCGGCTCGGAAAGTCGGAGAACCGCGATCCGCCACGGTACAGGGCGCGGTCAGGCGTCGCAAGCACCGCGCTCCAGCTCGCATGACCATGCGATGTGAGCGCACGTGTGCCTTTTGTTCACACCCGGAGGCGATCAGTCGAGCCGGCCGCTCGCACAGAGCTCTTCAATCAGCGCGGCGTTCGCGGCCGGAAATTTCTTCGCGCGCAGATCAGCGCATGTTCCCCAAACGAGACCCGCGACTTCGATGCATTCACCTTCGCCGCTCACCCACTCGCATTCGACTGGGTAGAGCGCTACGCGCTTCTCCGGGTAGTCCCATTCGATGGTGGATAAACGTCGCACTGCTCGCACGACCACCGCGGTCTCTTCGCGCACCTCGCGCTCGGCGCAGTCCTCGGCGCTTTCACCCGGTCCGAGCTTGCCGCCCGGAAGCTCCCACGAGCCGCCGAGGTGCGTGCCGGCCGGTCGCTCGGTGATGAGCAGGCGCCGGCCACGGAACACGAGCGCCACGGCGACCTCGATGCGGCGTGGCGCTGCCGTCATGCCTGCTCCGCGAGGCGAACGGCGAGCTTTCGGTGCGGGGCCGGCATCGCGCGCGCCCCGAGCGCATCGAGCGTCACCCAGGCCGTACGCCGCGCGCTCTTCGGCTTCGAGCCCGTGGCCGCCTCGGGCGCGAGCGTCGCTTCGAACGCCTCGATGGTGATGCGAAAGCGCGTGATCGCGTGCTCGACGCGCCCCGCCGGTACGCCGATCCGCACCGCGCTCCCGGCGTCGCGCGCCGCGCGCATCGCAGCAGCTTCGGCGCTCTCGTTCGCGCGGAGCTCGACGTGCGGGAAAGTCCAGAGCCCGGCCCAACGGGGCGCGTCCTCGGGCGTCTCTACGACGAGGACACGCCCGCGGCTTCTCACCACGGCGAGCGCAACGCGCACTCGCGTCGGAGCCGCGCGGGGTGGCAGCTCGGGTAGCACCTCGACGAGCCCCTGGCGCCGGGCCTCGCACCGCTCGGACCATGGGCAATTCTTGCAATTCGGCGCACGCGGCGTGCAGACCGTGGCGCCGAGCTCCATCAGCGCCTGGTTGAAGTCACCCGGTCGCTCGCCCGGGACGAGCTCGCCCGCGAGCTCCCAGAGCCGCTTCTTGAGCGGCCCCTTGCCCGGATCGCCGCGCAGGCCGAAACGGCGGGTCAAAACGCGCACGACGTTGCCGTCCACGAGCGGCTCCCGCGCTCCGAACGCGATGCTGGCGATGGCCCCCGCCGAATAGGCACCGATCCCGGGCAGCGCGAGCAGGCTCGCGCGATCCGCCGGCAGCCGCCCGCCGTGGCGCTCGACGACGGCTCGGGCCCCCGCCTGCAGCCGCCGCGCCCGGGAGTAGTACCCGAGCCCCTGCCACGCGTGCATCACGTCGGCCTCGCGCGCGGCCGCGAGCGCGCGCACGCTGGGAAAACGCCGCATCCACGCCGCGTAGTACCCGAGCACCGTCGAGACCTGGGTCTGCTGGAGCATGACCTCGCTCACCCAAACCGCGTAGGGGTCGCGCACTCCGCGCCAGGGAAGCTCGCGGCGGTTCCGGTCGTACCAAGCGAGGAGCCGTGTCACGAGCTCCGAAGCGCCCCGGTCCGGAGCCGAGCCCCGGCGCTTCGAAGCGGCTCGCGTCTGCTTTTCCACGGCGCTCGGCGACTCTAGTCGCGCCCGAACGACCGCGCACCGGCTTTCAGAGCTCGGAAAGTAATCCCTGGCGGAAAGGGACCCCGCGTGAGACCATCGGTCGTTCGATGTTGGCGAGCCCGCTCGTCGTTTCTCTGGAAGCGATCCGCACCGACGGTTGGTTCGAGCGTGTCGGCGAAGGCATCGGCAGCTTCCAAGCGCTGTGCGAGATCGTCGGCGCGCGCTTCTTCGGCTTCGCGATGATCACGGGTGCGCGTATCACGTCGCTCACCGTCGACCGCCGCGTCCCCGAAAACACGCTGGTCGAGTTCGCGGTCGGCGCCGACGAAGAAGCGGGCGTCGCGGGTGAGCCCCAGCGCCTCACGCTCGGGGAGTTCCGCCACCGCCTCGTCAACGCCCTCGTGATCGACGAGCCGCACGGGCCCTCTCCCAAGCGCGCGACCGATCTCGAGGCGGTGCAGCTCCACATCGGCGTGCGCTACCTCCTGCTCGCGCCGCTCTACGGCTACGCCCTGCGCGAGCTCCGTATCGCGACCGACGGCTCCCAGATCGTGCTTCTGCACGACGGCCTCGAGGAAACGTATCCGCTCGCGGCCTTCCGGGCACGCATCCGCACCCACGTGCGCGAAGAGCTCGAGCGCGTGCGGCGGCCGGCGGCGCGCAGCGCGATCGATCTGAGCCGCGTCGCGGAAGCCCAGGCGGCCACGCAGCGCGGCGACCACGTGCGCGTGCTCGAGCTACTCGGCGCCTGGCCCGCGCCGCTCGCGATCTTCCTCCGCACGCCCGAAGGCCAGCTCCTGAACCCGGAGGCCCGCTCCACCATCGCGCGGGGGCTCGGCCTGCTCGGCAGCGCGTGCATCGCGCTCGGGGAGGGCATGAAGGGGGAGGAGATCCTCCGGCTCGGCATCCAGTACGCCGCCGAGGGCGAAGCGGCACCGGACCTGTTCCTACGGCTCGGCGAGGCGATGCTCGGCGACGGGCGTGCCGGGGAGGCCATCGGCCCGCTCCGCCGCGCGGCGAACCTCGGCGCGAACCCCGCCCGGGTCTGGACGCACTTGGCGCGCGCCTTCATCGCGCGCGGCCGGTCGCTCGCCGCCCTCGGCGCCGTCATCGAGGCACGGGCCGCCGGGGCCCCCGCCGCCGACCTCGACGAGGTCGTGGACTCCGTCAAGACCGCCCTCGGCCCCGCCTATGAGCGCTGGGAAGAAGGCGTCCGCAGCGCCGCCGAATAGCCCCCTGAAATGCCTCGCTGAACGGCCACGCAGCGGGATTTGACAGCGACCAGACCCCGGCACTAGATAAGCGCCAACTGGCGCCCGAAGTCTCCGCAGTGATTTCGTAGGCTTGCGCTGCCGGCACGGCCGAAACGATGTTCCAACTCTACCTGCCGATGTTCGTGATGTTCGCCGTCGTCGGAGGCTTGGCCGCCGCGATGTTCTTCCTGGGTCAGCTGCTTGGCCCGAAGAACCCGACGCCGGAAAAGATGACGCCCTTCGAGTGCGGCAACGACACCCCCGGTGCCGGCCAGACGAAGATGAGCGTCAAGTTCTACCTGACGGCCATCCTCTTCGTCGTTTTCGACGTGGAGGTCGTGTTCATGTACCCCTGGGCGGCGCTCTTCAAGGGCCTCGGCTGGGTTGGCTTTGCGTCGATGCTCGGCTTCATCGTGGCCCTGCTCGTGGCGCTTGCGTACTGCTGGAAGAAGGGAGCCCTCGAATGGGAGCGCTGAACGAAGAAGAGGCAAAGATCCTGGAGTCCGGCCAAGGCGAAGGATTCATCACCACCAAAGCGAGCGACCTGCTCGCCTGGGCGCAGAAGTATTCGCTCTTCATGTACCCCTTCGTGACCGCGTGCTGCGGCATGGAGTTCATGGCCGTTTCGAGCCCGCGCTACGACTTCTCGCGCTTCGGCTCGGAGGCACCGCGCTTCTCGCCACGGCAGTCCGACCTGCTCTGGGTGGTCGGCACGATCGTGCAGCGCCAGGCGCCGATCCTGCGCCGCATCTACGAGCAGATGGCGGAGCCGAAGTGGGTGCTCGCCTTCGGGACCTGCGCGTCCTGCGGCGGCTTCTACGACAACTACGCGTGCGTCGCCGGCCTCGACAAGATCATCCCCTGCGACATCTACGTGCCCGGCTGTCCGCCGCGGCCGGAAGCCGTGCTCGACGGCTTGATGCTGCTCATGGACAAGATCGCGAAGCGCGACCGCACGCCCGCCACCGTCAAGCCGCGCAGCGACCCGCGCGAAGATCAGAGCCTCGGCCTCGTTCAGCTCCGGCGCCCTTCGCGCCCTTCGACTCCCTCGGTGTGAGATGGCGAAGGCGCTCGTCGATCTGGTCAAGCAGAAGTTCCCCGCCGACGTGCTCGAGACTCACTCGCAGCGCGGCGACGAAACCGTGGTCGTCTACGCGGCGCGCTGGAAGGACATCGCGCGCTTTTTGCGCGACGAGCCGCGGGCCGACATGAGCATGCTCGTGGACCTCACGGCCGTGGATTTCCCCGACCGCTCCCCGCGCTTCGAGGTCGTCGCGCACTTCTACTCGCTCTCGAAGGGTCACCGCTTGCGGCTCAAGGCCCGCGTCGGCGACACCGACGGCGGCAACGCCGAGATCGACACGCTGAGCGACCTCTGGGCGAGCGCGAACTGGGCCGAGCGCGAGTGCTGGGACATGTTCGGCGTGCGCTTCGCGGGGCACCCGGATCTACGCCGCATCCTCCTCTACCCGGAGTTCGAGGGACATCCGCTCCGCAAGGATTACCCGGCCGAGCGCATTCAGCCGCTCGTGCCGTACCGGGAAGTCCCGGACATCGACAAGATCCCGCCGTTCCGCTCGGACGAGGGCATGTCCTTCGGACGTCAAACCCACGCTCAGCGCCCGAGCGACGACGACGACCTCAACTGACGTGATCTGATGGAACTCTTGAACGTGTTTTCCCGCTGCGAGGCAAGCCGTCGCTCGAGCTCAGCAGCCGTGTCCCGAGCTTTTTCGTTCGCTTCGCTGACGACGGGGGGGATTGGTTTCCGCGCCGGCAAGAACGTCGTTCTGATGCTTGGTTCATGTGGGTCTGCGGGGCCCCAAGCCCCGCAGACGGCAACCTGCAGCATTGCTGCCGAGCCATTGATGGGTTGGGCCTGATGGAGCCGATAGACCAAGATCTGGATCCCGCAGAAATCGAGCTTCCGACGGAGCCGATGCTGCTCAACGTCGGGCCCGCGCACCCGGCCATGCACGGAACCGTGCGCATCGTGATGGAGCTTTCGGGCGAGTCGATCGAGCGCTGCGACGTGCAGGTCGGCTACTTGCACCGCGGCTTCGAGAAGATGTGCGAGCGCGGCACCTGGACGCAGGTGTTCCCGTACGTCGATCGCTGCAACTACGTCTCCCCGATGCTCAACAACGTCGGCTTCGCGCTCGCGTGCGAGAAGCTGCTCGGCATCGAGGTTCCGGACCGCTGCCAGTGGTACCGCATGGCGCTCGGCGAGCTCGCTCGCATGTCGGATCACCTCACGTGCACGGGCGCCATGGCGATGGAGCTCGGCGCCTTCACGCCCTTCCTCTGGATGATCAAGGGCCGCGAGATGATCTGGGACCTCATGGAGGAGGAGACCGGCGCGCGGCTCACGCACAGCTTCGGTCGCGTCGGCGGCATGGCGCAGCCTCCGACGGAGGGCTTCAAGGCCCACGCCGAGGCCGTGACGGCCCACATCCTCGAGATCATCGCCGAGGTCGAGAAGCTCCTGCTCGGCAACCGCATCTTTTTGGACCGGCTCGAGAACGTCGGCGTCATCAGCGCGGAAGACGCGATTTCACTCGGTTGGACGGGGCCGTGCCTGCGCGCCTGCGGCATCGCCTACGACGTGCGGAAGTCGCACCCGTACATGAAATACGGGGAGGTCGAGTTCGACGTCCCGGTCGGGCAAACGGGCGACAGCTACGACCGCTTCATCGTGCGCATCGAGGAGCTCAAGCAGTGCGCGCGCATCATTCGCCAGTGCATCGCGAACCTCGCCGACTCGGGTCCGGTGAACGTGAACGATCCGCGCGTCATCCTCCCGCCGAAGGAGGAGGTGTACTCGAGCATCGAGGGCACCATCCAACACTTCAAGATCGTGATGGAGGGCCTGAAGCTCCCCGCTGGCGAGGTGTACTCGTACACCGAAGGCGGCAACGGCGAGCTCGGCTTCTACATCGTGAGCGACGGCAGCGGCACCCCGTACCGCGTCCGTATCCGCCCGCCCTGCTTCTTCGTCACGGGTGGGCTCGAGCGCGTGATCACGGGCGCCATGATGGCGGACGTGGTGCCGGCGTTCGGGAGTTTGAACATGATCGGTGGCGAGTGTGACAGGTGATGGAGTTTTGTGTTTGGTTCGGTTGACCTGTCCGGGTCGACGCGACCGCGCGTTGCTTCAGCCGTCTGGCACCGGCCTCGCCGGTTTGTCGTACGCGTCGAGCCTTCATTCCCTGACGTCGATCTGTTCTTCCAAGACCGCTGGGTCGTTTCGGCGGGGCTTCGCCCCGCGAGCATCGTTCAGCCCGCACGAGCGGCTTCCGTCGCTTCGTGCGCCTTCCCACTAGAAGCCCCTGCGCATGCCCTCCTTCAAGCTAGACGACGCTGAAATCCCGTTCGAGCCCGGCGACACGATCATTCGTGCCGCTCACAAAGCCGGCGTGGACATCCCGCACTACTGCTGGCACCCCGGCCTCTCGGTCGCGGCCAACTGCCGCATGTGCCTGGTCGAGGTCGAGCCGCCGCCCGGTCGACCGGCGATGATGCTCGACGTGCTCGAGTGGAGCGCCGAGAAGCACGACTACGTCCCGCAGAAGAAGCCGAAGCTCCAGCCGGCGTGCCAGTTCTCCGCCGCCGACGGCTTGGTCGTGAAGAGCCAGTCGTCGAACCACGTGACGCGCGCGCGCGCCGCGGTGCAGGAGCTCTTGCTGCTGAATCACCCCGTCGACTGCCCGATCTGCGATCAGGCGGGCGAGTGCCGCCTCCAGGATTACTGGCTCGAGCACCAGGGCACGAAGAAGCGGATGAAGGACGAGCCGATCCACAAGCCGAAGGGCGTCGTGTTCGGTCCGACCATCGTCTACGACGCCGAGCGCTGCATCGTGTGCACGCGCTGCGTGCGCTTCTGCGAAGAGGTCGCGAAGGATCCGGTCCTGAGCGTGCGCGAGCGCGGCAACCTCGCCGAGATCACCGTCTCGCCCGGTCGACAGCTCGACCACCCGTACACGCTGATGACCGAGTACGTGTGCCCGGTCGGCGCCCTCACCGCGGTGGATTTCCGCTTCAAGGCGCGCGTCTGGTTCCTGCGCTCGGCGCGCACCGTGTGCGTCGGCTGCGCCACCGGCTGCAACTCGTTCACCGACTTCGATCCGCGGACGCAGGAGGTCTACCGCTACCGCCCGCGCGAGAACCCCGGCATCAACCAGTACTGGATGTGCGACGACGGCATGCTCGACTACCGGCGCATCGCGGAGAACCGGCAGACGATCGCCGCCATCGACGGACAAGCCGCCGATCGCGAGGAAGCGCTCGCGCGCGCCGCTGAGCTCTTCGCGGGCGCGCCGCCGGAGACGACGGCCGTCGTGCTCTCGGCCGAGCATTCGCTCGAGGACAACTTCGCGCTGCTCGAGCTCGCGAAGGACGGCTTGAAGACGAGCCTCGTCTTCGTGACCGGTCGACCGGCGGGGCAGGGCGACGACGTCCTGCGCGACCCCGACAAGAACCCGAACACGAAGGGCGTGCAGAAGCTCGCGCCGCAGGCACGCTCCTTCGCGGACCTCGTGAAGGCCGCCGGGGACGGTGCGCTCACGCACGTGCTCGCGCTCGGCTCGCAGACGCCGGGCGACGCCGCCGCGCTCGCCAAGGTGAAGAACCTCGTCGTGCTTTCGACCCACAAGGGCCCGCTCACGGAGCACGCGAAGGTCGTGCTGCCGGCGGCGAGCTGGGCGGAGGCCGAAGGCACGTTCATCAACCGCAACGGACTGATTCAGGAGAGCGAGCGGGCCGTCGCGCCGCGCGGCGACTCGCGCCCGGCGTTCCGCTGGGTGCACGAGCTGCGCCTGGCGCTCGATCGGCCCCCAGCTTGGAAGAAGCTCGGTGAGCTCCGCGCCGCGATGCAACCCACGCCGGCCAACCTGACGGGAGCGCGCCCGTGAGTCTCCTCGATACCATCGGCGCCGTCGCGGCCGCGATTGCCCCCGCGCTCTTCGCCGTCGTCGTCGTCCTCGGCGTCATGCCCATCGCGATCATGCTCACCTGGGCGGATCGTCGCCTCGGCTCGATGATTCAGGATCGCGTCGGGCCGAACCGCACGGTCGTGTGGCTGCCGACGCCCGTCGCCATGGGCGGCGCGGTCGCGCCCGCGCTCGGAGCCGTTGCCCTCATCGGCTACCTCGCCGCCGGCTACAAAGTCGGTATGGGTGAGGAGCCGGTCGGCATCGATCGCGCGAACGCCGCGCTGGCCTACAGCCAGCTCGGCATCTTCTTCACGTGGGCCACCTTCGCCGTGATCGCCGGCGTCGCTCGCGCGCGCGGTGCGCGCTCGAAGTTCGACCTCTGGATCGGGCAATTCTCCCCGCGCTCGATCGTGTACCTCGGGTTCGGCGCGCATGCGGCGGCAGCCATCGTGCGCCTCGGCACCGCGGGCACCGACCTCGGCAACACCGTGATCGACGTGGGCTACGGCGGCGGCGCTGGCCTGCTCATGTTCGCGATCCTGTTCGGCGCGGGCTACGCGGCGTACTCGATTCGGAACGAGCCACGCTACGGCCTGCGCCTGCTCGGCCTGCCGCACGCGTTCGTGGCCGACGGCTTGAAGACGGCGTGGAAGGAAGACTTCATCCCGCCGAATGCCGACCGCTTCCTGCACAGCATCGCGCCGTTCATCTCGTTCTTCCCGGCGCTCACCGTGTTCGCGGTGATCCCCTTCGGCGACACGCTCTGCTTCGGCGCCGTCGAGGACGGGCGCACGTCGTTCTTGAAGCTCGCGCACGCCGTGCCGCGCGAAGGCGTGTGCACTGCGGGAGCCTTCCACCTCCAGGTGGTCGATCTGAACGTCGGCGTCCTCTACTTCTTCGCGGTGGCCGGCACCGGTATCGTCGGCGCCGCCCTCGCCGGTTGGGCGAGCGACAACAAGTACAGCCTGCTCGGCGGCCTGCGCGCCGCGAGCCAGATGGTCTCCTACGAGGTGACCATGGGCCTCACGCTGATCGGCGCCATGATGGTGTACGGCACGCTCCGCCTCGACGAGATGGTGCGCTGGCAGGGCGAAAACACCTGGGGCATCTTCGTGCAGCCGCTCGCCTTCGTGCTGTTCTTCACGTCGGCCGTCGCCGAGTCGAAGCGCATCCCGTTCGACTTGCCGGAAGGCGAGAGCGAGATCGTGGCCGGCTACTTCACCGAGTACGCCGGCATGAAGTTCGCGATGTTCTTCTTCTCGGAGTACATCGCCGTCGTCTCGTCGAGCGCGATGATCGCGACGATCTTCCTCGGCGGCTGGAACCTCCCGTTCGTCTACCGTGACGGCGTCCACCTCGCGATCGGCGACACCGTGATCCTCGACCAGGCGATGACGCACGGCTGGGTCATCCTGCTCGGCGTCCTCGCGTTCCTCGTGAAGACGCTGGCCATGTGCTGGCTGCAGCTCGTGATTCGCTGGACCTTGCCGCGCTTCCGCTACGACCAGCTGATGCGCCTCGGCTGGCGCAAGCTCTTGCCGGCTTCGGTCGTGAACATTCTTGCGACCGGGCTCGTGGTGCTCTTGCTCCAGGGCGCGGAGGGCAGCCTCACCGCGGCACTCCGCACGATCGCGGATCTGTCTCAGCTCCTGGTCGCTCTCGCCGTCGGCGCAGCCGCGGTGTGGTTCGTCGTCTTCTTGCTGAAGCCGACGCACAAGCGCCGCATGCTCGCCTCGACCTCCGCTCAATTCGCCGCCGCCATGGGCGGCACTCGCACCGCAAAGCAGGGAGCCTAAAGTCCCCATGTCCACCGCTCCGCTCGGTCCCCGCAAAGTCGTCGGCAAGCCCGTCGCGCGCCCCCAGCGCACGGCCGCCGTCCAGACCTACGTTCCCGAAATCGCTCGCGGTCTCGGCATCACGATGGGCCACTTCTTCAAAAACACGAAGGAGATGGTGTTCGGCCAGCGCAACGATCCCTCGACCGAATCCGTCGAGCAGGGCATCAACACGGTCTCCTATCCGGAGCAGCGAAGGCCCTATCCCGAGCGCTTCCGCGGCGTTCACCGCCTCACGCATCGTGACGACGGCTCGCCGCGCTGCGTGGCGTGCCTGTGCTGCTCCACGGCGTGCCCCGCGCAGTGCATCCACATCGAAGCCGGCGAGTACCCGGAGGGCGATCCCCGCCGCGGCTACGAGCGCTTCCCGAAGCGCTTCGTGATCGACGAGCTGCGCTGCGTGTTCTGCGGCTTCTGCGTCGAAGCCTGCCCCTGTGACGCGATTCGCATGGATACGGGCATTCACGCCGCGCCGTACGACTCGCGCGAGCAGTTCATCTTCGAGAAGGATCTCCTGATGAGCTTCCCGGGCCGCGACGGCTCACAGCTCACGGAGAACCCGCGCCACGAGCCGGGCGACCACGGCCATCCCGGCGTCGATCGCGAAAAGGGCCACTGAGCCTTTAGCCCGAGCCTGTAGGGGTCCGTAGCCGGTTTCGGCGTGGTATAGGCGCTGGTCATGACCGATTACGAGCCCGTCATCGGCTTGGAGGTGCACGCGCAGCTCCTCACGCGGACGAAGCTGTTTTGCGGGTGCTCGACGAATTTCGGGGCGCCGCCGAACAGCAACGTGTGTCCGGTTTGCTTGGGGTTGCCGGGGTCTTTGCCGGTGATGAACCGGGATGCCGTCGCGATGGCGGTGCGGGCTGCGGTCGCGCTCGGGTGCAGCATCGAAGAGAAGAGCATCTTCGCGCGCAAGAACTACTTCTATCCGGATCTGCCGAAGGGCTACCAGATCAGCCAATACGAGGAGCCGTTCTCGCGGCACGGCAGCCTCGAGATCGAGCTCGACGGGGCCCTGCGCCGCGTCGGGATCACGCGCGTGCACATGGAAGAGGACGCGGGCAAGAACGTGCACGGCGTGGGCGGCGACTCGCTCGTCGATTTGAACCGGGCGGGCGTGCCGCTCGTCGAGATCGTGGGCGAGCCCGACTTGCGCTCCAGCGCCGAGGCGGCGGCGTACCTGCGCGCCCTGCGCGACGTGCTCGTGTTCGTGGGCGTGAACGACGGCAACCTCGAGGAGGGGAGCTTCCGCTGCGACGCGAACGTCTCCCTCCGGCCGCGCGGCGCCGAGAAGTTCGGCACGCGCTGCGAGATCAAGAACATCAACTCCTTCCGCTTCGTGCAGCGCGCGATCGACGCGGAGATTGCCCGCCAAACGGCGATTTTGGACGCCGGCGGCAAGATCGTGCAGGAGACGCGCAGCTTCGATCCGGACACGGGCCAGACGAAGACGCTGCGCTCGAAGGAAGACGCGCACGACTACCGCTACTTTCCCGAGCCGGATCTGCCGCCGCTCGTGCTCGATGCGGCGTTCGTGGCCGAGCAAAAGAGCGCGCTCCCGGAGCTCCCCGCCGCCATGCGGCGGCGCTTCGTCGAGGAGCTCAAGCTGCCCCCGGCCGCGGCGCTGACGCTCACGGGGCACCCGGGCTACGCGCGCTTCTTCGCCGCCGCCTGCGCGGGCTTCAAGGATCCGATCAAGGTCGCGAACTGGGTCGTGAACGAGGTGCTGCGCGGCGCAAAGAGCCATGGGCTCTCGGCGACGTTCAGCGTCACGGCCGAGCAGGTTGCGGAGCTGCTCACGCTCGTGGAAGCCGGCGACATCAGCGGCAAGCAGGCGAAGGAAATCTACGCGGCGATCGAAGGCACGGAGCGCTCGCCGCGCGCGGTCGTCGACGAGCGCGGCATGCGCGTCGTCTCCGATGCAGGCGCAATCGAGGCCGCTTGCCGGCGCGTGCTCGACCTGCACCCGGAGCAAGTGGCGAGCATTCGCGCGGGCAAGAAGGGCGTGCTCGGCTTCCTGGTGGGCCAGGTCATGAAGGAGACCAAGGGCTCGGCCAACCCGAAGCTCGTGAACCAGCTGCTCGAGAAGCTCACCTCCGGGTGACGTGCTAGGACGGCGTCGTGCTCCGAGTGGATGAAGAGCAGAAGCCAGAGGTGCCCGTCACCCGGCGCGATCCGAAGCCGTCGTGGCTCAAGGTGCGCGCTCCGGGCGGCGAGACGTACGCGCGGCTGAAGGAGACGCTCCGGCGCCTCGACCTCTACACGGTGTGCGAGGAAGCGCGCTGCCCGAACGTCGGCGAGTGCTGGACGGCGGGCACGGCGACGATCATGCTGCTCGGCCACACCTGCACGCGCGGGTGTCGTTTCTGCGCCGTCACGACCGGCAATCCGCGCGGTGCCTACGATCCGCGCGAGCCGGAGCACGTGGCCCGCGCCATCGCCGAGCTCGGCCTGAAATACGTCGTGCTCACCATGGTCGATCGCGACGACCTCATCGACGGCGGCGCCTCTCAGGTCGCGCGCACCGTCGATGGCTTGCGCGAGCGCTGTCCCGAGCTTTTGGTCGAGACGCTCGTCGGCGATTTTCGCGGACGGCTCGGCGACGTGGACGTGGTGCTTCGCTCCGCGCCCGCCGTCTACGCGCACAACGTCGAGGTGACGCGCCGCCTCACGCCGCTCATCCGCGACGCGCGCTGCGACTACGATCTTTCGCTCAACGTGCTGCGTCACGCGAAGGAGCGCGCTCCCGAGCGCTTCGTCAAGAGCTCGATCATGCTCGGCATCGGCGAGACGCCGGGCGAGGTGAGCGAGACGCTCAAGGACCTCCGCGACGCCGGCGTCGACATCGTGACCCTCGGCCAGTATCTGCGCCCGACGCCGAAGCACGCCCCGGTCGCTCGTTACGTCACGCCCGAGGAGTTCGCCGCGTACGAGGCGGAAGGCAAAGCGCTCGGTTTCGCGTTCGTGGCGTCCGGCCCGCTCGTCCGTTCGAGCTACCACGCGGCCGAAGGCTTCGTGGCGGCGCGTTTGAGCCCGCCCGGAACCGTTCCAGCGGCCCGCCCCCTGGAGCCGGTCGCGGAAAATCTTCTGCGGCCCGAATCGCTCCTGCGAAAACCTCGACGCAGCGTCAGCGACTAGCGCTCAGTACACCGCCCGTGCGCGCCGTTCCCGGGACAACGCTGACGCGCGCCGTTAACGCTGACGCGCGCCGTTTTTGGGGCCGGGGCCCCGAAAACCAACAAAACCAACGAGAGCGCGGCCGGGGCGCCGAAAACAAACGTGAGCGCCGCGGGATCCTCTTCAACCGGGGCGCGGGTCGGTGTAGCTTGGAGCACTCTGGCGTTTTAGCGAGCGGTATCGAACCATGCCTGCCAACGACTCGAACCTGATCGGAAAGGTCGCAGAGCAGCTCAGCCGGCCGCCGGCGTACTCCGAGCGAGGGGTGAAGGACTCGATCCTCGTCGCCTCGGCTGCGTCCTACGGCTCTCACTCCGGCGACGACCTGACGCAGCCGACCGGTTTCGATCCCGAAGCGGCGCGCCTGTTCGAGGCGATCGTGGAAAGCGCGTACCTTGTCGCGAATGCCGACGGCGAGTTCGACAAGACCGAGCAGGAAGCCTTCGAGCACGTGGTGCTCGCGGCGTGCGAGGGACGCGTGGCAGAGCGCCAGATCGGGGCGCTGCTCGACGATCTCCACGATCAGCTCGCCGAGGACGGGGTCGACAAGCGCATCCAGATGGTCGCTCGCAGCATCGCGCGCCCGGATCACGCCCAGGAGGTGCTGCGCGTTGCCGCGCTCTTGGCCCACGTTTC
This sequence comes from Polyangiaceae bacterium, assembly GCA_035558375.1. GTDB lineage: Bacteria > Myxococcota_A > Polyangia > Polyangiales > Polyangiaceae > PMG-095. The sequence goes on from DATMCL010000431.1 coordinate 28,106, forward strand.
CGGCGGCGTGAGCGAGGTCGAGCGCTCCGTGATCGAGCGGCTGGCCCAGGCGATGGGCCTCGCCGAGAACGCGAGCTCGTCCGCCCTGCGCGAGGTTGCCACGGCGCTCGCCGACTGAGCCCGGCCGCTATTTCGGGCATGACGGAGGGAGCGATGGTGCTATCGTGCGCCCCGCCGTACCGCCCCCGGCGGGCCCCGCCGACTGACCAACGCTTCGGATGATTCGATGAGCTCCGCGCAGAGCAGGCGCCCGGGCGAAGGCCCCCCGGACGCAGTCGTCAGCGTTCTCCGCGACGACGGCACCCTCGACCCGGCGCACGATCCGGGCCTCAGCGACGAGGACGTGCGCACGCTCTACCGAGCGCTCGTTCAGACGCGCCAGCTCGACGAGCGCTTCGTCCAGCTGCAGCGCCAGGGGCGTATCGGCTTCCACGTCGGTTCGCTGGGGGAGGAAGCGGCAATCCTCGGCTCGGCGTGGGCCATGCGGAAGAACGACTGGCTCTTCCCTTGCTACCGGGAGTTCGGCGCGGCGCTCATGCGCGGGCTCCCGCTCCAGACGCTCTGCGACAACATGTTCGGCAACGCGAACGACACGGTGAAGGGGCGGCAGATGCCGTGTCACTACACCTGTCGAGCCGTGGGCTGGGCGTCGATCAGCTCGCCGGTCGGCACGCAGATCACGCATGCCGTCGGGACCGCCTGGGCCGCGAAGATCCGGCGCGAGGACTCGGCGTCGCTCGTGTACTTCGGCGACGGCGCGACGAGCTCTTCGGACTTCCACAGCGGGCTGAACTTCGCCGGCGTCTTCCGGCTGCCCGTCGTGTTCCTCTGTCGCAACAACGGCTGGGCCATCAGCGTGCCCGTCGAGCGCCAATCCGCGACGCGCACCTTCGCAGAAAAAGCCGTGGCCTACGGCATCCCGGGCGTGCGCGTCGACGGCAACGATCTCTTCGCCGTGGTCTCGGTCACGCAAAAAGCGCTCGAGCGCGGGATCCGAGGGGAGGGACCGACCCTCATCGAAGCCATCACGTATCGCATGGGCGGGCACTCGACGAGCGACGATCCGAACCGCTATCGCGAGACGGAAGCGGTCGAAGCGTGGGCGGGGCGCGACCCAATCGAGCGCGTTCGGCGCTACCTCGAAACGCGCGGCGCGTGGAGCGACGCCGAGCAGGCGCGGCTCACAGCCGACATCGATCAGCGCTTCCGCGACGCCGTGGCGATCGCCGAAAAGACGCCGCTCCCGGCGCTAGAGACGATGTTCGAAGACGTCTACGCCAAGGTTCCCTGGCACCTCGCCGAGCAGCGCGCCGAGCTCGTCGCGGGGCCCCGGCCGGGGGTGAGCCATGGCTGAACCGCGAGCTCGCTGCACATGAGCGTCAGCAACATGGTGCAGGCCATCAACGACGCGCTACGCATTGCGATGCGCAGCGACCAGCGCGTCGTCGTGCTGGGCGAGGACGTCGGCAAGGTCGGCGGCGTCTTCCGCGTCACGGCCGGCTTGCAGGAGGAGTTCGGGGAAGAGCGCGTGATCGACACGCCCCTCAGCGAGAACGGCATCGTGGGCGGCGCCATCGGGATGGCGCTCTACGGCATTCTCCCCGTGGTCGAGATCCAGTTCGCGGATTTCATCTGGCCGGCCTACGACCAGATCGTCAACGAGCTGGCGAAGTACCGCTACCGCTCGGGCGGCGAGTATTCGGCCAAGATCGTGATCCGCACGCCCGTCGGCGGCGGCATTCGCGGTGGCCACTACCACTCACAGCACCCGGAGGCGGCGTTCATCGGCGTGCCGGGCCTCAAGGTGGTGATCCCGTCGAATCCGTACGACGCCAAGGGCCTCCTGCTCGCCTCGATCCGCGACCCCGATCCCGTCATCTTCCTCGAGCCGAAGCGCATCTACCGCGCGGCGAAGGGCGAGGTCCCCGAGGGCGACTACCTCGTGCCGCTCGAGTCGGCGAATGTCGTGCGCCCCGGCCGCCACGTCACCGTGCTCGCCTACGGCGCGATGCTCTACGAAGCGCTCGACGCCGCGAACAAGGCCTCCGAAAAAGGCGTCGACGCCGAGGTCATCGATCTCCGGACCCTCTGGCCGCTCGACATCAACACCGTCCTCGAAAGCGTGAAGCGCACCGGCCGGTTGGTTGTCGTCCATGAAGCTCCCAGGACCAACGGTTTCGGCGCGGAGCTCGTGACGCTCATCACGGAGCGGTGCTTTTTCAACCTGGAAGCGCCGCCCGTGCGTGTCACCGGCTTCGATACGCCGTTTCCGTACACTTTGGAAATGGAGTACCTGCCGTTGTCGCATCGGATCTTGCCGGCGATTCTTTCGGTGGCCAGGTCCTAGCGAGCTCGGGAGGACGTAGGGGTCTGTCAGGCCTGCCGGATCCACCTGCTTTGCTCCGGCGTCAGTCGCGATTGTGAGCGCGTCCGCCGGCCTCGCCGGTTTGTTGTGTAGGTCGGCACACTCTGTTCCCCGTCGATCAGTTCTTCCAAGACTCGCAAGTCGTTTCGGGCGGGCTTCGCAGCTGGCTTTTTCGGAGCCGACGGTTGTGTCGAGCGTCGGTTGCGGTCTGCCAGCGAGCCCACCGGCCTCGCCGGAATTTGTCGTGGATCCGGGTCTTCCGTGCCCCGTCGATCTGTGAGGTTTTTCGAGGAAGGCCGATGACGTCATCCCGCGTGCCTGCGCCCCTCGCCGTCGCGCTCTGACTTTGCTAGAACCCGGGGCGCTCATGTCGAAGCTCGAGTTCAAGTTGCCGGATATCGGTGAAGGCGTCGCCGAAGGCGAGATCGTCAACTGGTTGGTTCAGGAGGGCGATGCCGTCGCCGAGAACCAGGAGATGGTCGAGGTCATGACCGACAAGGCCACCGTCACGATCGGTGCGCCGAAAGCGGGCAAGGTGGCCGAACGCCGCTTCAAGGTCGGCGACACGGTTCCGGTCGGCGGGATCCTGATCGTTCTCGATCTCGATGGTGCAGGTGGAGACGCGCCGGCTGCTACTCCGGCGCCGGCTGCTCCGGCGCCCGCCGCGAAGCCGGCTGCCGCTCCCGCGTCGCCGCCTCCGGTCGCGACCGCGGTCGGCGACATTCGCGAGAATCTGCCGGGGATGGGCGCTCCCGCGCCGGCTCCGCGCCAGAACGATTACTTCGCGGAGAAGCCCCACGCGGCTCCTGCGACGCGCAAGCTCGCCCGCGAGCTCGGCGTCGATCTGCGCGAAGTGGCGCCCTCGGGCTCGTCTGGTCGCGTCACGCGCGAGGACGTCGAACGCCACGCGTCCAGTGGCTCGCGTCCCGCCGCTGCGGCCGCTCCTGCACCCGCTGCCGCTCCCGCCGCTCCCGCCGCTCCGCCCAAGGCGAGCGCAGGGGACGAGCGCGTGCCCGTGCGCGGGCTCCGGAAGCGCATCTTCGAGAATATGGCGCGCTCCAAGCACACGGCGGCGCACTTCCACTACATCGAGGAGTGTGACGTCGGTCGCCTGATCGAGCTCCGTGATCGCGCGCGCCCGCACGCCGAGAAGGCGGGCGTGAAGCTCACCTTCCTCCCGTTCATCGTCAAAGCGACGGTCGCGGCCCTGAAGCTCCACCCACGCCTCAACTCCGTCATCGACGAGCAGGCGATGGAGCACGTGCTCCGGAAGACCTACGACATCGGCATCGCCATGGCGACGGACGGCGGGCTGATGGTCCCGGTCGTGCGCAACGCCGATCGCTTGAGCATTCTCGAGATCGCCCGCGAGATCGAGCGCCTCGCCGTGGCCGCGCGTGACGGCAAGTCTCAGCGCGAGGACCTCGGCGGCTCGACCTTCACCGTGAGCTCGCTCGGCAAGCTCGGCGGCCTGATGGCCCCGCCGATCATCAACTATCCCGAGGTGGGCATCATGGGTGTCCACGCCATCAAGAAGAAGCCGGTCGTGCGCGGCAACGACATCGTCGTCGGCGACGTGATGCTGCTCTCGTTCTCGTTCGATCACCGCATTATCGACGGCGACGTCGGCGCGGTCTTCGCGCAGGAGATCGTGAGCTTCCTCGAAAACCCCGACCGCCTCTTGGTCGAGATGTCGTGATTTCGCCTACATCCCCGCACACGGGCGGCGCGTAATACCTCGCCTCGATCCGCGTTCGAGGTTAGGCTTTTGATGATCGTGCGTCGAACCTGCGGCCTCCATGGCGCCGTGGGCCTTTTTGCCATGCTGCTCCTCGGCAGCATGGCAAGTCCCGCGGCAGCACAAGACAATGCGTCCGCGCCGACCCCTGCCCAGGTGAGGGCCGCCGCGGAGGCGTTCGATCTCGGTCGTCAGTCCTACAAAGACGGGCGCTACGCCGAAGCCGCCGAGCAGTTCGAGCGCGCGGATTCGAACGCCCCGAGCTCGACGGCGCTCGAGCTCGCGATCCGCTCGCGCGACAAAGCGGGTGACCTCGATCGGGCGGGCACGCTCGCGGCGCTCGCGCTCGCCCTCTATCCCGACGACGAGAACATCTCGAAGATCGCGCCCGACGTCGTGTCGCGCGCGGGCGCTTCGACGTTCGAGCTCACCGTCACCTGCGCCGAGCCGTGTGAAATCGCGGACGGCCAGCAGATCGTGCACGGCAACGCCGCGCGCCAGCGCACGCTATTTCTCGCGGCTGGAACGCACTCGCTCCGCGCCGGCTACGCGGGCGGCAAGACCGAATCCAAGTCGGTCGACGCCGTCGCCGGCGGGAGCGGCACCCTCGACTTCAGCGGAGCCAAGGTGGAGGACGAGTCACCGTCGGAAGCTCCGCCGCCCGAGCCGAAGGAGGAGCCGCCGCCGCCCGCTGAAGAAGAGCCGAAGCGGAGCGGTCTGCCGCCGACCGTCGTGTGGATCGGCGCTGGCGCCACGGCAGTCGCCGGCGGCGTGACGATCTGGAGCGGCATCGACACCGTGAACAATCCCGGCGCCGACAAGGTCAAGGCGGAGTGTCCGAAGGGCGACACGAGCTGCGCGCTCTACAAAGATGGACGCTCCAAGCAGGCGCGTACGAACATCTTGCTCGGTGTGACCGGCGGCCTCGCGGTGGCGACCGGTCTCATTGCCGCCATCGCGGTCGACTGGGGTCCGCCTTCGCTCCCGGGCGTGGACTCCGCCCGGCGCAAGACGCGCGTGCGGCCGTACTTCACCTGGCAGAACGGGCCGTCGATCGGCGCGCGAGGGAGCTTCTGATGGTGGCAGCGAAGCTGTTCGAGCCCGGCACCGGACGCCAGCGCGTCGATCGCTACGAGCTCGTGGGCGAGATCGCGTCGGGCGGCATGGCGACCGTGTACCTCGCGCGCCTCGGCGGCGTCGGCGGGTTCCAGCGCTTCGTCGCGATGAAGCGCCTGCACCCGCACCTACAGAGCGAAAAAGAATTCGTCGAGATGTTCCTCGACGAAGCGCGGCTCTCCGCAGGGATCCACCACCCGAACGTCGTCGCCATTCTCGAGGTCGGGGCGAGCCCCGTCGGCTACTACCTCGTGATGGAGTACGTGGAGGGGGATACGCTCGCACGGCTGCTCGCGCGCGCGGCGAGCAACGGGCAGCGCATCCCGACGCAGATTGCTCTGCGCATGGTGCTCGACGCGCTCGCCGGATTGCACGCCGCGCACGAGCTCAAGGACGATCAGGGTGTGCTCGTCAACCTGGTGCACCGTGACGTTTCCCCGCAAAACGTGCTGGTCGGCGTCGACGGAATCGCGCGCATCACCGACTTCGGCGTGGCGCGCGCTTCGAGCCGCCTCACGTCCACGCGCGTCGGGCAGCTCAAAGGCAAGCTCGCGTACATGGCGCCCGAGCAGGCGCAGGGCGATCCGATCGATCGCCGCGCCGACGTGTTCTCCGCCGGCGTGCTGATCTGGGAAACGCTCGCCTCCAAGCGCCTCTTCAAGGCCGAGAACGAGGTGGCGACGCTGCAGCGCGTGATGAACGATCCGATCCCGCCGCTCACGCGGGTCGCGCCGCACATCAGCCGGGAGGTCGCGGCCGTCGTGCACCGCGCGCTCGATCGCGACCCGACCAAGCGCTTTCAGACGGCTGCACAGTTCGCGGACGCGCTCGAAGCTGCCGCAGGCGGGCGCGACGGCATCGCCGATCCGCGCGACGTAGCCGCGTTCGTGAAGACGACGCTCGGCACGGAGATCGAGCAGCAGCGCGAGGCCGTGCGTGCCTGGATCGCGCGCAGCGAGCCGAGCCAGGTCGGCGTGCTGGCGCCGCCCGGCGCGCCGTCGAGTGTCTCGGTGGCGGCGATGTCGATCCCGGACGGATCGCAGAGCCTGTCGCGCGGGGCCCTTTTCGGCGGGGACTCGCCGCGCCGGTCGCCGACGGTGATCGCCCTGGTGGCTGCCCTGGTAGCGCTCTGTGCCGGCGGAGGCGGGTTCTGGCTCGCTCGCGGGTCGCATGAGCCGAACCAGCCGACGACCGTCGTTGCCGTACCGGCCGCTCAGCCGCCGGCCCCCGCGCCGGCGGCGCCTCCTGCGGCCGCGACTGCCGCGGACAATACCCCCATCACGACGCCGGACGCGTTGCCCTCCGCAGCTCCGGTCATGACCCTGACCCCGGTTCCCGTGAGCGCCCCGCGCGCCCAGGGCCGCGCAGCCTCCCATCCGCCGCCCGCGAAGAAGAAGAAGGGTGAGGATCTCGACATCCGCAACCCGTATCGCTGACGGAGAAATCCTCCAGTCGTCTCGCCTGGTTGACAGGCCGGTGACTGACTGCTAGTTGTCCGCACCCCGTTCTACGCCCATTCGGAAGAGTGTCGTAATTTCGCGGGGTTAGCACGACTCGTGGCGGTCAAGCGCATCTGTCTGTTCACCGGCAACGCGAATCACGACCTGGCGGTCGAGATCGCGAAGGTGCTCGATACTCCCCTCGGGGAGGCGCGCGTCACGCGCTTCAGTGACGCAGAGACGTTCTGCGAGATCCGCGAGAACGTGCGCGGCCTCGACACCTACGTCGTCCAGCCGACGTGCAATCCCGTCAACGACAACTTGATGGAGCTGCTCATCATGTGCGACGCGCTCCGCCGCGCGTCGGCCGCCGGGATCACGGCCGTCATCCCGTACTACGGGTACGCTCGCCAGGACCGTAAGGTCGCCCCCCGCACGCCCATCACGTCGAAGCTCGTCGCGGATCTGCTGGTGGCCGCGGGCGTGTCGCGCGTCGTGTGCGTCGACCTCCATGCCGGCCAGATCCAGGGCTTCTTCAACATTCCGTTCGACCACCTGCACGCCCTGCCGGTCTTCCTCGAGGACTACCTGAAGAAGAACTTCGATCGCGACGCGGTCTTCATCGCGCCGGATGCCGGCGGCGTGGAGCGCACGCGCGCGTACTCGAAGCGCCTCGACGCCGGGCTCGCCATCGTCGACAAGCGGCGCGAGCGCGCCAACGTGAGCGAAGTGATGCACGTCATCGGCGACGTTCAGGATCGCGACTGCATCATCGTCGACGACATGATCGACACCGCCGGCACGCTCTGCAACGCCGCGCGCGCCGTGAAGGACCGCGGCGCCCGTCGCGTCGTCGCCTGCGCCACGCACGGCGTGCTGAGCGGCCCCGCCGTCCAGCGCATCATCGATTCCCCGCTCGAGGAGGTGGTCGTCACCAACTCGATCCCGCTTTCGCCGCAAGTCGCGGCATGCCCCAAGATCAAGATCATTTCGATCGCTCGCCTACTCGGCGAGGCCATCCGTCGCATTCACAACAGCGACTCGGTCTCGTCTCTCTTCGTCTAAGAACGGCCGCACCGCCCGCGTTACAAGGAAGCATCCATGGACCTACGAAAAATCTCCGTCAACGCCCGCCAGGGCAAGGGCAAGGGTGAGGCCACGCGCCTGCGTCGCTCCGGCCAGATCCCCGCGGTGGCCTACGGCAAGAAGCTCGCCGCTCAGTCGCTCGCCGTGAAGCCGGAAGAGCTTCGCAGCGTGCTCACGAGCGAGCGCGGCCGCAACACGGTCATCGAGCTCGATGTCGACGGAAAGAACAAGCTCACCGTGCTTCTCCGCGACTACCAGCACCACCCCGTGTCGCGCGAGATTCTCCACGCCGACTTCGTGCAGATCGCGCTCGACGAGCCGGTCGACGTGCAGATCCCGCTCGAGATGATCGGTAAGCCGGTCGGCGTCGTGAAGGGTGGCGTGCTGCGCCAGGTCTTCCGTCGCATTCCGGTGCGCTGCCTGCCGCAGAAGATCCCCGTGAAGGTCGTGCACGACGTGACCGAGCTCGATCTCGACGGCCACGTGCCGGCGAAGTCGCTCGCGCTCCCCGAGGGCGTCGAGGTGCGGCTACCCCCCGAGCAGACCGTCATCGCGATCGTGACCGAGAAGGCGGCTCCGGAGGAAGAGGAGCAAGCGGCGGCACCCGCGGCTGGCGCGGCTGGCGCGGCCGGCGCACCTGCTGCCGGCGCGACCGGTGCGGCGGGCGACAAGGCTGCCGACAAGGGCGGCGACAAGGCTGCCGACAAGGGCGGCGACAAGAAGAAGTAAGCGCGGAGGCTCGAGCCCGTCATGAGCTTGCTCGTCGTCGGGCTCGGCAATCCCGGCGCCGAGTACGCCTCGACCCGCCACAACCTCGGCTTCATGGTCGTGGACGAGCTCGTGCTGCGCTCGGGCTCCCCACCTTGGCGGAAGAAGTTCCACGGGGAGCTCGCCGAAGGGCGGGTCGGCAGCGAGCCGGCCCATTTCCTGAAGCCGCTCACTTACATGAACGAATCGGGCCGCAGCGTCGCTTCTGCCCTGTCGTTCTACAAGCTGCCGCTCGAGTCGCTGCTCGTGATCCACGACGAGCTCGACCTGCCTTTCGCTGAAGTCCGGCTGAAATCCGGGGGCGGCGACGCGGGAAACCGGGGCATTCGCTCGGTGACGGCGCAGCTAGGGCGACCGGATTTCACACGCATCCGCGTCGGCATCGGCAAGCCGCCGCCAGGTTTTCGGGGTGGCGGAGCAGATTTCGTGCTACAGGGCTTCGCCCCTGCGGAACGGGCGGAGCTCGCAACCCTGGTTGCGCGCGCCGCAGATGCCGCGGAGCTCATCGCCAAGAGCGGGCTTGCCGCAGCGATGAACATCACCCACCGACAGAAGCCTTCGGGCTGACGAACGTGGGCTCCTTGCTCCCGGGAGATCCGGGGGCCGCCCAAGTCCAGAAGGAGCTCAGCATGAGCCAAACGGCTACGACCCCTCGGGTCAGAGAATACGAAACCATCTACATCCTGCGTCCCGACGTGACGCGAGACGGGCAAGAGCGCGTCGCCACCCGCATGAGCGAGGTGCTCGGCCGCGAAAAGGGCCAGCTCACGTCGATCGAGAACTGGGGCCGCCGCCCGCTCGCCTACCCGGTGAAGAAGAAGAAGCGCGGCGTCTACGTCTGCCTCAAGTACCTCGGTGGTGGCGGGCTCGTGAGCGAGCTCGAGCGCAATCTCGGCGTGCTCGACGACGTGGTGAAGTTCCAGACGATTCAGCTCCGCGACGACGTCGAGGCCGGCACCGTCAGCGTGAATCCGGAAGACGTGAAGTTCGAGGCCGTCGACCCGCCGCAACCCGGTGAGGACGAGGGCGAGCGCATCGAGCAGATCCTCGGCTTCGAGCGCTCCCCCGAGCGGTCGCGTTCGGACGACGACGCCTATGGTGACGACGCTTATGCCGACGACGACGACGCGCCGCACAGCATGAACCCGCAGGCTGCCGCTGCCGCTGCGGCCGCTGCCGCCGCTACCGCCGCTGCCAAGGAGCCCGTCGCTCCGGCCGCTCCGGCTGCTCCCGTCGCTACGGAGACCGAGAAATGAAAGACCTAGCGAAAGACCGTATGGAGAAGGACCCGCTCGGGCCCCGTCGCATGGGCCGCCGTCGTGGTTGCACCTTCTGCGCCGACGACGCTCCGCCCATCGACTACAAGGACCCGCAGTCCTTGCGCTATTTCGTGAGCGAGCGCGGCAAGATCGTGCCGCGTCGCATTTCCGGCTGCTGCGCCAAGCACCAGCGCGCGGTCCAGCTGGCCGTGAAGCACTCGCGCAACATCGCGCTCCTTCCGTTCACCTCCAACGATTGAGGCTCGTCGTGGCGACCCAACTCAAAGTGCTGTTGAAGAAGAACGTAGAGAGCCTCGGGCAAGGTGGCGAAGTGGTGCGCGTGCGCCCCGGCTTCGCTCGGAACTACCTCTTGCCGCGCGGTCTCGCCGTGCCGGCCACCGCCGGGAATCTCTCCCGGGTGGAAGACCTGAAGCGTGCCGCGGCGGCGGAAGCTGCCGAGGCGCTGAAGGCGGCGAAGGACCTCGAGACCAAGCTCGGCGCCGTCACGGTGCAGATCGAGCGCGCTTCCGGCGAAGAAGATCGCATGTGGGGCTCGGTCACGAGCAAGGACATCGAAGAGGCGTTCCACCGCGTGGGCGTCACGATCGATCGCCGTCGCCTCCAGCTCACGGAGCCGATCAAGCGCTTCGGATCCATCGAAGTCCCGCTGCGCCTCCACCACGACGTAACGACTGGCCTCAAGATCGAAGTGATCAAGAAGCCCGGAGCGCCCGCGAAGGCCTGAGATCGCGCAAGCGCGCTCCGCGCCGTCGTTGACAAAACGCGCGGCGTGCTGCTAATGGTGTGACCTTCATGTCGCGCCTTGGTGGCGCGCCATTCCAGTCGCCCCGGGCGTGCTTCGAGCATCCCCGGGGCGATGTGCATTTCGGCCCCTGACCTGTTGAGAAGTTATGAACGTCGCGTGGGCAAGCAGCGGATGGAGCGAGACGAGGCGTGCGGGCGCGCGCCCGCGCAGCGGCTCTGGGTCGGACTTATCTTGTCCTAGCCAGCCTGGCTCGCGCGGACAGAGTGGGGACAATAACGGCGTGAGGACGTCCGAGCCGTGAACGCCGTCCAAGCTAGCGCTGGAGAGCTCGCCCCGAGCGGCGGACGTGTTCCGCCCCAGGATCTCGACGCCGAGGCGGCCGTGCTGAGTGCCGTGCTGCTCGACGCCGACGCGTTCGACCGTGTGCAGGAGGTGCTCGCGCCCGAGCACTTCTACGCCGACGCCAATCGCCGCATCTACGAAGCCGTGCTCGATCTGAAGAGCATGACCGGGCAGCCGGTTGACATCGTGTCGGTGTCCGGATGGCTGCGCGATCGGAACCGCTTGGCGCAGGTCGGTGGCACGCCGTATTTGGCACAGCTCGCCGACGCGACCCCCGCGATCGCGCACGTGGAGAACCACGCGCGGCTGATCCGCGAGAAGTGGCGCCTTCGGCAGCTGATCGCAACCTGCCAGCGCGTCACCGCCGAGGGTTACGCGGGGTGCGAGGACGTTCAGGGCTTCATCGACTCGGCCGAGCAGGCGGTCTTCGACATCGCGCGCGTCCCTTCGCACTCGACGATGGTCTCGGCCAAGGATGCAATCCACCGCGCCTTCAACATCCTCACGGAGACGAAGAACCGCGGCGGCGGCGTCACGGGCATCGAGACCGGCTTTCGCGAGCTCGACCGCATGATGTCGGGTTTCCACGCGGGCGATCTCTACATCTGCGCCGGTCGCCCCGGCATGGGCAAGACCTCGTTCGTGCTGAATCTCGCCGTGAACATCGCGTCGCCCAAAGGGGCGTTCCGCGAGGAAGGGCAGGGCGATTTCGAGGCCCCCGTGGAGGAGCCGGGCAACGCGGTGCTCTTCTGCTCGCTCGAGATGCCGCGCGAGCAGCTCGCCGCACGTTTGCTGTCGTCCGAAGCGCGCGTCGACATGGCCGGCATCCGTAGCGCCCAGCTCCAGCGCGAGGACTGGTCCAAGCTCACGAGCGCAGCGGCGACGCTCAGCAAGCTACCGCTCTGGATCGACGACACGCCGGCGCTCACCTTGCTCGATCTGCGCGCGAAGATCCGTCGTCTCCAGGCCGAGATCGGTCGCGGCGATGCGCACGTGCCCGCACGCAAGCTCGGGCTCGTGGCGATCGACTACCTCCAGCTCATGCAAGGCCGGCGCGATGCGGGCAGTCGCGAGCAGGAGATCAGCGAGATCTCGCGCGGCTTGAAGCAGCTCGCCAAGGAAATGGGCGTACCGGTCCTGGCGTTGAGCCAGCTGAACCGCGCGGTCGAGACGCGTACGACCAAGGACAAGCGCCCTCAGCTCAGCGATCTTCGTGAAAGCGGCGCCATCGAGCAGGACGCCGACGCGATCCTGTTCATTTACCGCGATTTTTACTACTTCAAGGAAAACGCCGACAAGCGCCACATCGCCGAGATCATCATCGCCAAGCAGCGGAACGGGCCGACGGGCTCGTTCGAAACGCGCTTCACGGAGGCGTACACGCGCTTCGACAATCTCGCGAACGAAGAATACAACTTCGACGAGATGGACCAGTTCGCGGACGTCGGCGCGTAACGCGCCGGCGTCGCCCGAGCGAGCGACGCCGTGAGGTCGCCGCTCGGCCGCTCGTCGCGGTCCGGCTACGTCCCCGTCTCGAGGCGCTGGAACAGGTCGAGCATCAGCGCCTCGAGCCCGTCGTGCGTGACGGCGCTCACGAGCCGAAGATCGATGCCGAGCTCCTTGAACTCTTCCTTGACGCTCTCGTAGGCCTCGCGCACCTCGGGCCGATCGGCCTGGGTCATCGCGACGATCTCCGGTCGGCGCGCGAGCTCGGGGTCGAAGGCCGTGAGCTCGTGGCGGAGCGTCTTGTAGTCAGCGAGCGGGCTCCGCGCGGGGTCGTCGCTCGGGCAGATGAGGTGCAGGAGCAGGCGCGTGCGCTCGAGGTGGCGCAGGAACCGGATCCCGAGGCCCGCGCCCTGGCTCGCTCCCGCGATCAGGCCGGGAATGTCGGCGATCACGAAGCTTTTCCCGAGGCCGCGCCGCGCGTCGCCTAGCGTGACGACGCCGAGGTGCGGCTCGAGCGTCGTGAACGGGTAGTCTGCGATCTTCGGGTGAGCGCGGCTCACGGAGCTGATCAGGGTGCTCTTGCCGACGTTCGGGAAGCCGAGCAACCCGACGTCGGCCATCACCTTGAGCTCGAGGCGCAGGTGCTTGCGCTCGCCGAGCTCGCCCGGCTCGGCGCGTCGCGGCGCGCGCTCGGTCGGTGTGGCGAAGTGCTTGTTGCCGCGGCCGCCCTTGCCGCCCTTGGCGATCACGAGCCGCGTCTTGCCGTGCACGAGCTCGTCGAGTTTTTCGCCCGTGTCGGCGTCGAAGACGACCGTGCCTACCGGCACGCGGATCTCGTGGTCACGCCCGGCCTTGCCGTAGCAATCCTTGCCGAGCCCGGGCTCGCCCGGCTCGGCGCGCGCGACGCTGACGTGGGTGAGGTCGTAGAGCGTGCCGAGGCCCTCGTCGGCGACGAGCAGGACATCGCCGCCCCGGCCGCCGTCGCCGCCCGCGGGGCCACCGAAGGGGACGTATTTTTCGCGCCGGAACGCGACGCAGCCTTTACCCCCGTCGCCCGCTTCGACGCGGATCGAACATTCGTCGATGAATCGCATGGCTCTCGGGGAGCCCGCCTTCTAGCAACCGCCGGGCGCCCGTCAACGCGGGGGCTTGAGCGGCTTTTGCGGGAGGGCCTTGGCGGTCGGGCGTTTTTGCACGGGTTTGGCCGTATCCAGGGTGTCGAGCGCGGCCAAAACGGCGTCGAGGCCGTGCTGGCGCGCGGCCGGTTCGAGGAACACGTCCGGTACCCGGGAGAGCTTGAGCGCGACGGCCTTGCCCCCCACGTCGATCTCCCGCTCCACGAACGCCTCGAACGTCGCGTAGCCCTTGGCGTCGAAGAGCCGCTCGTCCGCGATGTGCTTCAGCACGTGGCCGAGCTCGTAGAAGCCGTCCGACAGGTTTTTACGCAGGGCGCGCACACGTCCGAGCGCCGCGTGGAGCTCGCCGATCCGTGCCTTGATGCGGTCGGCCTGGGCCGGCGTGCGCAGGGTCGCGCGGGCGGACCCGGGACGCGGTGGCTCGCGCAGGCGAGCGGCCGCCTCCTGCGCGCGTCGTTCGGCGTGACGTGCCGCCCACGGTGCAGCGCCGCGCACGCCCAGCCGCCGCCCTTTGGCGGCCCCGGGCGCCGCCGGTACCGGCAGCGTGTCGAGAACCGGCGGGGGCCTCTGCGAGGACCGTGAGGAGGCAGGCGGGAGCGTGCTCCGTCCTCCGGTTTTCGCCTTCACCTTGTGATCCTTCTTGCCCATGTTTTGAGGCCCCGCCCAAGCTCCGGCAGTCAGCCGCCGTTTCTGGCTCGGCCGAGCCTATACTACGGAGGCCCGCCCGCGAAAATTACAGGTGTACGGAGGTCCCATCACCTCGAGCCCGATGTCCCACGACCCGCCGCGCTCCCAGCGCTCCCAGAACGGCGAGGCCGCGCCCGGTGCAGCAAGCCCCCCGCGCCGCATCGCCGTAGTCGTGAACGGCCGCGCCAAAAACGTGACGGCCGAGGTGATCTCGACCCTCGATCGCATCCTCGAGGGCGGCGATCTCTTCGTTTCCCGGCGCATCGAGGACGCGCGCGAGATCGCGCAGACGCTCGTCCATCGCGGCTACGACACCGTGCTCACCGGCGGCGGCGACGGGACGTTTACGGTGATGGTTACGGAAGTGGTTCGCGAGGCGCGCAAGAAGGGCGCGGGCCTGCCACGCTTCGGGCTCCTCAAGCTCGGGACCGGCAACGCGCTCGCCTGGGTCGTGGGCGCCCGGGATCTGAAGGGCGGGGAAGTCGACGCGGACATCCGGCGGCTGTGCGAGGAAGCGGGCAGCCGCACCGTGCGACTCATCGAGGTGGAGGGCATCATCACCCCGTTCTGCGGCCTTGGCGCGGACGCGCACGTGCTCGCCGACTACGGCTGGGTGAAGTCGCAGCTCGGCACGACACCCTTCAAGCGCCTGGGCACCGGGCCTTCGGGCTACGCGATCGCCGCGCTCACGCGCACGCTGCCAAGCCTGCTCTTCAGCGGCATGACCGCGTGCCGTGTGATCAACGCTGGCAAAGAGGCGTACCGCGTCGGGCCGCACGGCAGTGTCGTCGGGCGCCCGGTGCCTTCCGGGGAGCTCCTCTACGAGGGGCCGATGCGGCTCTGCGCGCTCTCGACGATCCCGTACTACGGCTACGGCTTTCGCATGTTTCCGTTCGCGGAGGACCGCCCCGATCGGATGCAGCTTCGCGTCTCCACCATCAAACCGCACGAATTCATCTATCACCTCCGGGAGATCTGGCGCGGCGAATACCAGAATCCCAAATGCATCTCGGACTTCCTCGTCGAGCGGGTGGTGCTCGAGTTCGAGCCTGCCGCGCCACTCCAGGTGGGCGGCGATCCGCGTGGCGAGCGGACGCGCATCGAAGTCGGGCTGTGTCCGACGCCCGTCGAGCTCGTCGACTTCTATGCGCCTCCGCGTGCCGAGCCGACCGTTGACTGACAGCGGGTGCTCGATGCGCTCCGCCTTCCGGCGCGCGGCGCTCGTGCTGCCCTTGCTCTTCGCCGGGCCGGCGCGAGCGGACGATGCCAAGCATGCGGCGAGCATGGCGTGTCGCATCGAACCGGGCAGCGGGCGGCTTTTCTGCACCGTGCGCATCGTGGCGCCCGAAGGTCGCGCCGTCTCGTGGAGCGATGCGCTCGTGGTGGCGGCGCCGCGCGCGGCGCGAGCCTTGAAAAGCCGTGTCACGAGCAGGAGCGATCGGCCGGGCGAGGTGGTGCTCGCGTTCGTGCTCGGCAGCGGCGACGGCGGGCGCATCGACGTGCTCGCGCGCGCCGTGACTTGCCCGGTCGTGCCCCGGAGCGGCGCGTGCACGCCGCTCTCCGAGCGCGTGGGCTACGACTTTCGACCGGGCACGTAGCGCGCGAAGGGGCTCCGCGGAACTTGGCCGCGCGGTCGGACCTCCGTTATCGCCGGGGTATGAACCTGCCGGGACGGCTCTCGCGGACGACGCTCGGCGACTTGCTCGGCCAGCTTCATCGCGCGGGAGCGAGCGGCGTGCTCGAGTTGCTCGAGCCGTCGGGCGCGCGCGCCGGACGGAGCCACCGCGTCTTCTTCACGGGGGGCCTCGTTGACGATGTCGAGACGCTCGACGCCCACCCGCCGCTCGGCGAGCTGCTCGCGCGCGAAGGCGCGCTCGACGCTGGCTCGCTCGCGAAGCTCTTACGGAAGCTGATGCTGAACCCGTCGCACCGCGCGGGGGAGATCCTCGTCAACGAACGCCTCGCGAACGAAGCGCTCGTCACGGCGGCATTGCGCTGGCAGCTCCGCGCGCGTCTCGACTCGATCTTTCGTCTCGCCGACGGTCTGATTCGCTTTCACGTGCGCCGGGCCGCGGGACGCGCCCGGCTCGGTGCCGTGCTCGGACCGCGGGATTTCCTGCACGGCCGGCGGCGAGCGCGTGCCGACGGGGGCTCGCGCGCGAGCGCTCACGGGCGCGAGTCGAGCCAGCGCGCCGAGGCGCTCCGCGTGCTCGGGGTCGCGGCCGACGCCGACGCAGACACCGTGCGCAAAGCGTACCGGCGCCTCGCCGCCGTGCATCACCCGGACCGGCATCCCGGTGCGGGACCGAGCGAGCTCTCCGAGCTCGTGCGCACGTTCACGCGCATCACGGCGGCTTATCGCGTCGTCGCCGGGAAATAGCGAGCCTTCGCGCGGCCTCGCGTCAGCCCGCGCTGCGAAACACGGCGCGCCCCACGAAGAAGGGGCCCATCTGCTCGATGAACTCCGACGTCTGCCGCGTGGAGCGCATGGCCTGCACCACGTGCGAAAGCGGGTGCAGCGTCTTGCCGATGAGCCCGATCACGAACTCGTTGTCCTTGGCATCGAGGCCGTGACAGGCGAGCCGCACGTCGTGCGCGAGATCCGCGCCCGCGTAGGATTTCCCGATCGTGGCGTGCTCGCGCAGGATCCCGCCCTGCTCGCGCGGCTCGAGGCGCGCAAAGGCGCCGTTGCGACGGAGCGGGTACCAGATCGCCCAAGGCCACGCCTCGTTGAGCACGGTCTCGCGCGGGCGATCGAGCAGCCAGAAGCGCAGATCGGGCTCGAAGCCCGAGCTATAGGTGCGTCCGAGCATCGTGAAGTCCGAGCGCAGCTCGAGCCCGCGGAGGGCGGCGAGCGCCGGGCGCACGCGCGTCACGAAATCGGCCGGGTCCTCGCTGAACGTGAGCAGGCCGAAGCCGAACGGATCGTTCACGTCCTCGTAGATGACCGCGCCGACTCTTGCGCTCGCGAGCGCGCGCCCGAGCTCCGCGATGGTGCCCTCGGGCCCTCCCGCCGCTTGGGGCGCGCGGAACACGAGGAGCTGCATGAAGAGCCGGCTGTCCATGAGCTGCGGCTGGCCATCGCGCTCGGCGCCGCGCTCCCGAACGTCGATCGAGGCTTCTGCGCCGTGGCTCGGCGCCCGCGGGTGCGCGGCAGTTTGAGGGGCGTTACCGCCGTTTCCGCCGTGGGGATGGCTCATGGCGTGAGCTTACCTCCATGTTAGGCTCCGGCGGCTTTGGTGACAGCTTCCGTTCCGCCGCCCCGCGATCCCGCACCCGGGGGTCATTCGACGCCCGGTCGACCGGGGCTCGCTTACCCGCTGCCGGCCGGGATGCGCGATCTCTTGCCCGCCGAAGCGCGCGCACAGGCCGAGCTCGCGCGCGGTCTGCTCGGCACGTTCGCGCTCTGTGGCTACGAGCTCGTGATCCTGCCGCTCTTCGAATACGCGGCCGTGCTCGAGCGCGGCCTCGGCGCGCTCGCAGACGAGCAGCTCCTGCGCTTCGTGGAGCCGGAGACGGGCGCCGTCGTGGCGCTGCGCCCCGACATGACGGCACAAATTGCGCGGCTCATCGGCACGCGTATGGCGGACGTCCGCGGCCCAGCCCGCTTGAGCTACCAGGGCTCCATCCTGCGTCGCCGGCGCGAGCGGGCACGGCGCGAGCAGCAGATGCCGCAAGCGGGCATCGAGCTCGTCGGCCTGAACGGCATCGGCGGGGATCTCGAGGTGCTTGGCGTCGCGAGCGCGGCAGCACGCGCGGCGGGGCTCACCGACTTCACGATCGACCTCGGCCACGCCGGCATCGCGTCGGCGCTGCTCTCCTCCGTCTCGGAGCAGGGGCGCGCCGAGATCGTCGACGCGCTCGGCGTGCGTGACGCGACGGAGCTCACGCGCCGCGCCGAAGCGCACGGCCTTCGAGGCCCGATTCTGCGCGCCGTGGCCGAGCTCCCGCTCCTGCATGGCAGCGGCGACCTCTGGCCTGCCGCCGAAAAGGCGCTCGGCGGCACGCCGGCGCGCGCCTGTCTCGATGAGCTCCGGCGGCTCGCCGATGCCGTGGGCGAAGCGGGCCTTGCTCCGCGCCTCGTCGTGGATCTCGCGGAAACGCGCGACCTCGCGTACTACACGGGTCCCGTGTTCGAGCTTCACGCTGCCGGCCCGGGGCGGGCGATTGGCTCGGGGGGCCGCTACGACGGCCTCTGCGAGCGCTTCGGCCGCGCGCGGCCCGCGGCGGGCTTCGCGTTCATGTTGGACGAGCTTGGCTGGGCGCTCACGCGGGCCGGGCGCGTGGTTCCGGCCGCGGAGCGGGTGCTCGTCTCGGGTGGCGACGCCGCCGTGCTCGACGCCCTCCGCGCTTCACGCGTCGCGTGCGCGCCCGCTCCCGAAGGCGATCCGAGCGCCTATGCGCGAGCGTATCGCTACACCCAGCTGGTCGAGATCACGCTCACCACGGCGACGCTCGTGCGCGTCGAAGACGGCGCGCGACAAGCACTGCCGCGCGATCCGCGCGCCTTGGGCGCCGCTGTCGCCGCGCTCCTCGAGCAGACCACCGAAGAATGAAACGAGTTTGCGTGCGGGGGATCGTCCCTCGCCTGAAAGTACGAGCTGAGTCATGTCTGTCGTAGCAATCGTTGGTGCCCAATGGGGTGATGAGGGCAAAGGCAAGATCGTCGACATCTACACGGAGTTCGCCGAGGTCGTCGTGCGCTACGCCGGTGGTCCGAACGCGGGGCATACCCTCGTCGTGGGTGACGACAAGCTCGTCGTGCGACTCCTGCCGAGCGGCATTCTGCGCCAGGGCACGCTGTGCGTGCTCGGCCAGGGGATGGTCGTCGATACGGACGTGCTGCTCGCCGAGATCGACGAGCTCGGGCGTCGCGGCCATCAGGATCTCGGCTCGCGCCTGGCTCTGAGCGATCGCGCGCACCTCATCCTCCCGTACCACGTGCTCGTGGACACCCTGCGCGAGACGCAGGCGCCCGCCGGGCGGGCGATCGGCACGACAAAAAAGGGCATCGGCCCGGCGTACGAAGACAAAGCCCGCCGCAGCGGCGTACGAGCCGGCGATCTCCGCCACCCCGCGCGGCTCCGCGAGCGCGTGGACGCCGCGCTCGCGGCGTGGACGCCGACGATCGTCGCGCTCGGCGGCACTCCGCCGGCCGCGGAGGCGCTCGTCGCGGCGCTGCTAGCGAGCGCGCCGCGCCTGGTCCCGCTCCTGCGCGACACCTCCGCGCTCGTCAACGACAACATGCGCGCGGGCAAGCGCGTGATGCTCGAGGGTGCGCAGGGCACGCTGCTCGACCTCGATCACGGCACGTACCCGTTCGTGACGTCGAGCTCGGCGGTCGCGGGCGGTGCCTCGGTCGGCGCCGGCATCGGCCCGAACCGCATCAACACCGTGATCGGCATCACCAAGGCCTACACGACGCGCGTCGGCGCCGGACCGTTTCCGACCGAGCTCGGCAACGCCGAAGGCGACCACCTGCGCGAGGTGGGCGCGGAGTTCGGCTCGGTGACGGGGCGGCCGCGCCGCACGGGCTGGCTCGATTTGCCGGCTCTCCGCTACGCCGCGCGCGTGAACGGCTTCGACGGTTTGGCGCTCACCAAGCTCGACGTGCTCACCGGGCTCCCGACGCTCAAGGTTTGCGTGGCGTACGACACGCCCGACGGCCGCGTCACCGATCTGCCGATCGACCTGCTCGATCGCCCGGATTCGCTCAAGCCCGTGTACGTCGAGCTCGAGGGCTGGAAGGAAAAGCTCGAGAACGCACGCGTGCTCGACGAGCTACCCGGCGCCGCCCGCGCGTACATCCGCTTCCTCGAGAAGGAGACGGGCGCTCCGATCTACCTCGTGAGCGTCGGTCCGCGTCGCTCCGAGACGATCATGCTGCACAATCCCTTCGTGGGGCGCGCCGCGGCGCCGTGACGCTGGTTGCCGCTGCCGCCGCGCTGCTCTTCGGCCTGGTGCCGGCAGCGGAGCTCTCGGCAGCGGCAGCATCGAGTGTCCGGCCTCCCGCCTGTCGTCTGCACGGCGCGGAGCTCGGCTCGACGCTCTGGACGCGGGCGCGCCTGCCGGAGGTGGTGCGCTCCTGCCGGATCCTCGCACGCGGCTACGCTCGACTCCCCACGCAGCCAGCCGAAGCCCTCGCGCTCGCCGAGGCTGCCGAAGCCGCGCCCGAAAACGCGGGGGCGGCGCGGCTTTTGCGAGGTCGGGCGCTCTTCCGGCTCGCTCGCGTCCCGGAGGCGTGGGCGCTCCTCGCTCCTTTCCTCGACGACAAGGCGGCTCCCCTCGACGACGCGCAGGCCTTGTTCGACATCGCGCGCACCGCGCTCGCCGCGTCGAAGCTCGAAGCCGCCGAGCGCGCGTATCGACTGCTCGTGCCGCGCGCGGCGTTGCTCGACTCGCGCCAGACCGAGCGGATTGCTCTCATCGAGGCCGCGAGCCTCGCTCTCGCGCGCGGGCCCGCCGGGGTCGACGAGGCGCTCGGCTACCTCGAGACAGCGCGCGCCATGCCGCTCGCGGGTGAGCGCGATCTCTTGCTCGGCTTGACGGCGCTCGCGCTCGATCGCTCGGGGCGCAGCGAGCAGGCGCGGGCGCGAGCGCGCGAGGCCGACGGCCCGTGGGACCTCGAAGGCGAGATGACCCCCGCCGAGCGGGCGCGCGTCGCCGAGGCGGCGTTTGCGCCGTCGGGCGAGGTCACGGCGTCGCCGGCGAGTATCGGTCCGGCGCGGATCATGCTCGTCGACGGGGAGCTGCACGCGGCGATCGCCATGCTCGCGATGGGGCGGGACGAGGCCCTCCGCCGGGCGCACTGGCGCGCATTTTTGGGGAGCACGGCGGGGCAGGGGGCGTGGGCGGAGCACGCGCGGAAGGCGCTCGGGAAGAAGGTGGGGGCGCGGTAGCGCGGGGTGAGACGGGCGTTGCCGGGCCGGTGGTATTATCGGCTATGGGCCGAGTCGCGGCTGCCGCTCGTGTCGGAGCGATGCTCCTCGCGCTGTCGACGACGAGCGAGGCGGAGCCATCGATTTGGTACCGCGCGAGCCATCCAGGGGCGCGTGCCGAAGCCCGGCTGCTCCGCGCGGTGGAGCGGATGCTCGACGGGGAGACGCAGAGCGAGGGCGATCCGGAGATGGCGACGGATTTTGCGCGGGCGGCGGTCGCCATGTTCGATTTGACGAAGCTCTCGCCGCTCGAAGATCCTCGGCTTTCGTGCGCGATGGCGCGCGCGCTCGTCGGCTCGAACCTCGGGCGCGGGCGCGAGGCCGAGCGGCTGCTCGAGGGCGCCATCCCGAAGCTCCCCGAGGGTCCGCTGCTCGCGACAGCGTGGCACGAGCTCGGGCGGGCACGCGCCGAGCGCGGTGATCACGCGGGGGCGCGGGACGCGGAGACACGGGTGCTCGAGCTTGCCGTCGAGCCGGAAGAGCGCGCGCTCGCGTACTACGACCGGGCTCACGCGGAGCTTCGTACCGGCGAGGTGGCGCGTGCGGCCAAGGACTTCCAGCACGCGGAGGCGGACGCACCGACGGAGCTCGTTCGCTTGCGGGCACGCTACGGCGCCGGGATGGCGCTCGAGCGCAGCGGGGATTTGCCCGGTGCCTGGGCGGCGCTCGCGCCCGCCGTCGAGGCTCGCTTGCCGCTCTCGCACTACACGTTCGCCGACCCGCTCGAGGTGCCGGGCGCGTTCGAGCCGCCCTACGAGCTCGACTACGCGAAGGCGCTCGCCGCTCTCGCGCGGGCGCGCCGCGCCGCGGACCTCGACGAGCGTCGCGCGGCGCTCGAGGAGGCGGTTCGTCGCTGGGACGCGTACCTCACGAGCGCGCCGCCGGGCGAGCCGTGGCTCGTCAATGCGCGCAGCCTGCGCGAACGCGCCGCGGCCGAGCTACGCAAGCTTCCCACCGGCAAATCTCGGCAAACCCGCTGACGGCGCCCGGCGCGGGCCGT
>DATMCL010000432.1:0-4371 GCA_035558375.1 Polyangiaceae bacterium
CGCGCCGGTATGCGTGAGCGAATGGGAGACGCTCGTCTCGAAACGAGCCGGCCTCCCCGTTCTCCAGAGTCACGGCCGCGCGGATCCGACCCTCCCGTACGCGGGCGCCGAATGGCTGCGCGATTTCCTGGAAGGCTCGCGCCTCGGCGTCGAATTCGTGCCATTCAACGGCGGGCACGGCATTCCCGACGGTGTCCTCGACCGGCTCGGCCCGTTCGTGATGACCGCGACAGCCAAGGCGAAAACGCAACCGGCGTCCGCCTAGGCCAAGCTTTGTGCTAGGCGAGGCGACCCCCTTTGTCGCAATCGTCCGAACCCTCCCTGGCCGATCCCGAGCTCGACCGCATCGTCGGCGAAGAAGAAGCATGCCTCGACCGCGTCGAGGGCCACCTCGAAGCGCGGCCCGTCGCGCGCGCGCGTCGCACGGACGCGAGCGACTACGACGAGCGCTTGCTCGACCTCCGCGATCAGATCGCAGCGGCTCGCTCCGAGGATTTGCCTCCGCTCGTGCAGGAGATGGAGCGTCTGCAAGCGCTCGCGAGCCGCCTGCGCGAGATCGAAGAAGTCTCGATCGATCGCCGCTCGCCGTACTTCGGGCGTCTCGTCCTCGAGGAGAACGGCCGCCGCCGTGAGGTGCTGATCGGCCGCTCGACGTACCTCGACACGAGCAGCAACGTGCGCATCGTCGATTGGCGCGACGCCCCCGTCAGTCGCCTCTACTACCGCTACGACGAAGGCGACGAGTACGACGAGGAGTTCGGCGGGCGGGAGGTGAACGGCGTCGTGCAGACGCGCAGGAGCCTCGGCATCACGGATTCCCGCCTCCGGCGCATCGGCTCGCCCCAGGGCACGTTCGTGCGCGGCACGTCCGGCGGCTGGCGTCGCGTGGAGCAGCAGCAGAGTCGGCTCAAGGGCGGCGCCGGCAAGGCGATCCGCGCCGAGCAGCACGCGCGCCCCGGCAAGCTCGGCGTGGGCGGCGAGACCAGCGACGACAAGACGTTGAAAGAAGTCACCGCGCTGATCGATGCGCGCCAATTCGAGCTCATCACGCGCGCCGACGCCGGGCTCGTCGTGATTCAAGGCGGCGCCGGCAGCGGCAAGACCACGATCGGCCTGCACCGGCTCGCCTACCTCGCGTTCCGCGATCCGCGGCGCTTCCGCCCCGATCGCATGCTCGTCATCGTCTTCAACGACGCGCTCGTCCGCTACATCGCGGGCGTCCTGCCGGCGCTCGGCGTCGCGGGCGTTCAAACCCGCACGTACGGCGACTGGGCCGCGCGCGTGCGGCAGGGCCTCTACCCGCGCCTCCCCAGCAAATACTCGGAAGAAACGCCGAGCGTCGTCACGCGCCTGAAGAAGCACCCAGCCCTTTTGGCCGTGATTCGTGAGCTCGCGGAGGCGCGCGCCCAGGCCGTGGCGAAGGAGCTCGAAGGCGTGCTCGGAGCGGACGGCGACGCCGGCAAAGCCGTGCTCGCCTCGTTCAAGGAGGGCACTGGCAAGCCGCTCGTTCAGCGCTTCCACGCGCTCGGCGGGCTCGCCACCGGCGACGCCGGAAAGGCGCTCTCGACCAACGGTCGCGTCGCGCTCGAGCGCATCGCTGCGCGCGCCGTCGCCGAAGCGCGCGACGTGCCCTCGGCCTGGGGGGACCTTTTGACGGATCGCACGGCGCTCGGCGCCGCCTTCCAGCGTGCGGCCCCTGGCGCTTTCACGCCCGGCGAGCTCGATCGCGCCCACGCCTGGTGCGCGGCGCGCTGCGCCGAGATCATGGCCGAGCTCGACGGCTCGGAAGGGCCCCGCACCCGCGAGCGCCGCCGCGAGGACGACGAGGACGAGCCGCCCCGCCGCAAGAAGAGCCGCGACGAGGACGACGAGCCCGATCTCGAGATCCGCGCCGGCGTCGACGGCCGCGAAATCCACGAGCGCGCCCGCCTCGACGTCGAGGACGACACCTTGCTCCTGCTCCTGCACCAAGCCTTCCGGGGCCACCTCACGCGCGGCGGCACCACGCGCGAGCCCATCGTCTACGAGCACATCCTGGTCGACGAGGCGCAGGATCTGAGCCCGCTCGAGCTCTCCGTCGTGCTTGCCACCTCGAGCAAGGCCCGCAGCGTCACGCTCGCGGGCGACGTGCAGCAGCGCATGCTGCTCGACAATGGCTTCTCCGACTGGAACACCGTGCTCGGCGAGCTCGGCTTCTCCCACGTCGAGATCGAGCCCCTCAAGCTCTCCTACCGCTCGACGCACGAGATCATCGAGTTCTCACGCGCCGTGCTCGGCCCTCTCGCCGCGACCGACGCGCCCGAAGCCACGCGCCAGGGCGCACCCGTCGAGCTCTTCGAGCTCGGCCATGCCGGCGACGCCGTCGCCTTCCTCGGCGAAGCCCTGCGCGATCTCGTCACCGAAGAGCCGACCGCCTCCGTGGCGATCGTCGCCCGCTTTCCGGAGCAGGCCGACGTTTATTACCAGGCCCTCGTGCGCGCCGAGGTGCGGGGTGTCCGTCGCGTCGCCGAGCAAGACTTCGCCTTCAAGCCAGGCATCGACGTGACCGACGTGCGCCAGGTGAAGGGCCTCGAATTCGACTACGTCGTCCTCGTCGACGTCACCGACGCCGCCTACCCCGACGACGACGAAGCCCGCCACCTCCTCCACATCGGCGCCACGCGCGCGGCGCATCAGCTCTGGATCATCACGGGGGGGAAGCCGAGTGGGTTGATACCGAAGGAATTGCTCGACCGCTCGAGCTGAGCTCACCGGGCCCAAGGCCCATCCCTCGGAGTTGGAGCGAGACGCAGCTGCCCCCCACGTGGGCGCGGCACCGTACGGCCCGTGTGCTCGGCCTTCGGCCTGCGCGCACGGGTGCCCCCAAGCGCGGGCGTTGCCCGCGCGGAGGCACGACGGAATCGGGCGGTGACGTGCGCGCGGCACTGGGCGACGCGCATTGAGCGATGAGCCGGGCGGTGCTGCCGCGACGGAACGCCGGTGACTGAGCGGGGACGCTACGGGCGGGAGGAACGCTCGGCCACGCAGTGCCCTCGCTGGTCGTGGCGAGCGACGCCGCAAGAGCGCCATGACGACTGCTGAGCTCGTTGGGCGGCGCGAGAATCGGCCTCGGGGCTGTGGGCTCGCGGGAGACGAAAACGCGGCGCGGCGTTGACAACCGCCCGGCGCCTGGAGCCGTTGGGGCTTCGTGGTGCTGAGGAGGTCGCGCGCTCCGTGAGCATTTTATTCGGAATGTGCTTGACGGAGTTCGAAGGGTCCGAGTGTTGAGAGGCGCTGGTTGCGCCGCAAATGCCGCTCTGCTGCGTCAGTTTGGGTGGTGGCTCGCTTTCGGGGCTTGGGTGACTTCGATGTCGTTTCGATGCGTGGAACGACGTCTTGGGCATGCGGGCGAGGACAAAAATCTGCGTGTTAGAGAGGAACCTCAGCGAGGCCACGGCGCCAGAGGGCGCTTGGTCGGGAGGTTCGAACATGTCAGCAGCTATCGTCTTGGAGGGTGACGACGCTTCATGGCGTCAGGCACATGAAGCGCTCGTTCGGCTCGCCACGGAGCGGGCGGGGCTCGATTTCGACGAAGGACTCGCGCTTCTCCGCGCGCGTCGCTCGGGAGCGCATGTTCGGCTCGGGTTCGCGTCGTTCCTGGAATACACCGAGCGTCTTTTCGGCTACAGACCTCGGCTTACCCAGGAAAAGCTCCGCGTCGCCGAGGCGCTCGAGGAGCTTCCTGAAATCGCAGGGGAGCTCCGAACGGGCGTTATCAACTTTTCGGTCGCGCGCGAGGTCACGCGCGTCGCGATTCCGGCTACCGAGAAGCGGTGGCTCGAAGCGGCCCGAGGCCGGACCGTGCGCGAAGTCGAGCAGCTCGTGAACGGTCACCGTCCGGGGAGCCTCCCCGATGGCCTTCCGGACTCCCGGCTCGAGCACCACCTGCTGCGCCTCGAGCTCTCGGGCGAGGTTTTCGCGACATTCCGCGAAGCGATGGCGAAAATTCGGCGCGACGCGGGCGAGCCTCTCGACGACGACGCAGCTTTTCTGCTGCTCTGTCGTCAGACCCTTGCGGGGAATAGGGACCCGGGGCGCTCGAGCTACCAAATTGCGCTCACGGTTTGCGAGCGCTGTCGCCGGGCCACGCAGCAGGGGCGGGGCGACCTCGTCGAAGTCGCTCCCGAAATCGTCGAGATGGCGGAGTGCGATGCTCAACACATCGGGCACGTCGACGCACACGTGGGCGTTCGAGACGACGCGGACGCTCGCGCCCCCGTGGGCTCGAGTCCTGCCCGCGCCGCGCAGGCTCGCGCCGCGCGGGGCCGCGCCACCCAGACCATCCCGCCCGCAACGCGGCGCACGGTCCTGCGCCGAGACAGTGCGAAATGT
>DATMCL010000433.1:0-11208 GCA_035558375.1 Polyangiaceae bacterium
GCACAGGCGGCCGCGAGATGGGCACAGGCGGCCGCGAGATGGGCACAGGCGGCCGCGAGATGGGCACAGGTGGCCGCGCGATGGGCACAGGTGGCCGCGAGATGGGCACAGGTGGCCGCGAGGCCGGCGGGCGGACGGGGATGGGCGGCCGCGAAGCGGGCGGACGAACGGGCGTGGGTGGCCGCGAAGCGGGTGGGCGGACCGGCATGGGCGGGCGCGAAGCAGGCGGGCGAACCGGCTCGGGCGGACGCGAAGCGGGCGGACGCCAAGGACGTGGTGGGCGTGAGACGGCTGGCGGTGCCGGACGCGAGGCAGGCGGTACCGGCGCCTAAGTGCTCGGACGGGACGCGCCAAGCGCCGAAGAGGATCCGGACCCCGCGTGGGTCTCGGATCCTCTCGAGTTTTTGGGGTGAGTGACGGGGTTCGAACCCGCGACCACCGGAGCCACAGTCCAGTGCTCTACCACTGAGCTACACCCACCGCGGGGCAGCCCCATGCGGGGCGGCGGAGTCTTAGCGCAAGAGCGAAGGCTCGTGCAACCGGCCCGGTCCGGGCCGAAATTCTGCGCAGGGTGCGCGGGGCTACAGGTGAAAGTACGGCCGGACCGCCGCCTCGACGCGGGCCAGCTCCTCCGCGTGCCGCCCAGCGACGGCGCCGGTCGGGCCGTCCGCCGCGGCGATCCCGCTGAGTGATTGGAGCGTGCGCACGAGCGAAGCCTCGAGCGCCTCGAGGTCGTAGCCGCCCTCGAGCACCATGCCGATGGGGACGTTCGGCGGAAGCGCGCTCGTGAGCGAGCGCACCATCTGACCGTAGCCGGCGTCGGAGAGGTGCATCTGGGCAAGTGGGTCGGCGCGGTGCGCATCGAAGCCCGCGCTCAGGAGCACCAGGCTCGGAGCGAACTCCGAACAGAGCGGCGCAACGATGCGAGCGAACGCGGCCGCGTACACCGCGTCATCGGCACCCGGCGAGAGCGGCACGTTGAGTGTGTGGCCACGACCCTCGCCCGAGCCGAGCTCGCCGACGCTCCCCGTGCCCGGATAGAGCGGAAACTGATGCAGCGACACGAAGAGCACGCTCGGGTCGGCGTAGAAAGATTCTTGCGTGCCGTTTCCGTGATGAACGTCGAAATCGACGATCATCACGCGCTCGGCTCCGCGCGCCCGAGCATGCGCCGCCGCGACGGCGACGTTGTTGACGAGACAGAAACCCATCGCTCCGCCCGGTCGCGCGTGATGCCCGGGTGGTCGCAGGAGCGCGACTCCACGCTCGGCGCGCCCTTCCGAAAGGGCGTTGACGAGCTCGATCGCTCCGCCTGCCGCAGTGAGCGCCGCGGTCACCGACCCCGGCGCGGCATAGGTATCCTCATCGAAGGTGGCCCAGGTGCCGGCCGAACGGCCGAGCTCCTCGATGTATGCAGGTGTGTGGACGCGGCAAAGCTCGTCTTCGGTTGCCCGCCGCGCCGGCACGGGGATGACCTGCACCGAGCGAGCAATCGCCTCGACGGCGCGGCGTGCCGCGGCGAGCCGTGCAGGGCATTCGGGGTGCTCCGGCTGGTCAGCGGGAGGGCGGTGCTCGTCGAACGACGGGTCGTCCACCACCGCAAGGGCATGCGCCATGACGCGGCGAGACTACCTCCAGACAGGCCGGGTGGGCCATCCCGACGACTCCGCGGACACTGGAGCTCTTGGGTCCTCGGGTGATAGGCTCGCTTCAAGAATTGCCTGAGGCCGCCACCTGGCGTCGGGCCCACCGCAAGGGGAATGAGCCATGCGCTCCAAGATCATCGTCGTCAACGCCGGGATCGTGATCCTGGTGGCGCTCCTGTCGTACGTGCTCCTCGCGACCTCGCTGAAGGGCCTCGCCTCCGATCCCGCCGAGCGGAAGCGTGAGGTCGAGCGTTCGCTCCGCGCGGCTTCGGCTCAGCTCGCGCTCGACGCGTTGCGCCTGGAACGCTGGCTCGAGAAGAGCATCTCGTCCGAAGCGACGCGCGGCGTGTACGGCCTCGGCACTCCCGAGGCTCGCCAGCAGGCGGGCCTCAGCGAGGCCAATCGCCTGCGCGACCTGGCGCAGAACGACCCGCAGTTTGCGGGCATACCGCCTTCTCTCGTCGCGCTCGTGGACGACCAAGGCGTCGTCATAAGCCGCGACGGCTCGAACCTCATGCGCGGCGAGAGCCTCGCCAAGGCCTATCCGGCGCTCGGCGAGGCGCTCAAGTCGGGCCGCGCAGGCAGCGCCGTGTGGATCAACCGGCAGCGCCAGGAGCAGCTGCTCGTCAGCTACGGGATCGTCCGGAACGAGACCGGCGTCGTGCAGGGCGCCGTCGTGATCGGGACGCCACTCAACGACGAGCGCATCACGCGCACGAGCGAGCTCACGAGCGGCAGCGTGCTCATCGTCGCGCGCGCCTCGGACAAGGGGCTCGAAGCCGTGGCGGACAGCGCCGGCGCGGCGAGCGCCGCCGCCATGTCGGCTGCGACCACGGCCCCCGTGGCGGCTGCCGCGCGCGCGGCGATTGCAAACAAGGGGATCGCCAGCGCCGACGCGCCCATCGGCGGCAATCTGTTCGGCGTCATGCCCGTAGACGGCTACGGCCCAACGGACGCCGTGATCATCACCGCGGTGCCCGCGTCACGCGTGGAGAGCCCCGTTGCGTTCCTTTGGCCGGTGCTTGCGGTCGGAGCGCTCGGCCTCGTGATGGTGGTGTTCGCCGGCTTCATGCTCGGAAATTACATCTCGCAGCCCGTGTCGGAGCTCGAGGACGGCCTGCTCGCCATCATCAACGGGCAGCAGGACCTGCGCTTTCAGATCGAGCACGACGAGCTCGGTGGTCTGGTGTTCCGCATCAACTCGCTGTTGAACGCGATGACCGGCGTCCCGGAGGACACGACCGACGACCAGGGTCGGCCTTCCAAAGCGCCGAGCGCCAGCGACTTCCAAGACCCGGCCTAGAGCACGCCGGGTCGGCGCGCCGGGCGAGGGTGGGGACCGCCCCTTGACGCGGTGACGCTTGAAATCCATCGTTCTCGTCCTCACGAGAAGGAACGGCTTTGGGAATCTTCGACTTCTTCAGCAAAGGGCGTGACGACAAACCGAAGGGCGCGAAGGACATCGCGCGGTTCGAGCGCCTCGTCGCCAACAAGCTTTCGCAGAACTACGACCGCCAGGAAGCGATCGAAGAGCTCGCGAAGATCGCTGATTCCGCGAGTGCGGCGGCGCTTTTCAAGCGCTTCGACTGGAACCTCGACCCGAGCATCACCGACCAGGAAGAGAAGGCCCAGTGCGTCGCGGGCATCGTCGCCGCGGGCGAGGCGGCGCTCGAGCCGCTCCGTCGCTACGCGAAGAAAGCCGAAAGCCTCACCTGGCCGCTCAAGATCCTGCCCGACATCGTCCCGGCAGAGCGCGTCGTCGACGAAATGCTCGCGCTGCTCGACCAGTTCGACACCGAGTACGTCAGAAATCCCGAGCCCAAGGTCCAGCTCCTGCAGGCGCTCGAGGCCTATCCGTCCGAAGAGGTCCGCGTCGCCATCGAGCCGTTCCTCGCCGACGCGAGCGAGACCGTCCGCTTCACCGCCACCAACGCCGTCTTCGCCGTGAACGACGCCCAGAGCACGCCTGCGCTCGTCGCCACTTTGGATGGCGAGGAGTCGCTCCGAGTGAGGAACCGCATCGCGCAGGGCCTCGCCGAGAAGGGCTTCGCGATTCCCGAGGCGCTCCTCGACGCTTGCCGCAAGAACCTCCCCGAGGGCTACGCGGTGCGCGGCGATCGCGTCGAGCGCGCCTAGCGTTCGTCGCACGCTCGAGCCGAGCTTTCAGAACCGCGTCTGAAAGCTCGGGCGGGCGCTACTCGCTGAGCTTGGTCTTGGTCGGCAGGTTGATGACGAAGCCGACGGACAAGAGCTGCTGGAAGTGGAAGCGGCGATCCGCGTCGCTGATCTTGTTGTCGGGGAACTCGCCGTCCTTGCCGCCGCCTGCGGTATCGAAGCCGCCGGTGTTCCACGAGAAGGGCAGGAAGCGCCACTCGAGGTTCAGCGCCGCCCAGTTGTTGATGTAGAAGCTGAGCGCCGGGCCGAAGGTCGGCGCGATCGCCGTACGCGAGGCCATCGGGAACGTGCCGTTGTTGGCCGGGATGCACTCCGTGCAGTCCGCGCGCTCCGTGAGGCCGATGATGCCCACGCCACCGAAGATGTAGAGGTCGGTGTCGATGTAGATGCTCTGGAACAGCGCGAGCTTGCCGCGGAAGGGCGTGATCGACAGCTGCGGCGACACGATCCAGTCCATGCTTCCGAGCTGGTCGTTGAAGTCGGGACCGAGGTTCAGCGCCGTGAGGCGTCGTTCCGTGTCCGTGATGTCACGCTGCCGGCGGAGCGCGTTCTGATCCTGGATCTGGTCGGTCAGGTACGTGCTCATGTGGATGGCGCCGTAGCCGCCCCACACACCGAACTGGAGCCAGTCCGTGAAGTTGTAGCCGAGCTTCGCCCCGAGCAGGATCGTGCGCTGGTACTCGTCGAGGAGGGTGAACGTGGCCGACGGGGTGATCTCGAAGCGCCCCTGGCGGTGCAGGCGCAGCTTGCGCACGGCGGGCGCACCCGCGAGAGGTCCCGTCAGGAGGATTTCCTGCGCGTCAGCGTGCGAGGTAACCGTGAGCGCCGCTGCCACGGCGAGGGCTGCTGCCAGAAGGCGCGTCGTGAGGTTGCGAGTCTTGGTCTTCATGCCTGGCCCTTCGCGCATCACTTCGGCAACCGGTAGTCGAACGAGAACGGGATAAAGATGGAGGCGCCAACCTGAGCCTGCACGTTGTGCGTGAAGTAGCTGTCCTGGTCGTACCAGGTTGACGGATTCTTGTCCTCCGGCGGCAGCGCGACCTCGAGGTTCTCGAGCTGGTCTGCGAACATGTAGTCGCGGAGCTCCGTCGTGATGGCGAACCAGCGATTCACCCACACGCGCAGACCGATACCGGCGTTCCCGCTCAGGTGACCCTTGTATTCGAAGTTGCGGTTGTCGGGGTCAATCACCGGGATGGGTCGATTGAAGATCATGCCCACGCCGCCAACCACGTACGCGTCGTACTGGAAGATGAAGTCGCTCAGGAACGCGAACTTGCCGTACGCGAACACGTAGCCGACGTTCAGGTTCGCCATCCACTGGTACTCGGTGAGCGGCACTGCGACGCGCGCTGCCCGACGAACCTGGGAGTTGAAGGCCTGATCCTGGTTGAACGGCTGGTAATACTCGCCGTTCAGACCGACGAAGAGCACGTTCGAGATGTAGTAGTTGAGCGCGAGGCCCGGGCCGGGATGGCTCACGAACTGATCGTTCAGCGAGATGCCCCACCAGGGGTTGAGCTCGAAACGACGCACGCGCAGCGCGAAGATCTGCTGCACGGCATAGAGCGGCTCCTTGAACTGGCGCGCCGCCTCTTTGTCCATGTCGAGGTTCGGACACGCCGTCGGATCGATCTTGCAGATGTCCTCGAGGCCTTCGCCGCCGGGGACGTCTCCGCCGGGAACCTTGTCACCACCGGGAGTGGCGCCTTCGCCTTCGCCCGCGGCCGCGTCACCGCTGCCGGTTGCGGCGGCGTCACCCGACGCGTCGGCCTCTCCACTGCTCGTGTCTGCCGAAGCGGACGCCGACGCGGAAGCACCGACGCTTGCCTTGGATCCTGCCCAAGATTGAATCGGGACGAGCCAGAGGGCCGTTGCTACGAGGAGCCCGACGCCAGTTTTCTTCATCGATGCCTCTTACTGCTTTCCCCGGCGACAGGTAACGCAAGCATGGCCGCAACTACCCGTAATCATTGAAAAATTCAGCACTTCACAGAACGGCCCGCGAACTATATCACGCAAAATTTCGCTGGATCAACCACCAAAAAATTCCGCCACTCAGGAATCCCTCGCAGTTTCCTCAGTGGTGCGAGCAGGCAGAGTCAGCTCGCTCCGTTTGCTGAACGAGCTCCGTCGGCCTCACGGCCAAGTAGTGCTTCGACGAATGGCTCAGCTGAAAACTCGCGTAGATCCTCGGCGCGTTCGCCCAATCCCACGAAACGTACAGGTAGCGAAAGCGCGTGTGCAACACCGATCACGACGCCGCCTTTGGCGGTGCCGTCGAGCTTGGTCAGCACGATGCCACTCAGTGGAAGCGCTTCCTTGAACTCACGCGCTTGAGCGAGCGCGTTCTGCCCGGTCGTTGCGTCCATGACGAGGAGGATCTCGTGCGGGGCGTCCGGCAAGGCCTTTTCCGCGGTCTTCGCGATCTTCTTCATCTCTGTCATCAGGTTCGTCTTCGTGTGAAGGCGCCCTGCGGTGTCGGCCAACACGACATCGGCGCCGGTCTCTTGCGCCTTCTTGATCGCGTCGAAGACGACGCTGCCCGGGTCTGCGCCGTCCTTGCCCTTGACCACCGTGCAGCCGACGCGCTCGCCCCACACGACGAGCTGCTGAACCGCTGCGGCACGGAACGTGTCACCGGCAGCGAGCACGACCTTGTGCCCCGCCGACTGAAGCTTGGTCGCGAGCTTGCCGATGGTCGTGGTCTTGCCGGCGCCGTTGACACCGACGAGGAGCACGACCGTCGGCTTACCGCGCAGCACGATCCCGCCGCGGCGACCCTCGACGTCGAGCACGCGCAAGGCCTCGGAGCGCAGCGCATCCCAGACCTTGTCGGTGTTGGAGAGCTCGCCCTTTTCGAGCCCCTGGCGGACCCGGTCGAGGAGGAGCGCCGTCGTCTCGACGCCAACGTCGGACGTGAGGAGGACCTCCTCGATCTCGCTGACGAGCCCCGCATCGATCTCGCGCTTGCCGCTGAAGAGCGTCTTGAGGCGTCCGAAGAAGCCTTCGCTCTCGCGTGACTTCGAGAGGCCACGGCGCAGCCCTTCGACTTCGAGCTCGCGCGCGGCTTGCGGCGGTGGCTGGGAAACCGCTGCCTGCACCTCCGCTGCCCGCGGCGGGGGAATGGAGTCACGCGCCTTGCGCGAGGGCGGTGGCGGGGGTGACGCCTCGTGGCTCGGGGGAGCTGCGGGCGCACCCGCGGCCTCGGCCCTGGCTGGCTTCGCGTCCTGCTTCTTCGGCTCGGGTGCGCGCTTCGGGGGTGGAGCCTCGATCTGTGGCGCAGCCCCTTTCCTCAAGAAGAGGAAGTAGACGGCGACGACGGCGACCGCGGCGATGAGAACGTAGAGCAACGACATTCTCGGGCGGCGGACTATAGGAACGCCGGGTTTCGCCCGTCAATGGCGGCGTTCAGCGTCGTCGCTCGCGCGGTTCGGCAGGATCGGCGGGTTCCTGGCGCACCACGTCATGCTCGATCGTTTCGTCCACGGCGTCGGGACCGTACGCCGCGGCTTCGACGGCGGCCGCCCAGTCGACGACCTCGTTGTTGCGCGCCCTGCGTCCGTGACGTTTCACGTCGCCTGGCGTGGGCTCGGAGCGGCCCTTGTTGAGCGGCCCGCGCCGTTCGGCCCACCGGACCAACCGCCCGAGGACGTGGCGTCTTCGCGACACCAAGTCGATGCGAAGCTCGCCGCGCGGCGGGATAGGGCACGAGAAATCACTATGCCAGCGTGCCGTGACGACGAGCTCGAGCTCGCCGGCCACCGCCGCCCAGAGCTCGAAACGACCCTCAGCGTCGGCGACCGCCCGAGCATGGACGCGCTCCTCGGGGTCCCGTTCGACGAGCGAGACGAGCGCGCCCACGACGGGAAGCTCGTCATGGGCGTCGCGCACCACGCCCCGCCACCCGATGTAGCCGTCGTCACGGCGAACGACATGGACGCCCGCGACCCGAGCCCGCGGCTCGTCGGCGCCCGTACGGGGGCGCTCGGTCCGCTCGGGCCGTCGCCACCCCCAGACTAGGAACAGCGCAATTCCGGCCAAGACCAGCAGCCAGACGAGGCTCGCCAGGCGCCCGCGTGCGCGCAGCGGTACCTCGGCGCGCAGCGGATCGCCAGGGCGCCACCACGGCTCGGTCGGCAGGTAGTGGAGCTCGAGGCGGGCGCTCGGAGCACGACGCAGAAACTGCGCGAGGACGCGCGCCGCGCCGTGCTCGACGGGCGCGATGCCCACGGTCTGACCGTCGAGACGCGCTTCGACGGAGCCGCTCTCTACCGCGCCGGCAGCCGAGCCGAGCGCCACGTCGAGCACGATCCCCTCGCTCGGATCGCCCGCTTCGGGCGCGCGGCTCAAGGCCAAGCGGACCCGTGCCGTCCCGAGCACGCGCCGGCGCGCCTCGGCCGGTTGGAGCACGGAGCTTCCGGCGAAGCGGAGCGCAATCTCGATCGGCCCGGGTCCGGGGAGCTTGCTCGTTGGAAAGGCGAGCTCGGTCGTGCCGTTCACCGGACACGCGCCTTGGGCGATCAACGACTCGGCGCTCGGCGTGATGGCATAGACGGCGAGGGGGAGGGGAGGGATCGCGCCGGCGATCGGTCCCGTCGCGCGCGTGCTCACGGTGAGTCGCTGCTCCTCGTGCTCGAGCTCGAGCGCGGCAGTCGTTGGTGCGACGCGCAGCTCGATTCCGCGGCGCGTGCGATCGACCTTGACCTTCTCCTCCGCGGCGTCGAGCAAACCGCGCTCGTCGCTGAAGCTCACGGCGAGCGACGCGAGACCGCTCGCTTCGGTGCTCACACAAAAACGTCCCGCCGCGTCGGTGCGCACGAGCTGCTCGTCGCGGCGCGCGGTGGTGCCGGCGCGCGCAGTGCCCGACAATGTGGGGTCCGCGCAGCCACCCAGGGTCGTGAGTGCGACGAGCGCGCCGTCGGTCCCTAGACCACGCACCTTGAGCTCCGCATTTCCGACCGGGCGTCCGGTGTCGTCGACGACGCTGCCCGAAAGCACCGCGGAGTCTTCGTTGGCGAACGCAGCGGCGCTGACTTTCGCCGCACCGCGCACTCGGACGGCCGTTCCTGCGCCCATGAGGAAGGGCGCGAGCACGAACGCCCAAAAGAAGGCCGTTGCGGCGCGGGACGGCACGCTCGGATCCTTGCCACACAATGTCGGTTTCGCGTAGCCGAAGTGTAGGTACTGCACCGCAGTTTGGCGGTTCCGCGCGGGGCCCGATGTCGCGCGCGGGGAGCGCGCGCGGGTCAGGGAGGTGAGGGAGAAGGTCGCGTGCGCGACGTACAATATGAAGGTGTCAGGCCCGAGCCAGAGCGTCCGATCTTGTCGAGAAGAATGTTAGAGTCCGTCCCAATGCTTCGCGCCCGCGGCACTGCGCTGCTCTTGGCCCTCGCGACCGCATTCGGGGCGCGGCTCACGCGCGCGCAGGGCACGGGCGACGTCGACCGCATGATCGACAATCTGAAGAGCGGCGCCGACTTCCGCGTTCGCACTCAAGCGGCGCTCGCGCTCGGTGCGTCGAAGAGTCCGCGCGCGACGCAGGCGCTCTGCACTGGCCTCGCGGATCCGAACATCACCGTGCGCGCCGCCGCCGCCGCCGGTCTCGGCAAGCTGCAGCTCGGCGGCACGGACTGTTTGTCGTCGCGACTCAACGACGAGCCGAGCCCGATCGTGAAGTCGGCGATCCAGAAAGCGCTCGAGCAGGTGAAGGGTGGAACGCTCCCTGCCATCGGCCCGGCGACGAAGTTCTATATCGCCATCGGTAAGACGACCGATAAGTCGGGTCGCAGCGGCGACGGGATCGACCGCATGGTGCAGAAGGCAATGCAGGGCGCCGCGGGTCCGCTCGCGATGGCGATTGCGCCGAGCGGCGAGTCTCCGGCGGACGCGAAGAAGGTGCTCGCCGCGCACAAAGGCGTGCGCTCGTTCTACCTCTCACCCAAGGTCGGACCGATCGAGTACTCGGGCGACAGCCTCAAAGTGCGCGTCGAAGTCGCGATTTTCACGTATCCCGACAAAGCCATGCTCGGGAACTACGCGGTCCCGCTCACCCAGGAAGGTGTCTCGGGAAGGGATCCCGCCTCCGAGGACGACCTCGTGAAGATGGCGGCCGAGCGCGCTATGGAGAAGTTCCCCGCCATCGCTGCACGGATCCAGTGAGGGAGGAAGCCTTCGCTTAGAACCAGCGAGTTCTTGCTCGCGACGAACGCCAGGGCCTACGCTAACCGTGGGCCATTTCCCGTCCCGCGCGGCGGGCCGGACCCGAGGAGCCCCCATGGCAGAAGCCGCCACCGCATCTCCCGCTCTGAGCGGTCGTCACCAGCGACGCCTGAAGAACTACCTCCTCGATCCGCATTTCCAGTTCAAATACACGGGTTACCTGATGCTCATCGCCGTCGTGCTGAGCGTGGGGCTCGGGGCGCTCATCTGGCGGACCAGTAACGCGGTCGTCGCGGAGAGCCTGAACGCCATGCACCAGGGGGAAGAGGTCGTGGCGCGCGGCAAGGAAGTCGTCGCCGAGAGTCAGAAGGTGAGCCTGGTCGTCCAGATGAACATCATCAAGGACCCGGTCTACAGCGACAACCCCGCGCTCCTCGAGGCGTTCAAAGCCGACGCAGCCAAGCAGGACGAGCGGCTCAAGGCGCAGCAGGATCGGCTCGTCAAGCAGGCGAACGATCTCAAGCAGCAGGCGGCCGATCTCGCGCGGCAGCAGCGCGCGATGCTCTTCACGCTGTGCGGCGCGCTCGCCTTGCTCGTCGTGCTGATTGGCGCCGCGGGGATCGTCGTCACCCATCGCGTCGCGGGTCCGATCTTCAAGATGAAGGCCAACCTGAGCAAGGTGGCCGAGGGCCGGCTCCGTGTTCCCACGCCGCTTCGCAAGGGTGACGAGCTCGTCGACTTCTTCGAGGCGTACCGCACGATGGTCATCTCGCTCCGCGAGCGTCAGGAGACGGAGATCGGCAAGCTGACGGGCGCCATCCGCACGCTCGAGCCGAAAGCCGGTCCCGGCGAGCTCGAGCCGCTCTACTCGGTGCTGCGTGACATGGAAGAGGCCCTCGAGGTCCAGCCGTCCGTGGCCCCCGCGCCGCCGTCCTGAGGCCAGCGCGCTCAGAACGCGGCGACGACGTACTCGATGCGCGGCGGATCGGCGTCGAGCTCGACGCTCGCCACGTCGAAGCGCAGCCGCTCGACGCTCCGGTCCCTGCGGTAACGGCGTTGCCAGAGTCGCTCGCCCGCGCGCCGGATCCGCTCGCGCTTCTGCGGCGTCATGCTGCCGAAGCCCGTCGTGCGAGCCGTGGGTCCGCGCGTGCGCACCTCGACGACTGCGACGAGCGGACCCTTGCGCGCCACGACGTCGAGCTCGAGCGCACCGAGACGCAGATTG
>DATMCL010000434.1:0-9906 GCA_035558375.1 Polyangiaceae bacterium
GCCGCTGCGGGCGGCGGCCTCTCGCTCCTCCTCGGCAAGGCCGCCCTCGCCTCCGCAGCGGTGACGGTGCTCGGACTCGTCGCGTTCGCCGTGCTCGTCGTGTGGCACGCCCGCGTGCTCGATCGCGAGAGCGCCGCGCAGCGCGAGGTGGCCGTCTCGGGTGACGCGCTCCTGCGCGCTACCGAGCAGTTCAAGAAGCTCGCGGGCGACGGCCGCCGCTTCTCCGGCAGCGACCACCCCTACGCCGACGATCTCGATCTGTTCGGTCCGGGCTCCCTCTTCCAGCGCCTGAGCGTCGCGCACACCCGCTTCGGTGAGGACGCGCTCGCGCGGTTGCTGCGCGTGCCGGCGCCGCCCGCCGAGATCGCCCAGCGACAGGCGGCCGTGCAAGCGCTCGCGGGCGAGCTCGATCTACGCCAGCGCTTCGAATCGCACGGCTTCTCGCTCGTCACTGACGAGCGCAAGGGCGAGACGGTGCGGCGCCCGCCGCCCGAGCCCGAAACGCTCTTCAAATGGGCGCTCGAGACGACGGGCGTGCTCTCCGACGGCCTCGTCGTGCTCGGCGCGCGCGTGCTGCCGCTCGTGACGCTCGCGGGCGCCGTCGTCTGGTCGCGCGGCTTCACGCCGTTCGTCTTCCTCGGCGCGCTCGTCCTGCAAGCGGCCTTGCTCGCGCGCTCGAGCGCCGCCTGCGGCCACGCGTTCGCGGCCTGCTCCGCCTCGCACGGGGCGTTCCGCACCTACGCGCCGATGCTCGAGCTCATCGAAGGCCTCACGCTCGATGCCGAGCTCCTGCGCGACCAAAAAGCCCGCCTCGAGAACACCGGACGCAAGCCCTCGCGCGTCATGGCCGAGCTCGATCGCATCCTCGGCTGGTACGACCTTCGCTACAACGGGCTCGTCTACCCGATCGTGAACCTGCTCACGCTCTGGGACGTGCACTGCACCATCGCGCTCGAGCACTGGCGCAGACGCGCGGGCTCGAGCCTCGAAGGCTGGTTCCAGGTGATCGGCGAGTTCGAGGCGCTCTCGTCGCTCGCGGGATTTGCTCACGATGAGCCGGATTTCTGCTTTCCGGTCGTGAAGGACACCTCGCCGCCCTTCCACGCCGACGCGCTCGGCCACCCACTGATTGCGCGCGAGCGGCGCATCACGAACGACGTCGTGCTCGAGACGCCGGGCAGCGCGCTGCTCGTCACCGGCTCGAACATGTCCGGCAAGAGCACGATGCTGCGCTCGATGGGTCTCGCCGCCGTGCTCGCGCAAGCGGGCGCACCCGTCTGCGCGCGCCGGCTCGAGCTCGCGCCCGCCATCATCCGCACGAGCCTGCGCGTTTCTGACTCGCTCGACAGCGGCGTCAGTCACTTCTACGCCGAGGTGAAAAAGCTCAAGTCCGCCATCGATGCCACGACCCAGAACGGCAAAGTGCTCTTCCTCCTCGACGAGGTCCTGCACGGTACGAACTCACGGGAGCGGCAGCTCGGCGCACGCTGGCTTTTGGCCGAGCTTCTGCAGCGGGGCGCCGCCGGAGCCATATCGACGCACGACGAAGAGCTCTGCCGCCTGCCGCCCGAGCTCATGAGCCACGTGCGCCTCGTGCACTTCCGCGAGACCGTCGAGAACGATCAGATGACGTTCGACTACCGCCTGCGCGAAGGGCCCGTGAAGGCGGGGAACGCGCTGCGGGTCATGCGTCTCGCGGGGCTCGACGTGCCGCTGTGACGGCCGAAGAGATCGTCCGCGCGCTCGGGCTCGCTCCGCATCCGGAGGGCGGCTTCTTCCGCGAGACCTTTCGCGCCGAGCCGTTGCCGTTCGAGCTCCCAGGACGCGGTCCGCGCAGCGCTTCGACGTCGATCTACTTCCTGCTTGCGGGCGACGATTTCTCGGCGTTCCACCGCGTGCGCTCGGACGAGGTTTGGCATCACTACCTCGGTGCGCCGCTCGAGCTTCACACGCTCGACGACCGGGACGGACACCGCGTCACGCGGCTCGGTCCCCGACTCGAGCTCGGTGAACGCCCCCAACACGTCGTCGTCGCGAACGCGTACCAGGCTGCGCGCCTCGCGGAGCCCGGCTTCGCACTCTGTGGTTGCACCGTCGCGCCCGGCTTCGATTTCCGAGATTTCGACATGCCGACCCGCGAAGTGCTGAACGCTTTGTTTCCCAGAGAGGGGGAGATCGTGGCTGCGCTCACTCGAACCCACCTCCCCGCATAAAAGACTACAACTTGACTGTAAATTCGGGGCGTTGCTACCTTGTAGGGTTCGTCATGAGTCGCCACAATGCGCCCCCCTCTAAGCCACCACCGGTGAGGAGAGCTGCGGAGAGAGCAGGGTCCGGGTGAGCGAGAACGACGAGAAAACACGCGTCACCCAGGTGGTGCAGGCGCCACCTCCCGAACAGGGGACGGGGAACGACTGCGTGGTCGTCATCTATGCCGCGGAGCAGGGGCTGCTCGGCAAACGTTACGTGCTCGACAAGGGGCCGATTCGCATCGGGCGCGGCGCCGACAACGCCATCGTGCTCGAGGGCGATTCCGTGTCACGCCGCCACTGCCACTTCGATCGACGCGGCGGCAACTGGCACATCATCGACGACGGCTCGACCAACGGCACCTTCCTGAACGAAGAGCAGGTGAAGGGCTCGGCGCAGCTCGCGAACGGCGACCGCGTCAAGGTCGGACCCACCATCCTCAAGTACCTCTCGGGCTTGGACGCCGAAGCCAAGTACCACGAAGAGATCTACCGCATGACCATCGTCGATGGTCTCACGCAGATCCACAACAAGCGCTACCTGTTCGAGGCGCTCGAAAAGGAGCTCATCCGCGCGCGCCGCTACGACCGGCAGCTCACGCTCCTCATCTTCGACATCGACTACTTCAAGAACATCAACGATCAGTACGGCCACCTCGCGGGCGACCACGTGCTGCGCGAGCTCGCGCGCATCGTGCAGGAGCGCATCCGGCGCGACGAGGTTTTCGCGCGCTACGGCGGTGAAGAGTTCGTGATCGTGCTGCCGGAAACGCCGCTCGCGGGCGGTGTCGCCCTGGCCGAGAACCTGCGCGGGCGCGTCGAGACCCACCCGTTCGCGTTCCAGGGCGAGCGGATCCCGGTCACGATCAGCATCGGCTGCGCGATGCTGAGCGAAGAGAAGGCGGCCGCCGATCTCATCCAGCGCGCCGACGACAAGCTCTACGAAGCCAAGCGCGGCGGCCGCAATCGCGTCTGTTCGTAGCCACGGCGCGCCACCTAGGTCACGCTCCCCGCGTTTCGATGACGACCGAACTCGGCGGCGAGCTCCCGCTCCTCAAGACGCGCCCCCCGGGCGAGCACTCGCGTACCTTTCTCGTGCGGCACAAGCACGTCGCGGCGCCGATGGGCCCGCCGCGCGCGTCAGGCGGCATCGTCTACGCCACGGCGGCCGGCGCCAACGTCGTCGACGTCGACGGCAACCGCTACGTGGACCTCGCGGCGGGGTTCGGTGCCGAGCTCATCGGCCACGCGCATCCCGCCGTGCGGCGCGCGCTGTCGCTACAGAGCGAGCGGCTCTGGCACGCACTCGGCGACGTGCACCCGTCCGACGCGAAAATCGCCGTGTGCGAGCGACTGTCGGCGCTGCACCCCGAGCCGGGCGCGCAGGTGATCCTCGGACAATCGGGCTCGGACGCCGTCAGCGCCGCGCTGAAGACGGCCCTGCTCGCGACCGGCAAGCCGGGGGTCGTGGCGTTCGGCGGGGCGTACCACGGGCTCGGTTACGGCCCGCTCGCCGCGTGCGGCTTGCGCGAGAGCTACCGCGCGCCGTTCAGCGCCCAGCTGAACCAGCACGTGCGCTTCTGCGAGTACCCGGCGACCGAATCCGGCGCGGAGGCGACGCTCGCGGCGGTGCGGGGTGAGCTCGAGCAGCGCGACGTGGGTGCGGTGTTGGTCGAGCCGATCCTCGGGCGAGGAGGCGTCATCGTGCCGCCCGCGGGGTTCCTGCTCAGCCTGTCGACGCTCGCGGCGGAGCATGGTGCGCTGCTCGTGGCGGACGAGATCTGGACGGGACTCGGGCGCGCTGGGTCGCTGCTCGCCAGCACGGCACAGAGCGTTTCGCCCGACTTGATTTGTTTGGGCAAGGGGCTCGGCGGGGGACTTCCGCTCAGTGCCGTCGTGGGCCGGCGCGGCGTGATGGCGGCGTGGCAGCGCGCCGAAGAGGTCGTGGACACCTCGACGTTCGCGGGCGCGCCGCTCGCGTGTGCGACGGCGCTCGCGACGCTCGATACGCTCGCACGCGAGAAACTCGTCGAGCGCTCCACGCGGCTCGGGGCCTCGTGGCGCGACGCGATTGGCGCGGCGCTCACTGGGGCGCGCGGGATCACGGTGCGCGGGGCCGGGCTCATGGTCGGCGTCGAGCTCGGAGCCCACGAAGGCGCGGCGGTGCGTGTCGTGAAGGCGCTGCTCGAGCGCGGCTACCTCGCCACGACGGGCGGCGGCAAGCGCGAGGTGCTCGTGCTCACGCCTCCGCTCACGATCACCGAGCCGCAGCTCGAGGCCGCGACCGAAGCCGTGGCGGACGCCGTGCGCGAGGCGGCGTGAGCCTGTTCGCGGAGTCCGACGCCCTCCACGCGCGGGTGCGGGCGTTCGCTCGCGGTGCGGCGACGGACGACTTCGAAGCGCTCGCGCTCGACATCGCGCGATTTCAAGAACGCTCGTCACCGGGCTTTGCGCGCTTGGTGGCGAGCCGCGGCGCCGAGCTCGACCAACTTTCGGCCGTTCCCGGCGTGCCCGCGCAGACGTTTCGGCTGACGCGCGTCGCCGTGCACCCGCCGGAGCTCGACGTGGCGCGGTTCGAAACCAGCGGCACGACCGGTGACCCGGGCGTGCACGCCTTCCGCACGCTCGAGACGTACGAGGCGCTCGCGCTCGCGCACGGCGCGCGCGCGTTGCTCGGCTTTCGTGCCGGACCGCGCGTCGTGGTGGCGCTCGCTCCGGCACCCGGCGAGGCGCCGTCGTCGTCGCTCGGCTTCATGCTCGGGCTGTTTCAGCGCGAGTGGGACGGCCGCTCGCTCGCCGACGGCGACTTCACGCGCGAGATGGCGGCACGCTGGCTGTTCGGACCGGACGGCTTCGACCTCGCCGGGCTCGAGCATGCGGCTCACGTGGCGGAGCGGCGCGGCGAGCCGTTCGTCGTGCTCGCGACGGCATTTGCGCTCGTCGGGCTCCTCGACGCGCTCGCCGGGCGACCCCTGCGCGCTCCCCCAGAGACGTGCGTGATGGTGACAGGCGGCTTCAAGGGCCGCTCGCGCGAGGTCGAAAAGACGGAGCTTCGGCGCGAAGTCGCGCGCGCATTCGGCGTCCCGGAGACGCACGTCGTCGCCGAGTACGGCATGACGGAGCTCACGAGCCAGCTCTACGAGGGCACGCTGCCGGGCGCTGCACTGCGCGGCGAGCCCGACGTGCTGCTCGAGCCTCGGTGGCTCCGCGTCGAGCCGGTCGACCCGGTGACGCTCGCTCCGGTTCCTTCCGGGGAAGTCGGCATCGCGCGCATCGTCGATCTCGGCAACATCGACTCGGCGCTCGTCGTGCAGACGGAAGACCTCGTGCGGCGGCGCGGTGCGGGCATCGAGCTCCTCGGGCGGCGGCCGGGCGCGACAGCCCGCGGCTGCTCGCTGGCCGTGGAGGCGTGGCTCGGATGAGCGACGCCACGGAGCGCGT
This sequence comes from Polyangiaceae bacterium, assembly GCA_035558375.1. Classification (GTDB taxonomy): domain Bacteria; phylum Myxococcota_A; class Polyangia; order Polyangiales; family Polyangiaceae; genus PMG-095. The sequence goes on from DATMCL010000434.1 coordinate 5,691, forward strand.
CCAAGCGCTCGTGCGCGCCGCCTGTGCGGTTGCCGACGGCAAGAGCGAGCTCGGAAAGCGCGCCCGAGCGCTGCTGCTCGACTCCACGGGCCTCTCGCATGAGGGAATCGAGCTCGCGCTCGAGCAATGCCTCGAGACAACGCCGTCCGATGCCGAAATCGCGGCGCTCGTCGCGAGCGTCCGCCCCGCGCCGCGCGTCCACGTCATCCTGCCCGCCAACGTCTTCATCGCCGCCCACCGCGCCATCGCGCTCGCCCTCGCCGGCTCGTCCTCGGTATCCGTCAAGCCGTCGCGACGCGAGCCACACTTCGCGCGCCTCCTCGCCGAAGCGGCGCCCGGCCTCTTCGAGCTCACGAGTGAGATTCAAGCTGCGCCCGGCGATCACGTCTGGGCGTACGGCGGCGACACCTCCCTCGAAGCGGTACGCCGCGCGCTGCCCCGAGGAGCCGAGCTTCACGCCGAGGGCCCGGGCTACGGCATCGCCGTCGTCGACGCCGAGCACATCACGACCGCTACGGCTGCGGCGCTCGCCGCCGATATCGTGCCTTTCGAGCAGCGCGGATGCTTGAGCCCCATCGCTGCGCTCGTCGTCGGCACGCGGGCCGACGCGCAGCGCTTCGCGGAGCTCGTCGCGGCGGCCCTCACCGAAGCGGCGAAACAGGTCCCTCTTGGCCGTTTCCACGAAGCGGAACGGGCTGACGCGCGCCGATTTCACGACGCCTACCGCTATGCCGGCGTCGTGCTCGCTGCCGGGCCCGGCGTCGTCGCCGTGAGCCCCGACGCGCGCTGGAGCGCGGCCCCGGTAGGCCGGAACCTCCTCGTCGCCGCCTGCGAGGACCCGCTTGCTTCGCTCCTGCCCGCCCGAGCGCGCATCACCGCCTTGGGGCTCGCGACCGGTCCCGCTCTCTCCGCCTCAGTTGCCGCGAGTCTGCCGGAGGCGCGAACCTCGCCGCTCGGCGCGATGCAGAAGCCGCCGTTCGACGGTCCTGCCGATCGCCGCAGCCGGGCTTGACGCTGCGTCGAGCGTGCTCACATTGCCGGCATGATTCGCCGGTGCCCGAGCTGCGGGCGCGACAACCGCGTGCCCGCGCGGCATCTTGCCCACGCCGGGCGTTGCGGCGAGTGCAAGGCGCGCCTCGCACCGAGCGATGCGCCGCTCGACGTCGCGCCGGGAGCCTTCGACGAGATCGTCGCCGAAAGCCCCGTTCCCGTGCTCGTCGACTTCTGGGCGCCCTGGTGCGGCCCTTGTCGTGCGGTCGCGCCCGAGGTCGGCAAAGCCGCCGGTGCGCTCTCCGGCCGCGCCGTCGTCCTCAAGGTGAACACCGAGCAGCATCCCGAGCTCGCGGCACGCTTCGGCGTGCAGGGCATTCCGTATTTCGCCGTCTTCGCCGCCGGCAAGCGCGTCGCGGAGCAGACGGGAGCGGTCGGCCATCAGCGGCTCGTCAGCCTGGTGGCAGCAGCCCGGGCCGGCACGCGGGCGGCAGCAACGTAAACGTTATCCGCGCATGCCCTTGGCGCGTTCCTTGGCGTGCTCGGCGATGCGCTGCGCGTCCTCTTCCGAGAACTCGAGGTGCTCGGCGAGCGTCTTCAGGAGCTTGGCCTCAGCCGGCGTCTGCTTGCCGTCGGCGTGCGTGAGGAGCGCGGCGTGCGCGAAAAGGAGCTCGCGACCCTCCTTGTCGAGGGCCTTGGCGACGATGTCGCCTTTGATGGTGCGCTTCTTCTTCGCGAAATCGCGAATCTCCGCCTCTTGCTCCTCGCTCGCGCCGAAGGCCCAGAGCAGGCTGTCGATCATCCCCGATTCCGGCTCGGCCAAGGCGCCGTCCGACCACGCCACGGCCACGAGCGACTTCACGATCGTCTTCTCGACGGGAGTCATCGCCCCCGATCCTATCAGAAACGCGGCACGCTCGCGTCGAGCAGCGGAAGCCGCCTTTTCTCCTCGGACTCGCGCTCGCGCGCAATCACGGTGAGCGGACCTTCCGGCAGCGGCAGCGACTGATTCTTGGCGTAGACGGGGTGTTTGCCGTGCGTCCGGAACCACTCCGCGACGGTCGCCGTGCGCTTCATCTTCTCGATGATCTGCCGGAAGCCGACGCCCGTGTTGTAGGCGCAGAACGAGATCTCACCGAGCTGCGTGCCGTACGGGATGATGCACATCTCCGTGCGACGGAAGTCGTAGTTGAAGAGATCCTGGAACCACATGCCGGCGACGAACAGGAAGCGCCAGTCGAACTCGCGCGCGTCGCCCTCGCTCGCGCCGACGCGGTCACCCTTGGCGCCAATCTGGCTCGTGAACTGGCGGAAGAGCTCCGCAAACGAGTAACCCGCGGGAGCGCGCTCGGCGCGGAAGTTCCGGGCGAGCGACACGCCGAGCGCGGTCAGCGTCGGGATGCGCCCGAGCCCGGCGTCGGCAATCGCCTGCGCGTCCCGTAAAATCGCCTCGAGGTCGAGGAACTCCGCGACGGGCGTGACGACCTTGGTGCGCTTGTTCACGAGCAGCACGGTGCCGATGCCGCAGTTCGGGTGACACCCGCACTTGAGCGCGCCAAACTCCGCATTCGCGCCGAGCAGGAGATCGACCACGTCCGAAAACGGGTTCATCGCCGAGAGCGGGAACCAGTCGCGATCGGGCTCGGTCAAGCCGAGCTGCCCCTTCACGTCGTGGGCGAGGTGGCTCAAGGTGTAGCGCTGGGCGTGGCGGCGCGCGTCGTCGATCTCCTCGTCCCGCCCGGTGAAGCTCACGGGCTGGAAGGACACGACAGTGACCTTGTCGGCGTTGTCGATCGCGAACTTCAGGACCTTGCCCACCTGGTCGTCGTTCACGCCGTTCACCACGGTGACGACCAGCACGACGTCGATGCCCACGGCCGCGAGGTTCTCGATGGCGCGAAGCTTCACGTCGAAGAGGTTTCCGACCTTGCGGTGGGAATTCGCTTCGTTCGTGACGCCGTCGAACTGCAGGTAGCAGAGGCGCATGCCGGCGTCTTTCGCGGCGCGGCAGAACTCCGGCTCCTGCGCGAAACGAATACCGTTCGTCGCGCACTGCACGGAGAAGTAGCCGACCTCGCGCGCATAGCGGATGGCGTCGATGAAATGCGGGCTCAGCGTCGGCTCGCCGCCGGAGAACTGCACGCTCAGCTGCCGGCGTGGCTTCACGGTGAGCGCGTCGTCGAGGATCTTCTTCACCTCGTCCCAGCCGAGCTCGTGCACGAAGCCGACCTGGTTCGCGTCCATGAAGCACGGATCGCACATCATGTTGCAGCGATTCGTGAGATCCACGGTGAGGACGGAGCCGCGCCCGTATTTGACGGAGGAGGTCCCGTGCTCACGCAACGGCGTTTTCGGCGCGGTGTAGTCGCGGCCCGGGAACAGGCGCTCGATGCGGGCGAGGAACGCCGGATCGATGCTCATCACGTCCTCGAAGCGGCCGTGCTTCGGGCACTCCTTCTGCATCACGACCTTGCCGTCCTTTTCGACGATGTCGGCCGAGATTTCGCCGGGGTTCTGCGCAATGAAGCCCGCCCAATCGACCGACCCCGAAAGGACCGCCGAGCGCGCCTCGCGCACGCACACGGGGCAGAGCGAGTCGGTCCGGCGCGGCCAGCCGAGCGGCGGGAAGGTGCGATCCTTTTTCCGCTGCAGCGGCGCGGGCGCCCAGCGCGGCTGAAAGGGGGCACCGGGGAAGCGCTCGCCATACGCGAGCAAGAGCGGCCACACGGCGTTGGCCACGAGCCCGACACCCCGGGCGCCCAGCGTGCGAAGAGCCGTTGCCATTTTCGGGGCGAGCATACACGGAGCGCGCGGGGGTGCTAGGGTCTCCGCCACGCCATGCCCATGCTCGAGCAGCCGCTCGTCGTCGTGGGCGACGTGCATTTCTCCCACGGTGGTCGTCCCGACACGGGGAAGGCGCTCGCCCGGCTGGTCGCGGCGAACGCGGGTGCCGAGGTCGTGCTCAACGGCGACGTGTGGAACCTCTCGCTGGACGCCCCGGCGCGCGATCCGCACGAGAGCCTGCTCGGCATGCTCGCGCCGGAAACGGAGCTCCGCGACGCGTTGCGCCGCCACCTCCGCGGGCAAGGGCGCCTCACCATCTTGCCGGGTAATCACGACGCGGCGGTCGCGACGGCCGGCCTCCGTGATCGGCTGCTGGGCTGGCTCGACCTGTCGCCCGAGGCCGCCCTGACGCTGCCAGCCTGGTTTTTGCGCCACGGAACGG
>DATMCL010000435.1:0-4153 GCA_035558375.1 Polyangiaceae bacterium
GTACCGGGCGGGCGCGGGCCGTCGCTCGCCGGCTTGCAGACGTAAAAGTCGTTTTCGCACTTTTCGGTCGCGGCGCAGGGATCGGGCGTGCACCCGGAGGGCTCCTGCATCGCGTTCGGAGGATCGCAGCTCCAGAGCTCGCGACAGACGTACCCACCGTCTTCATCGCACTTCTTGCGCACGCAACCTCGCGCCAGCTCGCGCGTCGGATCGGCGCTATCCGCGACGCTCGAGCCCTGCGGCCAGGCCGGGCTCGTGCCGAGGGCCGCAGCTGCCGCGGGATCGCAGCGGAAGTGCTCGGCGCACGCGGGCGCGTCCGGCTGGTCGCAGGCTCGGTAACGGCAGACGCCGTCGTCGGCGCACACCTGATCCGTCGGGCACGAGCCAGTCTGGCAAGGCCCCTGGCAGACCATCGTCGGACAGGTCGGGAAGGCCGGCGAGCTGACGCCCGTGTACGGACCGCAGACGAAACCTGAGCCGCACTGCGCGCTGGTCGAGCACGCCGTGTACATCATGCAGGGGTTGTAGGCGACCTGCGGCTTCTGCCCCGGTGTCTTGGGCATGCGACAGGTCTGGCCGCTCGCACAATCGCTGTCCTTGCCGCACGACGTGCCCGCATCGAGCGAGCTCTGCGAGCCGCAGCCGGCCAAGATGGCGAACCCGAGCCCGGCGACCGCCGCGAACGTCAGCTCCCGTAAGGACATGCCGGTTGGCGCTGCAAGTCCCGCGCCGCGCTGACCCGCCATTTTTACGCAGGATTTAAGCCGGCGGCGATTGAAATGCCTGTGCCAAGTTGGGCCACCACACCGGACGTCGGGTACCGCGGCGGTCGCGACACTACCGCACGAGTGGCCGGCAATCGGACGTGACTTCGACGCGCAGGTTCGCATCGTCGCCGTGAATCGCGCTCTTCTGAACGCGGAGGTGCCCGGACGCTTCGTCGAACGTGTACTCGGCGCTCGAGAGCGTCCGCTCCTTGCCGTCCTTGCCGATCACGACCACGGCAGTGACGTGCTCGTCTTCCTTGAGCGTGAGCGAGAAGTCCGTCTCGATGAGCGCTTGCGCGAAGTCGAGCACCCCGTCGAGCGCAGGGGCGTAGGTGTCGCAAAGCGAAAAGACGTGCGTCGGGTCGCCGATGGCACCGATGACGTTCGTCGCGTAGCTCTGGCCCGCCCCGAGCTGGCAGCCGAAGCGCTGGTCGAACACGATCCCCTCCACGAGGTACTGGCCAGGGCCGAAGGCGCTCGCGACGCGCGACGTGAAGTATTGTGCGACGGCGCGCGTGTCCGTGCCGGGCATCAGGTTTTGGTGCGATTGAGAGCCCGAGATGCTGGTCGAGGTCACGCGCTTGATGCCACCGCTCGAGCAGTCGCGGAAGTTCGAGCCGCGCGTGCTCGCGCAGTACGCGGCGAGGTTCGCCCAGGTTTGGCCGTTGTACGAGAACGACTGACTGCAAGCGTTGACGCTCGAATCGGCTCTATCGATCGAGCATATCGTCGGCACGGTCATGCACTCGCGCGTGCACTCGACGAGCTTGAGGCCGCTCTCGCAGGAATTCCCCGCGGCTGCTTCCTCCTCCGGCGTGCAAGCGCCCGTGAGACCGGCGCAGTCGTCGCTCGGAACGTTGAGCCAGCCACCGCGCTCGCTCCCCGCGATGCGCTCGCCCATGTCGGTGAAGGCAGCGCACGTGAACGGATAGACCTTTAGGTACGTGTCGCCGGTCATCGAGTAGCGGTAGCTGTCGCAGTTCGAGCTGCAGGGCTCGGTGCCGTTGTCCGTCGTCGTCTCGTGGACGGACATGTCGTAGCTCACGAGGCAATCGTCGGGGACGCTCACGTCGTCCTCGTCGCTGATCACGAGAAATACGGCATTCTCCGGCAACTCGCTCGCCGGCTGGCTCACGTAGCGACCGAGCGTGCAGAGCGGCTGCTCTTGGGGCGAGCCCTTTCCGCCGAGCGCGAGGATCGCATTCGCGACAGCCGTCTGCTCGCTCGCGAACTCGGCGTCGGTCATGTCGGGCTCGATCACCGCGACCGGCTCCGGCATGACGAAGCTCCATTTTCCGTGCTCGTCACGCAGATCCAAGCTGCCCGGCTCGGGACAGGCGATCACCTGCCCTTGCGGGTCGTTGCAGGTTTCGACGTACTCCGTGACTGCGTTCTCGTACGGCTCGAGTGTCTGGGGGTCCTGCCAGGCGACGACGGTGGTCGTCGCGAACGGCGTGTTCGCCGCTTGGCTCGATGCCCCATACTGCGTCGGCGTGAGCAAGAAGACCCGGACCGAGCGCCCCTGGACATTGGTCAGAAGGTCCTTCAAACCACGCGTGAGCTCCTCGCGCGACCAGGCCAGACTGTCCGAGTGATCGGCGACGATGATGAGATCGAACGGGCCCGGCTCGCCGAGCGTCACCGCTTGAAGCGTGACCTCGCGCTCGCAATCGCCACCGGCGCCCCCTTCCGTGACTTCGACGTGGTTGCCGCCCGTGCCGACGCCACCCTTGCCGCCGGTCCCGCCCGTGCCTCCCTTTGCCGCGGCGCCACCGATTCCCGCGCTACTGTCCGCGAGTCCGCCGCCTTCCTTGTCTCGCTTCGTCGATCCGCACGCCACCGTGCCCGCGACGGCGGTGACCAGGCACGCTGCGACGGCGCGCGCGACACGGCGACGGTCCCTCGAAACCAAGCCCTGATTCTTCGCTACGAAGGCGAGTCGAGCAAGTTCGCTCGATTTTCGCGTGGCCGCGCGCTCGAATTCGTTGTCGCCCGGGACCCTGCCTACATCACGGTCCCGGTCCCGCGGACGAGCTTCTTTTTGGGCGTGTCGCGAGCGGCGCGCTCGGCGTCGTCGGCGGCCGCCTGGGCTTTGGCGCGCTCCCGCTCCGCGAGCACCTCGAGCTCCGCGTAACCATCGCCCAGTCGGCGTAGTAAGATCAGAAAATCCGGGGAGCCCTCGGGCGTCTTCTGCAGCAACGCTTCGAGACGCTTCAGCTCCTGGATCAACATCGTGCGCGATTGCCGCTCGAGCGGGGTCGGCTTGGCACGCGCGGCGGATAGCTCCGGATCGGGTTTGGGGACCGGCTTCGCTGCCGGCGGCTTGGCTGTCGCAGCCTCGGTGAGGCGTGCTTGAGGGCTCGCGTCCACACAGCCCGATATGCCCGGACGCTGGCCGCCGGGACACGTTTTCTTGGGCGCGACGTCGGCACGGGCACTGGAGGTCAGTGCGACCAGCGAGACGCCTAGAACGAGCGAACGCAGTGGGGGTAGCATCACCGGTGAGACAACCGACTCGCCAGAGCCTTGGGATCGAGCGCTCGATGGCCGTGAGCCGTTCTCGTCACCCGGACCCACCTTGGATTTTCATGAGGCAGCCGCTGACTTTGACCCGCCAGCGGCTTATCGGCCTGGTGACGCTATCCGCCGCGGGAGCAATGCTCGCCGCGTGCAAGTCCGACGAGGTGTGTGATCCGGAGCTCGTCACTCACGCGCAGGCGTTTCTCGAGGCGCACCAGGCGTGCCAGACCGACGCCGATTGCGTCCTGGTCAGCGACTACTGCGGCACGTTGCCGAACGGGTTCTGCGGGCAGCTCGTCATGAATCGAGAAGGCGAATCCTCGGCGGAGTGGCGGGACCTGTCCGCCGCGCTGAAGAACTGCGCAGCGACCGAGTGCACGGTGTGCCTTGCCGCGCGGGGCCTCGGCTGCAAGGACGGCTCCTGCGGCGGCCCGTAGCTCGGCAGCAACGCGCCGCCGCAGGCGAGAGTCAGGGCAGCACTTCGTAGCGCCCGAGCGGCACGCGATACGCAACGCTCGGCCTGAAGTACCGCTCGCGCACCTTGACGTACTCGGGGTCGGCGAAGAACGCGTCGTGGGCGGCGAGCGAGGGGAAGCGGATCGTGAACAGGCGGTTGAACGGCTCGCTGCCCGGATTCTTGAGCACTTCGGAGACGCGCACGTCCACGCCGAAGGCGCCGCCCCGCGCCGTGAGGAGCGGCAGCATGTGCGCACGATACAGAGTGTACGTGGCGTCATCCGTCACGCGCAGACCAACCAGAATTTCGATCATCGTTGCCTCCTCACGACCATTTGCCCGCATGCGCGCCGCCGTCGATGTGCAGGATCTCGCCCGACACGAAGGTCGCGCCGTCGAGGAAGAGCACG
>DATMCL010000436.1:0-10666 GCA_035558375.1 Polyangiaceae bacterium
CTATTGAACCGTGATGGTCTTCCTGACCGTGACCATTTCCCCCGCGAAGGCCGGTACGCGCGTCTTCCGCATGGTCGAGGCGATACAGCCGCCCGTCGGCGTGGCCTGAAAGGGCGGACCTGAGATGTTTGCGGTCGTGACGCGACCGGTTTGCGAGAAAGTGATGGTGACGACGGCCACGCCGCTCGGGTCGCCGTCCTTGCGGCAGCCGGAGGCTTGAGCCGCCGACGCGTCGAGCGCCGTGCGCGCGGCAGCGACGTCGAACGGGTCCGTGCCAGCGGAGCCGCGCGGCTCGACGACGGCCGTGCTCGCGGGGGCCGCCGTGGTCGTTGCGACGGGCTTCTCGGTCGTCGTGGCTGCCGGCTTCTCGCTGGGCGCCGCGGGGCCTTCCGCCACGGGCTTCGGGGTCTTGGCGGTCGTGGCCGCTGGGGTCGCTGCGGCGGGGGGCGGTGCGGTCGCTGCTGCGGCCGGCGCCGTTCCCGTCGTGGGCGCTTGGGGGGCGGGGAGCGACGCACTCGCTTCGGGAGCGGCCGAGCTCGGCTCCGCTGGGGCGGCTGAGGCCGTGTCGGCGGGAGGGCCCGTCTCAGCGGGCGGCGCGGCCGTCTCGGGCGGCGGGACGTTCACGGCGGCTTGCGGCTCCGGCTTCGGCGCTTCCGGCGTGATGGTGCGGTGTTGGAGCACGTAACCGACCCCGCCGAACGCCGCCATCACGAGCAGGATCGCGACGCCGCGTCCGCCCGAGCTCTTCTTTTCGACGACGGCAGGCTTCGCGACGGGCGCCTTCGTCGATGAGCCTGCCGCTGCGGCGGGTCGCGACGAGATCGGCGCACGCGTGAGCGCACCCGCGTCCGGCGGAGCGAGCGCCGGCGCCGGATCGAAGCTCATGTCGTTGCTCAAGAGATCGTCGGTGAGATCGCCCGAGTTCTGGCGCTTGCGACGCTTGGGCTCGCCCTTCTTCTGGCTGAGCGCCAGGGGCGACGACTCGAGCGCGAGCTCGCTCACCTTCGGCGCGCTCGTCTCGCTCGGTGCGTCGCCGTTCGCGGCGCGTGGTGCGACCTTCGGCAGGTGAGGCGTCGGCGGTGGTTGGGGGAGGCGCTTGCCTTGCGGTGCTGCTTTGGCTTCCGGATCTTGCGGAGGGAGCGTCGGCAGGTCCGGCTCCGGCGAGCTCAGGTAGTCGACGGAGCTGATCGGCATCGCCGAATCCGGCGCCGGCTCGATGGGCTCCGCGTCTTGCGTCGAATCGAGGAGCACGACGCTGCCCGCCGAGATCGGCTCGACCGAATCCAGATCTTCGTCGTCGGCCGGCGGAGGCGGAGGCACGGGAGGCGGAGGCACGGGAGGCGCATGATGGGCCGGGTGCGGCGGACCGGGCGGGGGCTTCGCGCCGGGCGGAGCGCCATGCGGGGCGGCTTTCGTCGCAGCCTCCGCGTGAGGAGCGCCCTTGGTCGCCGTCTGCACCCCGAGCAGCCCCGGCGACAGCGCGACGAGCTTCGGCTTCCAACCGTCGCCCGCGGCTTCGCGGTTGGCGGCTTCGTTCGCGGGCACGAGCGCGGAGGGCGGGTTCGCCGGCGGCGGGATCCCGAGCAGCGTGCCACCGCGACGCCCGGGCGACGCACCACCACCGGGTCGGGGCACTCCCGCGGGACGCGGCGCTGCCGGCTTCGGCGCGACGTTGGGCAGCGCGTTCAGCGCGGCGTCGGTCGTGTCGTCGTTCGGGTTGTTCGGATTGGGCGGCGGGAGCCCCACGGGGTCCGTGGTCGGCTCGTCGGACTTCGCTGCGACGGTGGTTCGTGCAGCCGTCGTCGCGTCCGCGGGTGCGGGGCTCGCGGCGACATCACCCTCCGGAGTTTCCGGCGCGGTGTGGTCGACCTCGCCGGCGGGCGGGAGCGCGCCCTCGTCGACGTGGATCTGCGTCTTGCAGCGGCGGCACGTGATGACGACGCCATAGCCCGCTGCTTTGCGCCGATAGAGCGATTCCGCGAGGCGGTAGCTCGCTTGGCATTGTGGGCACTTGATGAGCAGCATGCGAGCGGCCCCGCGCTTTCCGTAAGAGACCCAATCATCCCCCGGGTCCCGCGCCGCGCGCAAGATCGGTGCGCCGTCCGGCCATTACGGCGTGTCTCGAAACGGGCTCGCCCCGGAATGCCCGCGCCGCTCCCGCCCGCGTCTCAGCGCGCCACGATGGCCGAGAGGTGGCGGCCGCCGACCTTGCCGTTCCGCCGAAATGAGAAGAAGCGGTCCGGCTCCGTGACGGTGCAACCGCCGACGTCGTCGATCGAGGCGTCGTCGAGCCCGAGGGCGCGGAGCTTTCCGGCGACGATCCGCGCGAGCGAGACGTGCGGTTTTGCCCCACCGCGCTCGACGACGCCGCCGACTGGCGACGCGGCTTCGAGCTCCGCGGCGACGTCCTCGGACACTTCGAACGCCCCCACGCGAATGTGCGGCCCGATCGCCGCGACGAGCGACCCGCCGCCGCCCGCGAGCTCGGAGAGCGCCCGGACGCCGCTCTCGACGGCGCCCCCCACGACGCCGCGCCATCCCGCGTGAATCGCCACGACGGCGCCGCTCGCGCGGTCACCGACGAGCACGGGCACGCAATCGGCGCTCCGCACCCCGCAGGCGAGCGTCCCGTCGCGGCTCGCGAGCGCGTCCCCTTCGCGCTCGAGCATCGCTTCGGGCGTCTCGTCGCCGGCGAGCACGTGCGTCACGGCGCCGTGCACTTGCGACAGGTAGTACACGCGCTTCGGACCCACGCCGAGCACGCTTGCCGCGAGCGCGACGTTCGCCGCGACGCTCGCGGCATCGTCGCCGACCGCGCGCGAGAAGTTGAGGCTCTCGTACGGACCGGTCGAGACGCCGCCGCGACGGGTGAAGAACGCGTGCCGAAAGCCCGCCGTGCGGAGGACCCCGCTCTCGATGAAATCCGCGGCCAAGTCATCCCTTACATAGCAGCGCTCGTCGCGCCCGCGGAGTTTTGGTATCCATCCGGGTCCATGCGCCCGAAGGACCCATTCATCGGCCGGGAGATCCTCGGCGGCCAATTCCGGGTGCTCGAGAAGGTCGGAACGGGCGGGATGGGGTCCGTCTACAAGGCTTCCCAGCCGGCCATGAACCGCATGGTCGCGATCAAGATCCTGCACCCGAAGCTCGCGGGTCGAAAAGATCTCACCTCGCGCTTCCGGCGCGAGGCGCGCGCGATGAGCCAGCTCACGCACCCGAACACCGCCAAGGTGTTCATGTACGGCGAGGCCGAGGAGGACGGCTCGCTCTACATCGTGATGGAGATGCTCGAGGGCAAGAACCTGAACCAGACCGTGCGCAAGGAAGGCCCAATGCCGACCGAGCGCGCGATCCCGATCTTGATTCAGGTCTGCGGCGCGCTGCAGGAAGCGCACGACCTCGGCATCGTGCACCGCGACTTGAAGCCCGAGAACATCTTCCTCTCGAAGCAGGGCGGCATCATCGATTTTCCGAAGGTTTTGGATTTTGGTCTGGCCAAAGTCACCGAGCGTCAGATGCAGCCAGGAAGTGTCATCCTCACGCAGGAGGGCATGGTGTTCGGCACCCCCGAGTTCATGTCGCCCGAGCAGGCGCAGGGGCGCGTTCTCGACGCGCGGAGCGACATCTACTCGCTCGCCGTGATCTTGTACGAGGTGCTCACGGGCAAGCTCCCGTTCTCGGCGCGCACGCCGATGGAGTACATCCAGAAGCACGTGATGGAGCCCGCCATCCCGCTCAACGAGCGGGTGCCGGAGCGCAAGTTCCAGAAGGGCCTCGAGGACGTGCTTTCTCGCGCCCTCAAGAAGAAGCCCGACGAGCGCTTTCAGTCCGCCGCCGAATTCGGCGAAGCGCTGCGGCCGTTCGGCGGCGCCGCGGCGGCTGCGCTGCCCGTGATCCGCGTCGCGGGCCCGCAGGTCGTGGTCGAAGCGAATCACGGCCAGACAGAGGCGTCGCCCGCGCCGCAGCAGAGCTCGAGCGGCCTCGGCTTGCTGATTGGCGTCGCCGTGGCATGCCTGGTGGGCGGTGTGGTCATCGCCGTCATCGTGATGCGCGCCGTCGGACGCTGAATGCGAGCGCCAGAGGCCGCCCCACCGAACGAGCCAGAGACAGAGCCCGAGCCCACGCGCCGCGAGCGGCTGCTCGCGATCGCCAAGTGGAGCGGCATCGGCCTCGGCGCGTTGCTCGTGGTGGCGGCCGCGACGGTGGTGCTCGTCGTGCGCCACTTCGAATCGGGCCTCCCGAGCGTCGCGGATCTCCGCGCGGGCTACGATCCGCCGCAGGTGACGCGCATCCTCGCGCGCGACGGCTCGACGCTCGCCAGCATCTTCGTCGAGCGCCGCACCGTGATCCCCTTCAGCGAGGTGCCCGAGCACGTGAAGCTCGCGTTCCTCGCCGCGGAGGACGCGACTTTCTACGAGCACAAGGGCCTGAACTACCTCGGCATGCTGCGCGCGATGGTCGTGAACGTGCGGGCTGGCGGCACGCGCCAGGGCGCCTCGACCATCACGCAGCAGGTCATCAAGAACGTCGTGCTGGGCCCCGAGCGCAGCTATCAGCGCAAGATCAAAGAGACGATCCTCGCGAAGAAGCTCGAGCAGTCGCTCACCAAGGACGAGATCTTCGGCCTGTATCTGAACCAGATCTACCTCGGGCACGGGCGCTACGGCGTGGAGGAGGCGAGCCGCTACTACTTCGGCAAGAAGGCGCGTGAGCTCGATCTCGAGGAAGCGGCGACGCTCGCAGGCCTCATTGCGGCGCCGGAGCGCTTCTCGCCGCGCAAGGACGAAGCGCGCTCGCTCGCGCGCCGCCACTACGTGCTCGACCAGATGGTGCAGAAGGGCTTCGTCACGCGTGAGCTCGCGGCGGCGGCGCGCGACGCGCCGTTGAAGCTCGCCCCCGCGTCCGACGGCGAATCCGATCTTGCACCCGAGGTCGTCGATTGGGCGCAGCGCGAGCTCGAAACGGCGCTCGGCCCGCACTTCAAAAAAGGCGGGTACGTCGTCACGACCAGCCTCGACCCGGCGCTGCAAATGGCGGCGCGCAAGGCCGTTCGCGACGCGCTCGACGCCTACGCCCACCGCCAGAAGCTCGAAGCGCCGTTCACGGCAGAGAAGCGCGCTCTCTGGGGCAAGCCGACGACGACGCCGCCGAAGCCGCACCAGGGCGCCGTGGGCCACGTGGTCGCCGTCGACGACCAGGCCGGCAGCATCGACATCGAGGCGGGCGGGGCTCGCTGCCGCGCGCTCCTGCGCGGCGAAGAGCGCTTCAACCCGAAGCATTTCGCGCCGAGCGAATTCACGAAGGTGGGTGCGCTCCTGCGCGTCGCGTTCGATGCGCCGCCCGCAACGCCTCAGGACACGCTCCCCGTGCCGTGCCATCTCGCGCTCGGTCCCGAGGCGGCGCTCGTCGCGATCGACGTCCGGACGCGCGAGGTGCGCGCCCTCATCGGCGGCTACGACGCGATGGCGGGCGGGCTCGATCGCGCGACGCAGGCGCGACGCCAGCCGGGCTCGTCGTTCAAGCCGTTTCTCTACAGCTTCGCGCTCTCGTCGCGGCGCTTCACGCCGGCGAGCGTGCTCACGCTGCCGAACGTCTCGAAGCCGGGGCACCCGGCCGTGCCTGCGCCGGACGGCGGCGCACCGTTGCCGACGCGCGTGCTCACCGTGCGCGATGCCATCGCGAAGAGCGACAACGACGCCGCCGAATTCCTCCTGAAGGAGGTGGGCGCTCCGAACGTCGTCACCTGGGCGCACGCGCTCGGCATCGAGTCCGAGCTCCAGCCGACCCCGTCGCTCGCGCTCGGTGCGTACGAGGTCACGCCGCTCGAGCTCGTGAACGCGATCGCGACGTTCGCGGCGGGCGGCGAGCTCGAGCCGCCGAAGACGCTGATCGGCGTCGAGGGTGTCGACTTGAATCACCACCTCTCGCTGCGCGTCCCGCGCCATCGCGTGATGTCCGTCGAGGAGGCGTACCTCGCGACGAGCCTGCTCGAGAGCGTCGTCGAGCGCGGCACCGGGCAGCGCGCGAAAGCGCTCAAGCGTCCGGTCGCCGGCAAGACGGGCACCACCAATCAAGCGAAGGACGCCTGGTTCGTGGGCTTCTCGACCGAGCTCGTCGCGGGCGTCTGGGTCGGCTACGACGAGCCGATGGCGCTCGGCTGGGGCGAATCGGGCGCGCAGACGGCGCTGCCCGCGTGGGTGAGCTTCATGAAAGCCGCGCACGAAGGTCACCCGGTCACCGAGTTCCCGCGCCCGAGCGGCATCGTCGTCGCGCACGTCGATCCCGCGTCGGGTCTGCTCGCGTACGCCGGCGAAACGGACGCGGTGGACGAGGAGTTCCTCGAAGGCACCGCACCGACGGAAGTCGCCGCCGTCGACGCGGGCGCGCCGGACGCTGGCCTCGGCCCGGACGGGGGCCCCGACGACGAAGCCGCCGAAGCGACGGGGGGACCGCGCCCCGAGGCGCTCCCGGAGGCACCCGCCGACGCGGGCGCGCGCGGCGACGCGCACGCCACGGCAACGCCCGACGCGCCGCCCTTCTGACGCGAGCGCTCCGCAATCGTGTGGGTGCGCTCCGTTGCGCGTGATTTCCATGCAGCGGGCTCGGATTCCGGAGGCGCTGCGCACCTCCACCCACGTTGCCTCGGGTGATCCCGGCGGGTTATTCTGGAGCGTGCCTCGGACCGGAATTGCTGGCCGCGTCGCGGGCGCGCTCGCCGTGCTGCTGCTCGGCTGCAGCGGGAAGATCACCAAGGATCTCCCCGCCGGATCCGGAGCAGCGGCGACGGTTGGCGGCGCGGGCGGCGGCAGCGCGGCAAGCGGCGGCACGGGCGCGGGCGCTGGCATTGCCTCCGGCGGCACGAGCGGCACGAAAGGTGGCGCGTCGGGCGCGAGCAGCGGCGGCACGAGCGGTACGGGGACTCCGCCGACCGATGCGGAGTGCGAAGCCCAAACCGGCGGGGCGCTCAAGATCGGACGCTCGCGGCTGAGCCGCCTTACGCGCACGCAGCTCGATCACACGCTGCGCGATCTGCTCGGCGTTACCGGCAATCCGTCGTCTTCGCTCACGCCCGATCAATCCGTCGGCCCCTTTGCGAGCAACGCGCTCGCGGTGCCGACCGATCTCATCGTGCAGCAGCATCAGGAGCTCGCGGCCAAGGTGGCCCTTGGCGTGCAAAGCCGCCAAGCCGAGATTGCCGGCTGCGATCTCGCGACTGGCGACGACTGCGTTCGGAAGTTCGTGACGAATTTCGGGCTCAAGGCGTACCGGCGCCCGCTGCTCGCCGAAGAGGTGGACGCCTACGCGACGCTCTTCGGTGTGGCGCAAAACCCGGCCGACGGCTTCCGGCTCGTGCTCGAAGCCATGCTGCAGTCGCCGTTCTTCCTCTACCACGCGGATGTCGGCACGACGGGCACGCCCGCGGAGACGCCTGTGTCGCTCTCGTCCTATGAGCTCGCCGCGCGCCTCTCGTATTTCCTCTGGGATTCGATGCCGGATCAGACGCTGTTCGACCTCGCGGCCGCGGGCGGCTTGGACGACGAAGCCGTGCTCGCGGCGCAAGTGACGCGCATGCTCGCCGATTCCAAGGCGAAAGACGCCGTGCCTCTCTTCCACCTGCAGTGGCTCGACATCGGCGCCACGCAGCTCGGGAGCCTCGCGTCGAGCAAGCCCGACCTGGTCGACGCCATGCTCGCCGAGACGACCGACTTCGCGAACGCCGTCGTGCTCTCCGGCGACGGCCTGATGAGCACGCTCTTCACGGCGCCGTACTCGTACCCGCGCGGCGAGCTCTTCGGCCTTTACGGTGTTGACCAGCCGTCGAGCTTCAAGGCGGGCACGCAGGTGATGCTCGACGCCACCAAGCGCGGCGGCGTGCTCACGCAGCCGGGCTTCCTCGTGAAGCACTACCGGGGCGACGCCGAGGGCTCGGTCGTGCACCGCGGCATCGCCATTCGCGAGAACCTGCTCTGCACGCCGATCGATCCGCCGCCGCCCGACGTGAACGCCACGGCGCTGCCGCCGGCCGACGGCACCACGGCGCGCGATCGCTTCAAGGCGCACGAGACCGGCACCTGCGCCGGCTGTCATGCGCAGATGGACCCGATCGGCCTCGCTTTCGAGAACTTCGACGGCCTCGGCCGCTACCGCACGATGGACGGCGGCGTGACGATCGACGCAACCGGCGAGCTGCTCGACGCGGGCGACGATCTCGCGGGCAAGTTCAACGGCGTTGTCGAGCTCGGCAAGAAGCTCGCGGGCAGCCGCACGGTTGCCGACTGCCTCGCGAACCAGTGGTTCCGCTTCGCGCTCGGCCGCATCGAATCCGCGGACGACGCCTGCAGCCTGAGGTCCGTCCACGAGCGCTTTGCGGAATCGAAGTTCAACGTCCGCGAGCTCATCACCGCCACGGTGCTGAGCGACGCGTTCCGCCACGTGCGCGCGATCGGCGCACAGGAGGCCCCGTAGGAGCATGAGCCTTCCCCGTCGCCGAGGCCTCTCGCGCCGCGCGCTCTTCAAGAGCCTCGGGCTCAGCGCCGCGCTCGCGCCGTTCGTGCCGCTCCTGAACGCGAGCGGGCAGGAGGCCAAGCGTCCCAAGCGCCTGCTCCTGTTCTTCAGCCCCGACGGCAGCGCCGACTCGGACAGCTCCGCGGGCCCCATCGACTGGAAGCCGATGGGGACCGAAACGGATTTCACGCTGAACCAGATCCAGGCGCCGCTCCAGCCGCTCGCCTCGAAGCTCATCGTGCCGTGGGGCCTCCGGATGAGCGTCAAAGGCGCGGGCGAGCAGCACGCCTACGGCTCCGCCGGCATGTTCACGGGCGCCATCCTCAAGGATCCCGGCAACGGCGCCGATTTCGACGGCGGCAACGGGCACCGCACGGGCTGGGGCAGCGGCCCCTCGATGGACCAAATCGTCGCGGCTGCGGCCGGCCCCGACATGCCGTACGCGGAAGCTCCTGATTCCGCCGCTCAGGAGACGCCGTACCGCACCCTCGAGCTCGGCGTGCAGTGCGGCAATCCGAACAGCGTGACGCGCATCATCTACAAGGGTGATGACCAGCCGCTGCACCCGGAAACGAATCCGCAAGCGGCGTTCGACCGCCTGTTCGCGAACTTCACGCCGCCCAGCGACCCCGCGGCAGCGATGGCCGCGGCCGAGCAGAAGAAGCGAGAGCAGACGAGCGTGCTCGATCTCGTGACGGCCGATCTCAATCGCCTGAAAAAGCGCGTCAGCTCCGAGGAATACCCGAAGATCGAGGCGCACCTCGCGGGTATCCGCGCGCTCGAGCAACGCCTCGACACGATGGTGCCGGAGATGAACGCGGGTTGCACCGTACCCATGCGGCCCGACGCCGCCGGCAAATACGCAAACAACGCCAATTTCCCGACCGAGACCGCCGCCGTTCTCGGCATGATTCCAGCCATCTTCGCCTGCGATCTCACGCGCGT
Source organism: Polyangiaceae bacterium (assembly GCA_035558375.1). GTDB lineage: Bacteria > Myxococcota_A > Polyangia > Polyangiales > Polyangiaceae > PMG-095. The sequence goes on from DATMCL010000436.1 coordinate 9,451, forward strand.
CGCGAGCGTGCAGCTCTCCTGCGGCTTCAGCAACGTGACGCACACCTGGCTCGGTCACGACACGCCGCACCACACGATGTCGCACGAGGACACGGACAATCGCGACAAGCTGATGGCGATCGACAACTGGTACGCGACGCAGCTCTTCAGCATGCTGCAGGCGATGGACGCCATCGACGAGGGCGACGGCACCATGCTCGACAACACGCTCGTCGTCTGGGGTCGCGAGCTCGGCACCACGTCCCACTCCATGCAGCCGTGGCCCGTCGTCCTGATCGGCGGCGCGCGCGGCGCCCTGCGCACCGGCCGCTTCCTCGACGTGAACAAGGAGCCGAGCGCCAAGCTCATGGTCTCCATCCTGCAAGCGATGGGCATGACGTCGACGACCAGCATCGGCAACGTCGATCCGGATTCGGGCCCGCTCACGCAGCTCGCGTAGCGGCGGTGGGACCTAACGAAGCGTAGACATCCGTGGGTGGGCGCCGTCGACGGGTTCGAGCTCATGAGTTGATGCCCGACGCGCGGCACGCACGCGGGTGCGGCGCGGTGCACGACGATACGGGGCGTGACGTGCGGTCGGGCGCGGAGGCACGACGAAACTGAACGTGAGGCGCGGTCGGGCGCGGAGGCACGACGCTACGTGGTGTGACCTGCGGTCGGGTGCGGAGGCACGACGATACTGAACGTGAGGCGCGGTCGGGCGCGGAGGCACGACGATACTGAGCGTGGCGCCGTGGGGCGACGGTGCGCGAGACGGAAAGCAGGCGCGATGTCGCCCGAAGAGGTGGCGCGGTGGGAGAAGCAGTTGCCCCACGTGGGCGCGGTGTCGTGCGGTCTTGGTAGGGTTGCGTCGCGGGAGGTTGCAGTTGCCCCCAGCTGGGTACGGCACCGTGCGGCCCGCGTGCTCGGCCTTCGGCCTGCGCGCGCGAGTGCCCCCAAGCGCCGGCGAAGCCGGCGCGGAGGCACGACGATACGGAGCGTGACGCGCGGTCGGGCGCGGGGGCACGACGATACTGAACGTGAGGCGCGGTCGGGCGCGGAGGCACGACGGCGTCGGGCGGAGACGCTCGGGCGTGTAGTCACGCGGGACGTGCGGCGCCGTAAAGACGTGCGGCGCCGTAAAGACGTGCGGCGCCGTAAAGACGTGCGGCGCCGTAAAGACGTGCGGCGCCGTAAAGACGTGCGGCGCGGTAGTGACGAGCGGCGCGGTAGTGAC
>DATMCL010000437.1:0-6067 GCA_035558375.1 Polyangiaceae bacterium
GGGGCGGTAGCCGAGCGCGACGATGATGGACGCGAGACAGATCGAGCCGACCATGTCGATGGAAGCGTCCTGAATCGCTTCCCATTTGATGCTCTTCACGTTCGCGTCGCGGTAGGCGACGTTCGTCTCGTCGAAGTCGCGCCGCGCCGTCTCCTGCCGGCCGTATGCCTGGATCAGGCTCATGCCGCTCACCTGCTCGTTGGTGATGGCGTTCATGCGCGAGGTGCGCGAGCGGATTTCGCGCAGCGCCTCACGCATGGGCTTCCTGATGACGCGCACGAAGAGGGCGACCGGCGGCACCGCGATGAAGGCGATCAGCGAGAGCTTCCAGTCGAGCGAGATCATGAGGACGACGATGCCGACGAGGCGCACGACGTCGCCGATGCCGTTCACGGCGCCCGAGGCGAACGCCTCGAGGATGGCGTCGACGTCGTTCGTGACGCGCGAGACGAGCCGCCCGACGAGCTGGCGGTCGAAGTACGAGAGCCGGCGACCGTGCAGGAAGCGAAACACCTCGCGCCGGAGGCTCGACATCGCGCGCGCGCCCACGATCTGCATCGCGTACATGTGCACGAACCCGAGCACCTGCTCGGCGAGCAGGACGGTCGCGAAAACCACACCGAAGCGGACGAGCGCGGCACGGTCCCCCGCGAGCACGGCGTTGTCGATGCCGTCCCGCATGACGAGGGGCCGCACGAGCGACAGTCCCGACGTGATGAGCAGCACGAGCACACTGACCGCGATCATCCCGCGGTGCGGCGAGAGGAAGCGCCAGATCTGCTTGGCGAGACGGCCGTCGTAGCTCTTCGTGAAGCGGTCCTCGTCGTGGAAGGCGGCGAGGATCTTCTCCGTGCGCTTCTGACCGTCGCTGCGCTGGTCGATGACCGGCTGGCTCATGCTACGCGCGCCTCCTCCGGCTCTTTCTGCCCGAGCTTCTCGAGCTCGTGCTCGATGCGCTGCTCTTCGGCGAACACCGAATAGAGCCCGCCCGTGGCACAGAGCTCGGCGTGCGTGCCCTGCTCGATGATGCGCCCCTGCTCGAGCACCACGATGTGATCACAGCGCGAGGCGGCGGCCACCCGGTGCGTCACGAGCAGCACGGAGCGCTGGGCGCGCTGCCGGTCGATGGCCTCGAGGATGCCGCGCTCCGTCCGGGCGTCGACCGCGCTGAGCGGGTCGTCGAGGATCAGGATGCGCGGATCCGAAACGAACGCCATCGCGAGCGCGACGCGTTGCTTCTGCCCGCCGGAGAGCTGCACGCCGCGCTCGCCGACCACGGTGTCGTAGCCGTCGGGCAGCGCGAGAACCTCCTCGTGAACACGCGCCTCGACGGCGGCGGCCTGGATGCGCGCGAGGCTCTCCGGCGAATCCGGATCGTCGAGCGGGAAGCCGATGTTGCGCGCCACCGTGGTGGAAAACAGAAACGCGTTCTGCTGCGCGTAGCCAATAGCGCCGCGCACGGTCGTGAGCGGCAGATCGCACACGTCCGCGCCGTCGAGGAACACGGCGCCACGCGGCGTGGGCTGCAGGCGCGCGAGCAGCACGGCGAGGGTGCTTTTCCCGCTGCCGGTGCGGCCGACGATCGCGAGCGAGCGCCCGGGCTCGAGCGTGAGGTTCACGCCGCGGAGCACCTGGTTCGTGCCATAGGCGAAGGTGAGATCCTTCACCTCGAGCCGCCCGGTCACTAGTGCGGGCGCGGGCAGCGGGCCGTCCACGATGTCGGGCTCGGCCTGGTACACGTCGAGCAGACGGTCGTAGGCGGCCCGGCCGCGCTGCACCATGCCGAGCACGAAGCCGAGCGACAAGAGCGGCCAGGTGAGCCGCCCGAGCGCGCGGTTGAAGGTCAAAAAGCCGCCCGCGTCGAGCTCGTGATTCAGGACGAGCGAGCCGCCGTACCAGAACACCACCAGGATGCCGACCGCGATCGTCACCTGCATGATGGGGCCAAGCGAGCCGCGCAGACGGGCGAGCGCGAGGCTGCGGTCGAGGTAGCCCTCGTTCGTGCGGTCGAACGCGGCAAGCTCCGCGTCCTCGAGCGAGAACGAGCGGATGACGCGCACGCCGGCGATGCTCGTCTGCACGCGCGCGCTGAGCTTGCCGAGCGCGGCCTGGTTGTCGCGCGTGCGCGTGTAAAACTCGTGGGACAGGCGCCGCGACACCAAAAGCAGCAACGGGAGCGGCGAGAGCGCGGCGATCGTCAGCTTGCCGGAGATGGGGATCGTGACGGCGAGCGCGCTCACCAGCGCAAACACCGTGTTGATCACGTTGAGCACGCCGAAGCCGAGGAGCAGGCGCACCTGCTGCAGGTCGTTCGTAACGCGGCTCATGATCTCGCCCGTGCTCATGCGCCGGTAGAACGAGGGACCGAGCTCGAGCAGGCGCTCTTCCAGCTCGGCGCGCAGCTCGTATTCGGCGTCGCGACCGGCGTTGAAGACCACGACGCGGGACAAGACCCGGACGACCGCGGCCCCCAACATCACTGCGATGAGCGCGATGCCGAGCCAGACAGCCCGCCCGTGATGAGGGCCGAGCGCGTCGTTGATGGCCACCCGCAGCTGGGTGTCGAACCAGTACTGCGAGACCTGGTAGGCCCCGAGCAGGAGCACGCCGACCGCGTAGCGCGGGCCATGGCGGAAGAGCTGCGCCACGAGACCGGTCGGGACGCGCGCGGGAAGCTCGGGCATATGAGCGGGCTCACTTAGAGCCCAACCCCCAGGATCGCAACCTCACGCGGCAGCGCCAGAACAAAAACACCGTAAAGACTGACGTGACGGCCGGTCACGGAACCTTTTCCACTTTGGGTAGACGACATCGTACCCACCTTCACGAAGCCGTCTTCATCTTGACGAAGCCGCCTCGCACCTTGACTCAGTCGCGGGGCCGCGCGAGATCCCCCGAGCCCATGCACCGTTTTGGTCTGGTCGTGCTCGCGGCACTCGCCGCGGCGGCGTGCAAGAAGGCCCCGAGCGTCCCTTCGTCCGACGGCCGCCCCGAGGTCGAGGTGAAGGTCGACGCCACCGGCTATCACCCGGACAAGCTTCACGCCAAAGCCGGCAAACCGGTACGCATGGTCGTGACCCGTACGAGCGATGACGGCTGCGGCCAACAGCTCGTCGTCCCGAGCCTGCACCTCAAATACGAGCTGCCGCTGAACCAGCCCGTGGCGATCGACGTCACCATGCCGGAAAAGGGCGAGCTCGCGTTTGCGTGCGGCATGGATATGTACAAGGGCTCGATCGTCGCCGACTGACGCCGCACGGCGCCCGGGCGTCGCTCACAAGACGCCGATGCTGAAGTGGAAGGCGCCGATCGATTCCCAGTAGCGCTGGTCTTTGCGGCTCGGGAAAAGCTTGTCGAGCACGCGCTCGACGTTGAAGCCGTAGTCGAACACGAGCGGCCCGATCGGTGTGCCGATGCGGAGGCCGGTGCCGGTCGCGTAGCGCAGGCTGAAAGGCGAAATTTGGCCGGGCGTCGTCCAGAGGTTGCCGGAGTCGATGAAGAGCGCGGTTTGGATGCTGCCCGTGAGCGGGATGCGCAGCTCCGCGCGCGGGTTCACGAAGAAGTCGCCGCCGCGGATCACGACGTCGTCGATGGTGAGGCCGGCGTTCGCGAGGAGCTGGCGCGAGATGTCCTCGGGCACGAGTGAGTCCTGCGCGAAGCCGCGGATCGTGTCGGCGCCGCCGAGGAAGAAGAGCCGGTCGGGATAGGTGCGGGAGCCTTGAATGAGCTGCTGAATGACGCCGGCGCGCAGGCTGATGGCGAGCGCCAGGCCACGCTGGCTGAGCCGCAGGTACCCGGCGACGCGTGCGTCGTAGCGCATGAAGTCGCTGGTCGTCGGTGTGAACACGCTGTCGTCCGGGCTCGGCTGCGCGTTGGTCGCGCTTTCCCCGGTCGGGGTCGCGTGCACGTGCTCGGCGCCGACCGACAGGAGCGTCCCGGTGGTGGCGTCGAGGGGCTTGTCGCGGCGATCCCAGGAGGCGCGGCCGCGCTGGGCGAACACGAAGGTCGTACCCTCGGGCACGCGGAAGGTGTTGCGCTGCTCGGGGTGCGACTTCACGTACTCGTCGAGGGCGCCCTTCTCTTCTTCGCCGAAGATGCCGGCAACGTTGCGCTCGACCGAGCCACCGAGCTGAAATGCCACGCGCCGCGTGGGTCGATAATAAAGGGTGGCGATCGCAGCGTCCTTGGTGACGCCGTAGTCGCGCGAGTTGTCGCGCACGTCGATGCCGGAGAGCTCCGCGGGGAACAGCGGACCGAGCCCGATGCCGGGGAATTGCAGGGTGATCGAGTTGCGCCGCTCGAGGCGGTCGCGCACGATGAGCTCGTCGTAGTTCTTGCGGACGGCGTCATCGAGGATGAACGCGTCGGGCAAGTAGCCGAGCTGGCTCGCGACCGTGAGGTGAATCCCCTCTCCGCCGATGTTCAGGTAGTCGTACTGAATCAGGAAGCGCACGCCGTCGCCCGTGCTCACGCCGGGCAACATGTCGATGTGCTGGCGCTTGCGCTCCTCCACGCGCACCACGACGACCTTTTCGCGCGCGGGCACGTACGGATCTTCGAAGCCGACGGTCACGTTCGAGAAGACGCCGAGCTGGCCGAGCAGCTCTTCCGTGCGGCGCGCGAGGCTGCGCTTGTAGAGCCCGCCGATCTTGAGCGCGATGCGCTCGCGGATGAGCCCCTCGCGCGTGGTGCGCGCGCCACGCACCTCGATGCGCGACACACGCACGGGTTGCCGCTCGCCGATCACGAAGCGCGCGCGACCGTGCTTGTGGTCCGACGACAGGTCGAGATTGACCTCGACCTCTGCGAACGCGAAGCCGAGCTCCGCGTAGTGATCCGCGATGCGGCGGCGCGCGTTCTCGAGCTCCACCTGCGAAACGGGCGTTTCGAGCGTGAGGGCGGCCGCTTCGGCGAGGTCCTTCTCGACGACCTGCTTGTTGCCCTCGAAGGAAACCTCGTACAGCGTCGTGCGCGGGCCGAGCTTGATGGGAAGGTAGAGCACCGCCTCGGGCTCGCACCAGATGCCACGCTTCGGATCCGGACGGCAGGTGAGCGTCGGATCGGGCGTCGCTTCGTCGAGCGGTAGGCCGATGGGATCGTAACGACACTCGGTGGGCGGGCGGCGGCGGGGACCGATCGGCATGCAGGCGCCGGGTTGCGACCTCGGATCGCAAGCGCGCCGGAGCAGCGTCGGCGGACCCACGCTCGCCGCGAGGTACCCCTGCGAGCGGAACAGGTCGCGCAGGTGCTCGATCGCCTTGTCGTAGACGTCCGCCACGTAGCTCTGCCACGGGTTTTGCGTGAGGGGAGTCTTGCGCCGACCTTGGCTGCCTGGCCCATAGAGGTCCCGCGCGGCGTTGTCGTCCACGGGCGCGATCACGTCGCTTCCTCCCGGGAGCTCGGAGAGGAACGAGTCAATCTCGCTCGAGACTTCGGCGGCCGGGCGTTCGGTGAGGCACGGGTACTCGCGCGAGGTCACCTCGAGCGGGCGCGACTCGCGGATGACGAACACGAGCCGCTGCACCGACGCCGTTTTTCCGCCCCGCTCCTCGAAGCGGATGTCGGCGTCGAGAAAGCCGCGCTTTTGGTAGAAATCACGCAAGCGATCGACGAGCAGCGTGGGGGCGCGCTCCTCGCTCTCGTCGAGCTCGAGTGCCTCGCGGAGCGCGTCCGACTCGAAGCTGCGATTGCCCTCGAACTCGATGCGCACGAGCGCGCCGGCCTGGACCACGACGCGCAGGAGCGATCCGGCGCGCGTTCGCCGCTCGATCTTGTGGGTCACCTCCGCGCGGTGCCAGCCGTTCGCGCGTAGCTCGGCCTCGAGCTCCTTGTCGGCGGCGTCGATCTCCTCGGCGTCGGCGCGGTCGCCCGCCGACACGCCGTACCCGGCGAGGACCTGGCGCAGTCCGGGCGCGTTCGGATCGGGCCACACGCCGAACCAACGATCCTTCACGGGCAGGGGCGCACCCGCCTTCACCTCGAGCTGGAGCAGCACGTTGAGCGGGTCGTCGGTGTCGAACGTACGCGCCGTGACGGTCGCGTCGGGGAAGCCGCGGCGGACGAGCTC
>DATMCL010000438.1:0-21616 GCA_035558375.1 Polyangiaceae bacterium
GCCGTTCGGCCTTGCCGCACGTAGTCGAGCGTCGCCGTCGGCCGCTCCGTCGCGTGGGTGAGCCCCGGTGCTGCCATCACGAGACACGCCACCGCCACACGAAAAACGTACAAGACGCAGTGACGATAGGGCCTTTTCATCTAAACGTCCCGTCGCATCGCGCCGTATTCGGTGTTACTGCACGAGCGCCCCCATGACCTGGCACGCCGCTGAATCGAAGTGGTTCTACCCCGACGCGTGGTGCCGCCCCGCGTTGCTCGTCGGCATCTGCTCGACGCTGCTTGCCTGCGGTCCTGCTGAGATCCCTGACACGCCCGACCTCAGCACGTGGGAGGGTGATTTCAGAGACCCGACGGCGGTTCTCGACCAGACCAGCGTGAGCCAGGCACTGCGCGACATGCCGTCGCTTGGCCAACTCGCGGCCGGCTTTCGCGCCGCTGGTGGCACGACGGACAGCATCGACACGGCCGACCAGCAGGCGGCGTCGGGCTCGGGCAGTCGCCTCAACATTCAGGGCTCGATCAAGGTGAACGTGCGCTGCCCCGGTGGGCTCGACGTGCCGGCGTTCGGCCAGAACGGCAGCATCGATCTGACGCTCGGCGTCGAGAAGAACCTCATCAAGCGCGGCGTCCGGATGATGGCCAACGACTGCGTGATGCGCGGCGACGCCTTCGGCACGCCCCTTCGCGTCGAGATCGACGGCCCGATCCTCATGGACCTCGGACGTGACATCGGACTGCGCCAGCGCTGGGTAGGCCGCCTTTTGATGGTGATCGTAGGCACGCTCGATATCGAAGGTACCAAGCTCGATAACCTCGCTGCGCGCTGGGACAAGGACACGTTCGAGTACCTCTTCCGCTTACCCAGCGACACGAAAAGCTGGGTCATCGCCTCCGTGTCGGCCGACGGGACCATCTCCGTTCGCGACAGCCAGACGACGTGGAGCTGCCCGGACGGCTCGACGTGCTCGGCATTCTGAGCAAATCCATGAAGCGCACCCTGCTCCTCGCCGTGCTCATGGCGTGCATGCTGCTCTCCGGAGCCGTGGCCGCCCAGCAGCTCGAGAATCCGCGCACCGATTACGCCGCCTACACGCGCCCGAAGGGTCGCATGGCGGTCGGCCCGTTCAAGGTCGAGCACGGCATCATCGACGAGATCATGGTCGGCACGCACCCGCTGCCATGGTTCGCCTTTCCGTTTCTGGGGGTACCGATCCCGAACGGCTACCTCAAGCTCCGCACCTCGTGGTTCGAGCCGCTCACCTTCTCGGTGCGCGGCGGCCTCACCTATATCGACGCCAAGGCGCTCGCGGAGCTCGCTGACGATTCCGCCGAAGCGAGCGCCCTGTCGGTCACGTCCGATTTCACGGCGTCCTGGAAGATCAACGAGAAGTTCTCGCTGAGCGCCGGCTTCGACTACGCCCATATCAGCGCCATCGGCAGCAGCAAGGACGAAGCGGCCAACATCGAAGGCGCGTCCACGGCCGACACGTACAGCGTGCGCCTGTTCGGCGAGTGGCGCTTCACGCGCGTCTTCGCCATGACGCTGCTCACTCGCTACCTCATCTACCAAAGCCCGATCGACACGAGCAGCAGCACCGAAACCGACGCGGTCTCCGTCGATACCGATCTCTCCGCGGAGAGCACGGAGCAGCGCCACTTCTCGATCGTGCCGGGCGTCTCCTTCGCGTGGGAGCATTGGGAGCTCTCCGGCGGCGTCGGCTACGGCATCTTCTACCTGCCGATGCTCGGCCTCGCGACGGCCAAGCGCTGGCCCATCCTCGATCTCAGCTTCGCCTATCGCTTCGACCTCTATCATTGATAGAGTTTCGGCCGGGAATCCCGTGCCGAGGAGCCTCATGCCCGTGTTGGCGCTGAACGCGCTCGTGGTCGTGGCGGCGCTCGTCTGGCCGGCGCGGGTGCTTCCGTTCGCGCTGGCAGCGCTCGCGGCGACGGTCGTCGTGGGGATTCTGTCTCGCGGGAGCAAGACTGCGAAGCCGCGTCCGATCTCGGTCGCACCGGCGTCGCCCGGCGATCCCGTCGCGAGCTACGAGCTCCGGAAGCTCCTCGCAACGGGTGGGATGGGCGAGGTATGGCTCGCTCGGCACCGCACGCTCGGGCGCGACGTGGCTCTCAAGCGCATCAAGTCGGGCGACATCGACGACGAGGACGTGAAGCGCTTCGAGCGCGAAGCGCGCGTGCTCTCGACGCTGACGAGCCCGCACACGGTCGAGGTGTTCGACTTCGGCGCGACCGCGGACGGCGGACTTTTTTACGCGATGGAGCTGCTCGACGGCATCGATCTCCAAACGGCAATCAAGGAGCACGGCCCCATTCCGCCCGAGCGCGTCGTCTACCTGCTCGCGCAGGCGTGTGCCTCGCTCAAGGAAGCGCACGATCAGGGGCTCGTGCATCGCGACATCAAGCCCGCAAACTTCATGATTTGCCGCTACGGCGGCGAATTCGACTTCCTCAAGGTGCTCGACTTCGGCCTCGTGAAGAAGCCGGTCGGCCCGAGCGGGGACGCCGGCATCACGCGGCCCGCCGCCGTGCTCGGAACGGCGGCCTACCTCGCGCCCGAAAGCGTGAAGGGGAGCAAGTTCGTCGACGGGCGCGCCGATCTCTATGCGCTCGGCGCGATCGGGTTCTGGCTGCTCACCGGGCGCCTCGTGTTCGAGCATGACCGCGCGATGGCCATGATCAACGCGCACATCACGGAGCCCCCGCCGCCGAGCTCCGAGCACTCGAAGTTCGCGATTCCGCCGGACCTCGACGAGCTGCTCCTCGCCTGCCTGGCCAAGGACCCGAAGGACCGTCCGGCGGATGCAGGCACGCTACGGCGACGTCTCGAACAGATCCCGTTCGCCGAGCGCTGGGATCAGGACCGCGCCGCCTTGTGGTGGCGCTCGCTCCCGCCGCGACATTTCGCCTGAGTCCACGTCGCTTGGCGTGCCCGCGTTCGTGATACGATCGGACGCATGGCAGAGAACGTCGTGGTCGCGGGGTCGGCCCAGAGCGAGCGCGAGAAGCTCAGCTTCGTCGAACGGGCGCTGTTCGGAGGCTGCGGCGTCGCGCTGCTGGTCGGCTTCTTCATGCCGTGGTTCAAGGTCGGCGCGCTCCTCACGGTGAGCGGGCTCAGCCTGCTCGTCTCGAGCGGCGAGATGGTCGGCATGCTGTCCGGCTCGAACCGCTTCATGCTCGTGATCGTGCCGTTGCTCGGCATCGTGCTGCTCGGCGGGAGCATCCTCGGCAGCCGCTTGACGCGCACCATCGCAGTCGCCGGCTCGGCGCTGTTCCTGCTCGGCGGCTTGTTCATCACCATCCGGCTGTTCCTGTCGACGACGGGGACGGGGATGTGGATGGTGCTGTTCGCGGCGCTCCTGGCGCTCTCCGTCGGGCTCATCGCGATCGGCCGCAGCCAGCGCTCCTGAGAAGCGCGCGGCCGCGGCCGTTCATCACGGTTCGACGCCCCTACTTCTTCAGGTAGTACGAAGGATCGAGGTGGTAGAGCTGCGTGAGCGGGGCGACGAGACCCGTCCACCCGGTCTGATGGCTCGCTCCGATGCCGGCGCCGTTGTCGCCGTGGAAGTATTCGTAAAACAGCAACAGATCGCGGAAGTGCGGGTCCGTCTGGAACTTCTCCGAGGAGCCGTACACGGGACGCCGCCCGTTCTTGTCCCGGAGGAACGTGGCCGTCATTCGGCGCGAGATCTCGCACGCGACCTCCCACAGGTTCATCATCACGCCCGAGCCGGTGGGGCACTCCACCTTGAAAGAATCGCCGTAGAACCGGTAGTAGGTGACGAGCGCGCGGATGATGATGATGTTGATCGGGAACCAAACGGGCCCGCGCCAATTCGAGTTGCCGCCGAACATGCCGTTGTCCGACTCGGCGGGCATGTAGCCCACCGTGTATTTCTCGTTGCCGACGATGAACTCGTACGGGTGGTCCTTGTGCCAGCGCGAGAGCGAGCGGATGCCGTGCGGGCTCAGGAAGCGCTCCTCGCTCAACATGCGCCAGAGGATGCGGCGAAGCTTGTCCTCGTTGCAGATGGCGAGCAGGCGCCGCCCTTCCACGCCGACCTTCTCGGGGGGGTGCATGGACGCAGCGAGCTCGGGCCGGCGCCGCAAGAAATCCGCGGCTTGGCGCCGGATGCCTGGGAATTTCCTGAGCTGCTCCTCCTCCACGACGCTGACCGCGCAGAGGGGCAGAAGACCGACCATCGAGTTGGTCTTCAGGCGTAGCGCCCTGCCGTCCGGCAGATGCAAGAGGTCGTAGAAGAAGCCTTCGCTCTCGTCCCAGAGCTCGTCCTCGTTGTCCCCGGGGCGGTCCATCGACCCGGCGATCCAGAAGAAGTGCTGCGCGAACTTGCCCGCCAAATCCTGGAGCCCGGGATCGGCGTCAGCGAGCTCGAGCGCCATCTCGAACATGTTCTGGCAGAAGAGCGCCATCCACGCCGTGCCGTCCGCCTGCTCCAGGTAGCCGCCGGTCGGTAGCTTCGAGCTGCGGTCGAAAACGCCGATGTTGTCGAGACCCAGAAATCCACCCTCGAACAGGTTGCGACCGGCGGGATCCTTGCGATTCGCCCACCAGGAGAAGTTGAACGAAAGCTGCTGAAACGCACTGCGCAAAAACTCGATGTCGCCCTTGCCGGTGCGCCGCTTTTCGGCGTTGTACTGGTACAGCGCGGCGAAGCACTGCACGGGCGGATTCACGTCCCCGAAGTTCCATTCGTACGCGGGCACCTGGCCGTTCGGGTGCAGGTAGCCGGACTGCAGCATCAGGAGGAGCTGCTGTTTCGCAAAATCCGGATCGACGGCGTTGAGCGCCACGGTGTGGAAGGCCAGATCCCACGCCGCGTACCAGGGGTACTCCCACTTGTCGGGCATGGAGATCACGTCGTCGTTCACCATGTGCATCCACTGGGCGTTGCGGGTGCGCGGTTTCGACTGCCCGTGGTACGGCGCGTGGCCGTGCTGCTCGAGCCACTCGCCGAGGTCGAACAGGTAGTACTGCTTCGACCACAGCATGCCGGCGAGTGACTGGCGGATGACGTTACGCTCGTCCTCGGTCGCGCGTGCCGGCATGATGCTCGCGTAGAACTCGTGCGCCTCGCGGCGGCGCGTTTCGAACGTGCCCATGAAATCCGGGCCGAACGGCATCGGGTCCTGGCGTGCGCTCCCCGTCTCCGTGGCGAGCCCGCGCACGATCCAGCTCGTGACGGGCTCGTTCGGCTGCGGTGAGTCGAGCCGGAACAGGCGCAGCGAGACGCGCGCTTCGCCCCGTGCCGGCACGTTCAGTCGATGCTGAAAGGCCGCTTTGGTGCCGCGCTGCTCCGGGTTCACGGCACCGGCATTGCCATTGAGCACGAGCTCGTGGAAGGCGTCCTTCACGTAGGCTGTTGCGTTCGGCTGCCCGAAGATGCGCTGCCTATTCGTTTCGTTTTCGGTGAACAGCACCGGTACGGTGCGGTCGCTCAAGAGCACGTGCGTGCCGAGGTCGGGGTGCTCCGCGACGATGCCCGTGAGCGCGCTCGCGCCGAGACCCTGAAGCTCGGGGCGCCGCGCATGCGGCGAGGCATGCCAGATGTTGCGGAACCAGAGCTGCGGGAGCAGGTGAAGCTCCGCGGCGTCGGGACCGCGGTTACAGACCGTGATCTGAATCAGTACGTCGTGCGGCGTCTTTTTCGCGTATTCGACGAAGACGTCGAAGTAGCGATCGCCGTCGAAGACGCCGGTATCGAGGAGCTCGTACTCCGGCTCGCTGCGCGAGCGCTCGCGATTCACGCGCACGATCTCGTCGTAGGGGTACGCCGCTTGCGGGTACTTGTAGAGGTACCGCATGTACGAGTGGGTCGGCGTGCTATCGAGGTAGAAGTAGTACTCCTTCACGTCCTCGCCGTGGTTGCCCTCGCTGTTCGTGAGCCCGAACAAGCGCTCCTTGAGGATCGGATCCTTGCCGTTCCAGAGCGCGAGGCAGAAGCAGAGGTGCTGCTTGTCGTCCGAGAAACCGGCGATGCCGTCTTCCCCCCAGAGGTAGGCACGCGAGCGTGCCTGATCGTGACTGAAGTAGTCCCACGCTGCGCCGTTCTCGCTGTAGTCCTCGCGCACGGTGCCCCACTGGCGCTCGCTGAGGTACGGCCCCCACTTGCGCCACAGGGTCGAGCCGACACGAGCCTCCTCGAGACGACGCCGCTCGGCGTCGAGCTGTCCATCACTCATCGCTTCCCTCGTTTGGTTGGAGCGGCACTTTACCCGCCTCGCGGCCCCGGTTCACCCGCAATTCGTACGGTAGAAACCGGAGGCGGGACTCACAGAGTCAGTGCAAAAAGTGCACGGTGCTGTGAGCGGTCGCTACCCGACAGATCCAGCTCGTAGGCGTAGCTCAAGCGGAGGTGTCCGATATCGAGGGTCGCCCCGATCAGCGGGAGGACGCGAAACTCCACATCGGTCGAGCGCACCACCTTGCCATCGACGAAGCACGGGGGCGTCGCGCAGGCGTACGTTTGATCGATGCGGAGCGAAGAGTCGTGCCAGCGGTCGTAGAACAGCGCCAGCCCGAGGTTCGGCGTGAGCTCGAGGAAGTCGTTGAGCGGGAGCGCATAGCCCCCGGTGATTTCCGCTGAAAAACGCTCGAGGCGGGTGGCAATCACGATGTCGTCCTCGGGCTCGACGTCGCCGCCCAGAAAGCCGAGCCGGAACCACACGGGGTAGTGCTTGACGAAGCGCATGCCCGCACCCACATCGAACCCGTCGATCACGACGTCGGCCCAATTCATCGCGAAGCCGAGCTCGAGGCCGTCGAACGCCACGGTCTCGTGCCGTTCGGGCTGACGTCCGATTTTCGGAATCAACTCCTCGACGCGCTCGATGCGCGCGATCATGCCGATGCCCGAGGCGTTCGTGAGCTTCGCGCTCACCACACCCAGCACCTCGCCGCGCTGGTTCAAGACTGGACCGCCGGAGTTGCCCGGGTTGATCGCAGCGTCCGTTTGCAGCCAGGAGCCAGCCACGGCGCCGACCACGCCCTGCGTCAGGCTCCAGTTCAAGAGTCCCCGCAGCCTCGGTAGGGAGCGCTCGAGCCCCGAGAAAGGGTGACCGATCACGGCCACGGTCTCGCCGATGTCGACGGTGCCGTGAAATGGTGTGAGCAGGTGCGCTCCCTGCGCCTCCTGCCCGAGATCGACGAGCGCCGTGTCGTGCTCTTCCGAGTAGGCGACGAGCTTGCCCTCCCAGCGGCGACCGTCCGTGGCGCTCACGATGATGGTCTCCGCTTCGTCGACGACATGGAGCGCCGTCGCCACGTAGCGGGGGCTGTAGAAGAAGAAGCCGCTGCCGGTGCCGCGCTCGGTCTCGATCAGCACGACGGAGTCGGCGACCTTTTCGTACACGGTCTTGAGCCAGGACCGATCGTCGTTGGGCGCGGCTGGGTTCGCGGCGGGCGGATTCGTCGGGGCGTCGGGCGGTTGTGGCGCGGAGGCGACAGGAGCGGGCGCGACGGGAGCGGGTGCGGCAGGAGCGAGTGCGGAAGCCGGAGGAGCGGGAGTCGGTGCGGAAGGAGCGGGTGCGGGCGCAGAAGCGGGAGCGCGGGGAACGCCAGATGCGGAGCCCGGCGCGGGGGCCGAAGGCTGCGCGGACGCTCGCGGCGCGACGAGGACGAGCGCCAGCAGAAGGGACAACCATGCGCGACCCGAGCGCAACCAGTATGCTTGCTGCATCGAAGGAGCTTTGATGTCCCTCACCGTTCGCATGCGGGCCGATCTCGCCCGAGCCATGAACCGCTGTCCACACGTATTTCTTGCCGTCTTCGCGTGCGCGCTCGTCGCGGGCTGCCAGTCGAACCAAACGAAGGTGCAGAGCGTCGCCACGGATGCGGGCGGCGGTTTCATGAAAGGCGAGCCACCGATGTGCTTTCAGCACCGGGGCGAGGCACGGCCGACGAACAGCGCCAACAACATCTGGGTGCACATCAACAACACCTGCCGCTACTTGGTCGACTGCACGGTGTGGGACGACGTGACCGAGCAGCAGCACCGCATGGTGACGCCCGAATACCAGACACGCAGCTTCATGCTCGCGCCCGAAGTGCCGCAGCGGCGCGTCGACCTAAAGTTCGATTGCACCTGGAAACCCTGAGCGAAGCGAAGCGAGCGGAGCGAGCACGCCGAAGGCGGCGGGGGAGCGGTCGCGAAGCGAGCCGCGGGGGCAAGGCCCCCTTGTTATTAGCGAAGCGACGCGAGCGGAGCGAGCACGCCGAAGGCGGCGGGGGAGCGGTCGCGAAGCGAGCCGCGGGGGCAAGGCCCCCTTGTTACTAACCGCGGTCGCGAAGCGAGCCGCGGGGGCAAGGCCCCCTGCTAGTAACGCAGCGACCAGCGCAGCTCGACGCCGGAGATGTCGCCGAGCTGCGTGCGGAGACTCCAGCTCGGCGCAAAGCGCCAGTCGACGACGCCGCTCACGCGCTCGTTCGGATTGATGCTGGTGGTCGTGCCTTTGACGGTGCGGCCCTCGACCCACACCTTGCTCGCGACGCGCACGGAGACGCTGCTCACAGCCTCGCCTTCCGAGGTTTCTCCCGCGCCGAACTGAAGCGCGGCGAGCGGCGAGCCTTCGAGCAGCCGGTTCATCGCGAGCGCCATCGCCGTGCGACCCATCTGCCCGCCGTCGGAGGTCTTGGTGCTGTCCGACTGGATGCCGAGCAGGAGCGCGACGATCTCGTTCTTGCTGCGCGGCGGATCGCTACGGAACGCGATGTTCGGGTCTCGCACCGTGCCCGTGATGCTGAGCTCGATCAGCGTCCCATCGGCGGCACGGGTCGAGGCTTCGATCGCGAGACTGCCGTCCTTGGGCTCCTGCTTCTTGAAGGTGATGACGCCGCGCGTGATGCGGAACGTCTGGCCCAGCGCGGGAACCACGCCGCCCTGACGAAGCGTCAGCGTCCCATCGAGTAGCCCGTCGCCGAGCACGGTAAGCTCAGCGCTGACCGGCACCTCGAGCGAGCCGCGCTTGACCACGACCTTTTGCCCGAGGCGCACCTTGAGCGTGGTGGTCCCGTCGCTACGCAACGTCTGGCGCTCCTCCTCGGGCTCGAGCGCGGCGTCGTGGACCTCGATCGCCGGATCGTCCTCGAGCGCGATCAGCGTCTTGTCGCTCGCCTCGGGCAGCTTCACCTCGAGCACGGGAATCGAGACATCGACGAGCTGGCCCGTTTCCGTGGAGGCGACGACGACCTCGAGCTTCGGCGCATTCGCGCCCGTGGTCGCGCGTCCCATCAGGATGCCATCGTAGAGCAGCGGAAAGCCGTCGAGCCCGAGCTTCGCGTCGAGCCGTTTGAAGCGCGGCCCGTCGAACGTCAGCGCGGCGGTGCCCGTGAGGTTCGGCTGGCGTGAGCGCGCGGCGCCCGTAAACGTGACGCGCACGGGCCCGCTCCCGTCGGCGAGCGCTTGCGCGTCGATGTTCTGGAGCAAGCCGCCGCCCGCGACGAGGCTCACGGTGCCGTTCCGCACGGTCGCGTTCGCTCGCAGCGTCGTCGCGCCGGCACGCTTCCCGCTGCCGCCCCATTCGACCTCCGCGCGCCCGTTCAGGCGACCCGTGACTCGCCGCGCCGTGCTGCGCACGAGCGGGCCGAGGGTCGCGAGATCGAAGTCGCGCGCCGTGACCCGCAGCATGCCGGGCCGCTTGCCCTCGACGCTGAGCCCGCCCTCGCCCCACACGATCCCAGCGCGACCCAAGGCATCGAGGCCCGCTGCCCCGTGCGCGAGGGCGAGCGTCGCCTCGGCTTCACCGTCCGCCACACGTAGGCGTCCCGAGCCGGACCCGAGTACGTGCCGATCCACGCGGAGCTCCTTCACGTCGAGCTGTCCCTTGGCTTCGAAGTGCTTCTGATCGATGTCGAACCAGACGTTCCCTCCGAGGCGCCCCTCGAGCGGCACGTTGACCAAACGCGCCACGCGGACGAGCGCGAGGTTGTTGAGCTTCGCTTCGCCGGCCGCGGACCAATCCTTGCCCAAGCCGCGCGAAAACCAGCCGAAATGCCCCGTGCTCGCGAGCTCGAGCACCCGACTGTCACCCTTCGTGTGAGCCTCGACCGAGTACGTTTCCTTCGCCGCCGAATACTTCAGCGTGACGCCGAGCTCAGGCGGCGGAACCTTCGGCGCGAGCGGCGCTCCGAGCACGTCGAACTTGGCGTCGAGCTCGGGCGTGCGCGGCGTGCCGGTGACGGTGAGCTCGGCAGCCATACTTCCCTCGAGGGCGCTCGTCCCGGCGACGCCGAGCATCTTCAACGGGCGGCGATACGCTGTCACGCGAGCGTTGACCGGAGCGTCGAGCAGCGCTCGCGCGAGGTCCTTCGCCTCGAGCCGCGCGAAAGCGTCGCCGTCGAGCGCGTGCTCGAGCGTCAGCGTGATCCACGGGCCCTGAGCATCCACGAGCTCGAGCGCGAGGCGGCTGCCCTTCGGCGAAAAGAGCTCGCCGGCGCTGTCGATGTCGAGGCGCAGGCCGGATTTTTCGTCGTCGCGCTTCGAGAGCCGGAGGTCGTGGGTTTCGAGCTCGTACGCGAACGTCGGACTCGCTTGCGGCTCGAGCTTCGTGACCTTCAGCTTGCCGAGGGCGCGTCCCGCCAGGTCGATGCCCGTCGCCGCGAGAAACGCCTCGCCGGCCCGTTCGAGGTCGACGTTCGAGGCCGCGAGCGTCGCCTCGCCGGTCATCTCTCGGAACGCGCGGGGATCGAGCACGGAGCGCTCGAGGTGGCCGCTCGCCTCGAGCGTGGCGGCGACCATCTCGCGCACGGATAGCTCGGCGTGCGCGGTCACGCCGTCATCCGCGAAGTCCGCCATGGCGTTCGCCACGATGCCCTCGAGCGGCGGGATGGCACCGCCCCGGAGCTCGACCTGAGCGTGACCGGTTCGCGCGGAGCCTTGCTCCTCGATCCGCACCCGCCCGTCGAGACGGCCAGCGACGCCGCTCCCGGCGAGACCGAACGAGGCGAGCAAGCGCGCCACGTCGAGATCCGTGATCGTGAGGTCGATGCTGCGCTTGCCGCCGCGCGCGGCGATCGAGCCATGGACGCCGCCCTTGCCGGCCGCGAGCGCCAAGTCCTCGATGCTGATGCCGGCGGGCTCTAACACCACGCGCCCCGCCGTCACGGTGGCCTCGGCGCCGCCGCGACGCGACGTCACTCGAAGGTCGGTGATGCGCGGCCCCCCGCGCGGAGCGACCGACGCGCCCGCCTCCAAGGCGCCGCCATCGGACGACGTGCCCTCGACGAGCCAGTCCTGCTCGTCGAGCGTCCCGTGGGCGCTCGTGCGGAAGCTCGCGAGGCGCACCCCGCCGGCATCGAGATTGCGCCCGTTCGCGTTGAGCGAGACCGACAGCCGTCCCGGCTCCTTCACGGCGCCTTCGACGTGTACGTGAGCCACGACGTTGTCCGCGCGGACCGGCCCGGTCCGTGGCGACGACACGGTCGCATCCAAATCCGCGCTCAGGCGGCCCGCCGCGAGCGACCCCCGAGCGTGAGCAGCGGCACTGCCTTCCGCAGGGATGCCATAGCGCTCGAGGGCCTTGAGATCGAGGTTCGTCGCTTGCGCCTCGAACCCGAGCTTGCCATCCGGCAAGACCTGAAACGTCACTTCGGTTTCGAGTCCCGGCTCGAGCACGCGCGCAGCGCCGGTCACTTTGTTGCGCCCGTAGCTCACCTCGGCGCGTAGTGGCGGCACGGCGAGCGACCCGAGCTTGCTTTCGGGCAGCGTGCCCGTTGCATGAACCTCGAGCCCGCCTTCGCCGAGGGCGAGTCGCACCTTCGCGTCGAGATCGAGCGCGGTCTCGGGCGCGCTCGCTTCGAGCGCCCGCAAATCGAAATCCTCGACGTGAACGCCGAGCTCGCTTTCCACGCGCGGAGCCAGCGCCAGCGTCCCGGAGCCCGTCAGCTTGGCCGCCCCGAGGCTGCCCGTGACGCGCGCCTGCAGCGCCTGGATTTCACCGTGTGCCTCGGCGCTCGCCTCGAGCGGCGCGAGCAGCGGCCACGCCGGAAACAGCTCTCGCATCGCCTCGGGCTCGAGACGGGTCGTGCTCGCGGCAAGGTCGAGCTTCGAGCCGCGAAAGCCCGCCCGCGCGACGAGCGGCACACGCCCAACGTTCCCCGTGAGCTCGAAGCGAGTCGTGCCCGGAAACCGGAGCTCGCCGTCGAGGCGTCCCGTCGCGTCGCGCGCGAAGAGCTTCGTGAGGCGCGTGTCGTTGCTCTTCATGCCGAGCACGACGCCAGCAGGCGAGACGTCGAGCGCCGCGGCAAGGCGGGAGACGCGCGCGGTCACCTGCTCGAGGCCCGGCAGGTTCGTCGCGACGCTCGCGACCTCGACCTCGATGTGTGGGAGCGCGACGACGACGGGCTTGCCCGGCGGCCCCGGGCTCTTCGCGCCGCGCGTGTCGAACGCGGTCTCGAACGTGAGACCCCCGCTCGCGGGGTCGCGCATCAGCCAGACGGCCACGTGCTTGGCCCGCACCTCGGGCAACGCCACGCGCACCTCGCGCTCGCTCAAGATCCCACCGAGCAGCGTCATCAACCCGAAACGCACGTCGAGCTCCTCGGCGCGGAGCACCGGCTGGCCGAGCCGGTCGGAGAGCGTCGCTCGCGACACGAAAAGCCGCGTCGGCGAGAGCACGTCGATGCGCTCCACCCGCAGCCCGGCGACCAGCAAGCTGCTCACGAGCGCGCTCGTTTCACGCGCGACGAGCCTCCGTCCCGCGCTCGTGCGAAGGTGCAAAACGACGCCGAGCGCGCACGTCAGCACGAAGACGAGCGCGTACGCCGCAGCCGGAGCGGCGCGCCGAACGACCCGCAGAGCAGGGCCTCGTGCTGCGCTCATGACCTTCGGCCGAGCTTGACATGGTGCTTTTCCACCCACAAGCTCGGCGCCGGGTGTCGGCCCCGCGCGTCTCATCGCTTCGTCACGCCGTGCCGAGCGCCACCCGAACGATCGCGTGCTGGCTCTTCGCACTGGCCGCTGCCGCGTGCGGTGGCGCGCCCCCGGCCGGACAGGACGTCGTCACGGCGGTGAAGATCCGCGGCGGTGATCTGGCCGACGATCCCCTGCTCGAGAAGGGCCTCGCGACACACGAGGACAACGTCCTCGACGCCGATGTGCTCACGAAGGATCTCGAGCGGGTTCGGCGCTTCTACCGCGCGCGTGGCTACTACGCCGCGACGATTCGCGCGGCGCGCGTCGTTCGCGAGTCACCCCACAAGGTGCACGTCGAGATCGACGTGCTGCCGGGCGATCCGGTGCTGATCGACAAGGTCCTCATCACCGGGCTCGACGAGCTCCCCGAAGCGCGCGCGGAGGACGCGACGCGCGCCCCGCAGCTTCGCGTCGGCGAGCCGTTCGTCGAGACAGAGCTCCACGAGGACGCGCGCGCCATCGAGCAGGTGCTCGGCGACGCGAGCTACGCCTTCGCCAAAGTCGTCGAGAGCGCCGACGTCTCGATCGCCAAACGCACGGCGCGCGTCACCTACCGGCTCACTCCCGGACCGAAAGCGGTGCTCGGCCAAGTCAGCATCAACGGGCTCGGGACCTTCGACGAAGGCGTCGTGCGCTCCACGCTGTCCCTCGACCGCGGCGAGCGCTATTCGCGTTTCGACATCGAGGCGGCCAAACGCCGCGTCTTCGCGCTCGGAGTCTTCACGGCCGTCGAGATCACGCCGGATCTCAGGCACCCCGAGCATCACGAGGTGCCACTGCGTGTCGACCTCACGCCCGGCGCGACGCGCTCGTTCTATCTCGGCGCCCTCGTCGAGCAGGACTCGGTGCTCGCGCGCGCCGGCCTTCGCCTCGGCTGGGAGAGCCGCAATTTCCTCGGCGGGCTGCGGCGCTTCAGCGCCAACGTGACGCCGAGCTTGATCTTCTACCCGCTCGCGAACCCGGACGTGCCGATCAAGATGCTCGGCAGCGCGTCGAGCACCTTCCGCCTCGAGCAGCCCGCCTTCCTCGAGGCGCGCACGACCGGTTTCACGCAGGCGAACCTCAGCGTCTATCCGGTGCTCTATTCGGACTTCCACGCGGGCGACAACATCATCGGATTTCAGGAAGTGAAGGGCGCCGTCGGCGCGGAGCGGCCCTTCGTCCACGACCGCCTCAGGATCCGACCGAGCTACAACGCGCAGCTGAGCTTCCCGTTCATGTACCTCGGCAACAAGCCCGCCGGTCTCGACACGGTGCTCGTGCTCTACCCGGAGGTCGTGGCCGAAGCGGATTTCCGAGACAACCCGCTCGACCCGCGCTCCGGCGCCTACTTTCGCATGGGCATGCAGGTGGCCGGCTACATCGCCGGCGATACCGACGATGTCCGGCTCGAGCCCGAGATGCGCTTCTACGGCAAGCTCGGGAAATCCGCCTCGCTCGGCTACCGCGCGGAGCTCGGCCTGCTGCTCCCGCGACGGTGCCACGGAGAGCAGTCGCGCGGCTGCTACGGCGACTCGCTCACGTCCAAATCCACCGCCGCGCCCACGGATCCGGCGGTCGTGCGCGACCAGCAGCTGCTCCTGTTCCGCGGCTTCTACTCGGGAGGCGCCACCTCCAACCGCGGCTACAACTTCCGCGAGGTCGGCCCGCACGGGCCGCTCGGTTACCTCGTGCCCTCGAACGTCAACTGCGCCGTCACGAATCCGCCCGACACCTGCACCCAGCCGCTCGGCGGTCTCACCCTCTGGGAGCAGTCGCTCGAGCTCAGGCTGATCTTCTCCGAGCTCGTCGGGCTCGTGTTCTTCCTCGACGCGAGCGATCTCACGCGCGACACGGTCACGTTCCGCCTCAATTTCCCGCACCTCTCCGCGGGCACCGGCTTCCGGCTGCGGACGCCGGTGGGCGCAGCGCGCTTCGACCTCGGCCTGCGCGTCCCCTACATGCAGCAGGTCGGCAAGCCGCACTTGCCTGACACCGAAGGCGACCCCGACACCATCTGGGGCGCGCCGCTAGCGTTCCATTTCGGTCTGGGCGAAGCGTTTTGACGGCTCCTCGAAGCCACCCTCCGGCGGAAGCTTGTCGGTCTCCGTGTGGCGCGGGTACCAGCCCGCGATCGTGACGCCCCAGGTCGAGTAGCGGTGCGCCACGTCGGCGCCGAGGCCGAGGCGCCACATGTAGTTGTCCGGCCACAGGCCGAAGACGTTCCAGACGGCGAGCTTCACGTCGAGGCCCGCGGTCGCGTGGGTGCGCGCGGTCGAGCCTTCGAAGCGCGTCGGCTCGATGTACGTGCCGGCGCGGAGCTTCAAGTACTCCGGGATCACGCCCGATTCGATGCCGAGGCGCGGCGACATCACCGTCTTCTGGCCCGAGCGGTTCACGACCTGCGTCATCAAGCTCTCGACGCCGACGGCGTCTTCCACCGGTCCGGAGACGAGCATCGAGCTCGCCACCTGCACGTAGAAGCGATTCATCTTCGTGAGGTTCTTCTCGATTTGCCACTTGGCCGCGGTGAGCTCGCGCTCGAGCTTGAGGTCCTCTACTTCCTGTTGACGCGCGAACTTCCTCTCGATCTTCTGCCGCTCCGCCTCGGTCCTGGCGTAGGCGAGGGCTTGCTTCTGCTCCTCCTCGCGGTCGAGCTGGCGGAGGCGATACTGGAGCGTCTGGCGCTCGATGAGCTCGTCGTTGGTGCGCCAAGGCGGGTTCATCGGGCGCGCGCCGAACTGCACCGCAAAGCCGAAGTTCACGTCCCAGGGAAACGCCACGGCCTTGGGCAGGTAGTAGGTGCCTCCGGAGCCGCTCAAGACGACGTCCCCCTCCTGATTCGGCAGGAGGCCCTCCTTGTACAGCGCGGCGGTGCGGATCGGCGTGCGGTAGGCGAAGCCGAGGCGGAGCGGCTTGCCTTCCGGCTTCCACACGACGCCGAATTCGAGACCGCTCCCCGTCGACTTGAACGCGGCACGCTGTCGATCGGGACCGTTCACGGACATCGAAACGAAGCGCGCTCCGACGCCGGCGACCCACTGATTGTGGTCGAACCCGTATGCAAACTGCAGATGGGTGGTGGGGATCGTCACCCGGACGCTACGTCCCGTCGAGTCGCCCGGCGCTTGCGTCGACAGCGCGTACTGCTGCGTCTCGAGCGAGAGACCCACCCCCAGATCCCCGAACTGCAGATTCACCGACGGCGTGAAGAACACGAACGAGTCGGGCGAGTTCGTGATGTGCGTCTTGCTGCCGCTGTTGAAGAAGTCGACGTTCTGCAGCGTCGCCGGAAACGTGAGCCCGAAGCCGAGCCAGTAGTCGAAGTACGTGTACGAGAAGAACGGCCGCACGCCGGGCGAAGCCGGGTTCTGCAAGTCGCCGTCGACGTCTTCGGAGATCGCCACGTACGCACCGCCGAGGCCCGTGACGCGCGTCCCGGCAAAGAGCGGACCCTGGTACAGATCGAGCGCGTAGTCGCTCGTGGTGATGGGCTGCCCGTTCGCCCCAACCGGACCCGCGGCGCGCGCGGCCGGGCTCCAGGCGATGACGACGAGCAGCGCCGCGAAGGCGCCGAGCGCGAAGGCGCCTCTAGAACCCAACGCCGACGAAGATTTCGGGATAAACGGAGTCACAATCGACGAAAGCGTTGTTCGTGCAGTCGAGCAGATGCTCGTACACCGCCCCGCCGCCGACGTAAACGCGACCGCCCGGAGGAGCGTAGTAAACACCTAGGCGCCCGCCGAGGTAGTCGAGGTCGTCGATGTCGTTCCCGACGAACGTGTGCCGGTAGAAGCCGCCAACATAGGGCTTGATCACCGGGATCATGTGGAAGACGTAGCGAAGGCCCGGGCTCAGCCGATGCATGACCGGCTCGGCGAGGAACCACGCTTCGTAGTCGATGCCAAGCTCGAGACCGTCCACGAGGTAGTAACCGACGCCGCCACCCAGGATGAGGTAGTTGTCGGTCGGCGTGTAGCCGGTGCCGATCAGCAGCGAGAGGCGCACGCTGCCGCGCGAGAACGGACCGGCGGAGCGACCACGCGGTTCGTCGGGCGGC
Source organism: Polyangiaceae bacterium (assembly GCA_035558375.1). Taxonomy (GTDB): domain Bacteria; phylum Myxococcota_A; class Polyangia; order Polyangiales; family Polyangiaceae; genus PMG-095. The sequence goes on from DATMCL010000438.1 coordinate 16,989, forward strand.
TGATCGGGCTCGGGCGGCGGAGGCGGCGGCTCTTGGTAGGTCGGCTCGGGCGGGGGCGGCTGGGGTTCCTCGTTGAGCATCGGTGACGCGGCGAGCGGAGGCGGCGCTTCGCCCGGCGGAGGCGACGGCGGTGCATCCGCGCCGGGCGGCGGCGTGGGAGACGTAGCCGGCGGCGGTGAGCCGGACGGCGGAGGTGCTCCCGGAGCGGCACCCGCGGGGGGCGGCGCAGCCGTCGGGTGCGTCTGCGCGGAGGCTCTCGACGAGAGCGACAGAGCCGACACCAGCGTGCCGATGACAAGCCACGGCGCGCGTGCGCGAACGAACCTCGACCTCCTCGCGTTCATGGGCGAATCCCTAGGCGCAGGCCCGGCCGGCGTCAACGGCCGTTCGGTAGCTTCTTAGGTCGAAATCCCTACGCGGGTCGCCGCGTCGGCTTTTCGCTCAGGATCGTATCCATCACGCCGATGCCGCTGTGCGCGGGAGTGCGGGGCGGCGGCGCGCTCGAACGGAGCTCGCGCCACCAGCTCTGCCCTCGTTCCGACGTCCAGACTTCACCGGACTCGAACGCGATCCCCCGCAGGATTTGCGCGATCTCGCGGGCGCTCGCCGGTCGATCCTTCGGCTCTTTCGCCAGGCAACGCACGATGACCGCTTCGAGAGCCTCGGGCAGCGGCCCGGGAACGAGCGGCCGAAGCGGACGGGGGATCTCGGTCATGTGCGCGACCAAGGCGGCGGTCGGGTCGTTCGTCGGAAACACGAGCTCACCGGTGAGCAGCCACCAGCCGACGCACCCGAGCGCGTAGATGTCGGCCCGCGCATCCACCTCGAGACCGAGCGCCTGCTCCGGTGCGATGAAGGTTGGAGTACCGAGGTAGCTCCCCTGCGCCGTGAGTCGGGCGGATACGGTCGGGGAAGAGCTTTCCGCGGAACCGGGTGGCTTTTGGCTCGGCGGCGCGGGCAGCTGTGTCGGTGCGGTCGGATGGGCGGGAGTGGCCTCGACGGGCTGCGCCGGAGCGAGCACCAGGCCGAAGTCGAGCACCTTCACGACGTCCACCTCGTCGGCGGCGCGACAGACGAGGATGTTCGCCGGCTTGATGTCACGGTGCACGAGGCCCGCGTCGTGGGCTTCCGCAAGCGAATTGCACACTTGGATCAGGAGCTGCACGACGCGCGACGCGGGCTGAGGCCCATGACGCTCCGTCAGCGTCTCGAGATCGATGCCGTCGAGCAGCTCCATCACGAAGAAGAAGGTGCCGTCCCCGGTCACGCCGTAGTCGAAGAGCTCCACGGTGTTGCGAGAACGTAAGCTCGCGATGGTTTGCGCTTCGCGCTTGAAGCGTTCTTGAATCTGGGCGCTGTCCTGGCCGCGCGTGAGCTCGATGTTGATGAGCTTGATCGCGGCGTGGCGGGCGAGCAGTCGATGCTCGGCGCGCCACACCTCCCCCATGCCGCCTTTGCCGAGGCACTCCACGAGCGTGTAGCTGCCGAGCTCGGTCGCCTTGCGCGTGGCGCGCTCCGCCTCTTCTCTTGCGATCGCGACGGCGCGTCGCGCGCGCACGATGTTGCGAGCGAAGAACCAACCGGCGATCACGCCCGCCACGAGCGCCAGCGCGCCGATCAGCAAGCTGGTGCGGCGATGCATATTGAGCGCGCGCAGGAACGACTGCTCCGACACGAGCACCGCGACGTTCCAGTGCGGGCCCGTATCGCCGCCGATCGGCGCGACCGTGGCCAGCATGCTTTCACCGGCGCATTCGAAACGGGCGAAATCACCGCGAAGCTCCTGTCCCCACTCGGGTCGCTTGCCGAAGAAGGCGTTCAGCAGCGGGTCGTCGATGTCCTTGTAGTCGAGGGCATGGCTCGTCGGCTTGAGCTTGGCGATGCGCGCCGCGGCGCTCGGGTAGGCGAGCACGACGCCGTCGTCGGCAAAAACGAGGGCGTGCACGCCCGTGCTGTCCGCGCGCGCCATGAACGACGAAAGCGCGCTCACGTCGAAGTCGACGGCAATGACGCTCTTCACCTCGCCCTTCGGTCCGAGGATGGGCTCGACGCGGGTCACGCCCGTGTGGAGCGTCGTGAAGAACGGGTACGGGGGCGTCCAGGTGCGCTTGCCCTCCTTGAGCGCGACGCTCCACCACGCGCGCTTGCGCGGATCGTAGTCGGTGGGCTCGTCGCGCTCCCACGTCATGCTCGCGGGCCCGAACCGGTAGTGATGAAACTTCCCTGCACCCGCGCCGACGCGGCTCTCCTGGAAGCGGAGGATGCCGTCGTCGGCGATGTAAACGCCTTGAAAGGTGCCGTCCGGGAAGCCCACGTAGGCCTGGCTCATCCCCGCGCGCCCGGCGATCAGGTCGCGCAGGACGAGGGCATACGAGTCGGCCGCTTCGCTCGACGAGCGATCCTTGCCGAGCTCCCTCATGCGGTCGAGCACGGGCTCGGCCTGCTCGAGCGCCTGGCCCATGCGCTGGCTCACGAACGTCGTCTGCTCGACGAAGCGATCGCGCGCCATCGAGAGGCTCGTGCGGCCGAGCGCATTCTGTCCGACGATGGTCAGGCTCACGCCGACCAGAGCAACGAGCAGCGGGACGGTGAGCAACACCCCGCGGGGTGAAGCAAGAGCCGCGCTTACCCTGGCAGCTTCGCTTTTTCGAACGGTGCCCGACTGATCAACTCGGGTGGCGACCTCACCGTCGGCTATCCGGCGCCCCGTCACACAGCGCACGCTACCGCAAACGCGGCGTCGCGGGCGGCGTTTCGTGCACCGGCACGCGAAACCAGTGCGAAAAACCTTGCTCAGCGCTTTGTACGACGCGTCGCACGCGCACCACAGCCGTGGGCCTGCCGCGATCCCGCTGTCATGGACGCGGTCGCGTGCGCCGCTCGTCGCACGCTCGCAACACGAGAAAACCCAGGGGGAAGCGACAGCGACGCGCGGCCGACTCCACGCGCCGACTGCCTCGAACGGAGACGAGCGAGACACCATGGCACGCGCGTTGCTTTGGTTCGTGAGCCATGTCGAACCTCCTGTTCGCGAACGCGACTGCCGCCGGTGGGGCGCGGCGCGTACCGCAAACGCAACGACGCGCCCGCCCCGCGGCGCAGAGCCGGCGTCCTCGAGCGGGCGGCTCGAGCCCGGTCGCCACGGGCGGGTCGAACGCTTCGGCACCGCACGATGACGAAGAGATGCTGATCGCCATTAGAAGCCGTGTCATCGGAGCAAACCTCGAACGCGTCTGCTTGATCATCGGCGGCGTCCCCTACGCTCCGAAGGGCACAGCCGTGATTCACCCCGGCGAGACGAGCTCGATGATCGAGGTGGCGGCGACCATCGGGGGAGAGAAGGGCGCGGTCTACTTCGAGCTTTGCGCGGGAAACCACAACATTCCGCTCGTCACCGACGAGCTCTTCGAGATCACCCCCGGCGCCGTCGTAGTCATCACGATCGACGACTACACGCGCGCCCACAACGCTTCCATGGAGCTCGAGGGAGCGGTCGCGAGGCTCGAGCTCACCCGACCGTTCGAGCACGCGGATAGATACGCGTAGGGCCGCATAGGGCCGCGCGCAGAATTTGCCAGGGGGTTCTCGAAAATACCTTCGTTCCGGCTCGGAAGACCGATTCCGAGCATGCGGCACGACAACCCTAATAGTTTGACGGTGACCGGGGCCCTGACTAAAGGGGTCCCATGAAGCGGGCACCACTTGTTGGGCAAGGGATCGTCGTCTTTGCCGGTCTACTAGCGGGTTGCGCGGCGCCGCCTCCGGAGTCCGATCGTCTCTCGGAGTCGATCGTCCTCACGCGACACGCGGACGGCGCGGATTTTTCGAGCTTTCGGACGTACTACCTCTGGCCCGACGTCATGACGATCAGTGACGACGGCGAGCCGACACCGATCGACGAGAAGTACGCGACGCCGCTACTCAACACGGTCACGAAGAACATGGCCGAGCGCGGCTTCGTCGCCGTCGACCGGCAGGACGCCGAGCTCGGCATCGAGCTCGGTTACGTCGAGCACGTGTCGACCGCTTACTGGTGCTACTACTGGTGGAACCCGTACTACTGGGGCTACCCGGCGTGGGGCTACTACCCGTACTACCCGTGCGACGCGACGGTGTGGAAGTCGGGCATGCTCGCCACGACGATGACGGATTTGACGCCGGCGCTCGAGAATCCGGATGGCGGCGGGCTGGGTGACGGCGCGGGCGGCGAAGGCGGCGGATCCGCCGGTCCCGGCATCCTGCGCGGCATCTGGTTCGCGGGCGTCTACGCCGTGTCGCCGACGACGAGCGGTGGAGTCGACGGCATCAACCAAGCATTCAAGCAGTCGCCTTACATCAAGGCCGCCAAGTGAGCTCTCAGGAGAAACCGATGATCAAGACGATCCAGGGAGCTTCGCTCATCGCGCTAGTGACGACGCTTGGCGGCGTCGCGCTCGCGCAACCTACGCCGGCCAAACCGGCGCCCGCGCCGGCTCACCCGGCAGCGCCGCCCGCACCCGCAGCTCCAGCTCCAGCTCCGGCCGCACCGGCAGCAGCAGCAGCACCCGCGCCGGCTCCTCCGCCACCCGCTGCGGCACCCGCACCGGCTCCCGCGCCCGCACCGCCGCCTCCCGGTGGCCAGCCCGCAC
>DATMCL010000439.1:0-7432 GCA_035558375.1 Polyangiaceae bacterium
AAACGCATTTCAACCTTGCCTCTGGTTTGCGTACCGACGGACCCCTGGCGAGTCCGCGTCAACCGAACTCGCGCCGCACAAGAGCACACCGCGACTCGATGAGCAAAAGGTTTGACGACGCTCGGCGTAGTCAGGTGCGACCATGTCGCACGACCGCGCACCTCACATCGGGCTCGCGCCCGGCGCGGTGCGAGCGAGCGACGCGTTGCAGGTGGACCGTTGCGCTCGGTGAGGCGCGTATAGGCCAGGCTGCCCATATTGCCAATTGGCGACTGAAAGCCGCATAGTGATCGCATGCGCGCGCGCACATTCTTGCGCTCACTATGGGTAATGACCGTGACGCTCAGGCGCGCTACCAGCGAGCGGGGAAGGGAGCCATGACATCAAAGAATCATCGGGGATTGCAGGCGTTCATCCTAGGCGTGTTGCCGGCCTGCGGTGGCGCGGCCGGCGTCGACAGTGCGGGGGATACGGATCTAGTCGAGCCGGCGGCGACCGAACAATCGGCGCATCATCGCTCCCTCGCGCTCGACAACTGTGAGCAGCTTGCCGTGGAGTTGCAGTATCCCGGCACCGTCTTCACGTCCTCCACCAGCGTTCCCGAGGGAGCGCTCACGCTGGCGGGCCAGGCCATTCATGCCCACTGCCTGTTGACGGGCAAGATGAACGAGCGCGTGAGCGCAGTCGACGGCCAAACCTACGCTATCGGCTTCGAGCTGCGCCTGCCCCTGAGCTGGAATCGCCGCTTCTTCTACCAGGGCAATGGTGGTATCGACGGGAACGTGATCCCGGCGACGGGCAACACGAGTGGCGGCGGACCGCTGACGAGTGCGCTCTTGCAGGGCTTCGCCGTACTGAGCTCCGACGCCGGGCACGACGCCGCGCAGCTCTTCTTCGGCCTCGATCCGCAGGCGCGCGTCGACTACGGCTACCAGGCGGTCGGCGCGCTCACACCGATGGCCAAGCAGGTGCTGAAGGACGCCTACGGCAAGCTTCCGAGGTACTCCTACATCGGCGGCTGTTCGAATGGCGGTCGCCATGTGATGGTCGCGGCCGCGCGCTATTCGGACGAGTATGATGGATACCTGGTGGGCTCGCCCGGTTTCCACCTGCCGAGTGCAGCCGTGGCCAGCATCTACGGTGCGCAACAATACGCTCCCCTGGCCGGCGGAGCCGTGATCCCCGGCGGCCCCTTCGCGGGCTTACCGGACCTTTCGGCCGCCTTCACCGCCGTCGAGCACCAGCTCCTGTCCAACAAGGTGCTCGAGCGTTGTGATGCCCTCGACGGCCTAACCGACGGCATGGTCCAGAAGACGCACGCCTGCCAGAGCGCGTTCGATCTCGATCGCGACGTGCCGACCTGCACGGGCCCGCGCGACGGCACCTGCCTCACGGCCGAGCTGAAGGTCGCCCTCGGCAACATCTTCGCGGGCGGCACCACCGCCGCTGGGGCGCCCCTCTACTCGAGCTTCCCCTTCGACAGCGGACACGCGGCGTTCGACACGGCGTTCTGGGATTTCATCTCGCCGCTGATCCTCGATTCGCTCGCCGTTGGCACCATCTTCGGCACCCCGCCCGCCAATCCCTTCATTCCCCCGCCCTTCATTCCCCCGCTGTTCGCGTTGACGGGTAATGTCGATCAGATGCTGGCGTCGACGTTTGCAACCGACGCGACGTACACTGAGTCAGGCCAGTCATTCATGGTGCCGCCGGATCTGACACTCAGCGGACTCCGACACAGCGACAAACGCATGCTCGTCTACCATGGAGTCAGCGACCCTATCTTCTCGGCCGACGACACGGCGGCTTGGTATGACGGCTTGAGTCACCAAGACCAGAAGCAGGCTCAGCTGTACCTGGTTCCCGGCATGAACCACTGCGCCGGCGGTCCCGCGACGGACCAATTCGATCTTCTGACCCCGCTCGTGCGCTGGGTCGAAGAGGGCGAGGCGCCGAAGCAGGTGATCGCCTCCGCGCGCGGACCGACGAATCCCGGCGGACCCAATTTCGAGGTGCCGCCCACCTGGTCGCCCGATCGCACCAGGCCGCTCTGCCCCTACCCGAAGGTCGCCGTCTACAAGAACGGTGACAGCGAGCAGGCGGAGAGCTTCAAGTGCAAGTAGGGTCGCGCCGCTGACGAGAGCGCCGAAGCTCGTCCGCCTAAGCATTCTCTGCACCCGCTCTCCGTGCCTGGACGCAGAGCCGCCGAGCTCGCCGAAAATTAGCGAGGATCGCGCTCAAGTCACGCGCGCGTCACAGCTCCGCGAGTGACGAGGCCGGACCGCCGACTCAACGCCGACTCAAGAAGATGCACATCCAAAACGCCGCGATGCACAAAACTTACAATCACGCGCGGCATTGACAGCGCCCGACGCTGGACGCTAGCTTCCCGCCAGTCACAAGCGCGCTGCCTGCGGGAAGGCGAGCGTCAGGGAAGGATGATCATGCCATCGTGCTCGGGCAAACGCGGTCGTTTGAGTCGGCTCATCCATCCGACTTACCGGCGCGCCACCATCTTGGCGCTCGATCACGGCTTCACGATGGGCCCCGTGCCAGGGCTCGAGCGCATCGGCCAACGCCTGCAAGGCGTCGGGCGCGACGCGCTCGATGCGGTCGTCGTGCATCAAGGCATGGTCGAGCGGCTGATGCCGCTCTTCGAAGGTGCGCACCGGCCCGGCCTCATCGTTCACCTGTCGGGGGCGACGCAGTTGTCGCCCTCCGCGAACGAAAAACGCCTGGTTTGCACGGTGGAGCACGCGTTGCGCCTCGGCGCGGACGGGGTGTCGGTGCACGCGAATCTCGGTGCCAAAAGTGAAAATCAGATGCTCGTCGACCTCGCGGCGGTATCCCAGGCTTGCCAGCATTGGGGCGTGCCGCTCCTCGCGATGATGTATCCGCGGCCCGACGTCGGGGCCGCGTCTTCCGAGCCCAGACACGTTGCCCACGCGGTTCGCATCGCCATGGAGGTGGGTGCCGACCTCGTCAAGGTTCCTTACACCGGAACACGAGAGAGCTTCGCACGCGTGCTCGAGGACGTCGACATTCCCGTCTTCGTGGCAGGGGGCGCCAAGGTCGAGAGCGACGAAGAGCTCCTGCGCTTCGTGGACGACGCGTTGCAAGCCGGTGCCGCCGGCGTCACGTTCGGGCGCAACATCTTCCAAAGCGCGCACCCGGTGCGCATCGCTCGCGCCGTCGCATCCATGGTTCACTCGCGTTTCAGCCTGGAAGAAGCGCTTGCCGTGCTCGCGGACGAGCAGCTCGTGTCCGAGGCGCGCACGGCTGGGCTCCCGCGTGATTCGCTGCAAGCCTTCCGCTCGCGCGGATATGGTGAAGGGTCCGGCGTTCAGCCGGTGGGCTCCGACCTTGGTCAACCGCGCGACCCGCGCGTCGCGTCGCGCTAGGGTGCGATGTCGAGCGAGGCCATCGAGCCCGTCCCCGACGAGTCGGCGCTAATCGGAGAGTCGCTCCGCCGCGCCGAGCGTCTCCTCGCGGAGGACGCGAGCTTTCGTCGGAGCGTCGCCGACAGCGAGCTCTTGTCCCAGCTCGAGGGCGTGGAATCGAGCGTAGAGCTCTTGGCGAAAGCCGCGGAGCTTTATCGTGATCGCCCCGCCCTCGCCTTCCGTCCGGAGGGCGCAGCGGCGTTCACGACGCTCACTTTCGGCGAAATGTGGGCCGGGATCGAGCGCCTCGCGACCGGCTGGCAGCGCGATCGGCTCGTGGGAGAAGGCGACTTCGTCGCGCTCGTCGCTTACGGAGGTCCCGAGTTCCTGCAGGTGGAAGTCGCCACCGTTTACGTCGGTGCGACCGCCGTCCCGCTGCAGACGAACCTCCCCCCGGACACGCTGCTGCACGCGCTCAAAGAGACACGCGCTCGCGTCGTCGTGTGTGATCGGACGGAGCTTCCGGCGATTGCCGGAGTGCTCGCCGAGCTGCCGACTGTGGCGACCGTGATTCTACTCGGTGAGGGGCCGGTGCCACCCGGGATCGTACGCGCCCAGCCCGGGCGGGACGTGAACGTCACCACGCTCGCCGCGGTCGTCGAACGGGGCGCGGGCGCTCCGGTGCGCATCACCGCTGCGCGCGTCGAACAGAACCCCCTCCGAACCGTGGTCTACACGTCGGGCAGCACGGGGACGCCGAAAGGCGCTCAGTTTCTCGAGAGCGCGTACCGGCAGAAGTGGTTGCCCGGGCGCGCCCGAAGCTATCCGTTTCTGCCTGGTTTTCGGCTGCCGTTGCCGGTCTCGTTCGTCTTCTCGCCGCTCGGTCACCAGATGGGGAACGAGCTCGTCACGGCGTCGCTCATGCGCGGCGGGCTCACCTACCTCGCCACCTCGGGGGACATCGCGCGCCTCTTCGCCGATTTTCGCGCGGCGCGCCCTGCGTTCATCGGCTTCGTCCCGCGCGTGGCCAACCAGATCTACGAAGACTTCACGAGCGAGGTCGGACGGCGCGTCGCTTGGTCGGAAGACCCGGAGCGAAACCAGCGCGCGCGCGCCGAGGTGATGGCCGAGATGCGGCACAGTTACCTCGGGGACCGCCTGCTCTGCGCGACCTCCGCGTCAGCTCCCATCGCGCCCGAGGTGATTGCGTTCCTCCGCGCGTGCTTCCGTGTGCCCGTGTACAACCTGATGGGCATGACGGAGCTCGGGGGGTACCTGTTCGACGGCCGGATCCGCCGCGACAACGTGCTCGGGTTCCGGTTGGTGGACGTGCCGGAGCTCGGCTTTTCGGCGCTCGACCAACCTTATCCGCGCGGTGAGCTCGAGCTCACGACGCGCCGGCAAGTCGCCGGCTACTTCGCGAGTGAAGCGGCGACGCGCGCGACGTTCACGGAAGACGGGTACCTGCGCACGGGGGACATCTTCGAGCAGCGGGAGGGCGAGACGCTGCGCTTTCTCGCGCGCAAGACGCAGGTCTTGAAGCTCGCGCAGGGCAAGTTCGTCAACCTGAGCGAGCTCGAGAGCGCGTTCGTGACGCACGGCAAGCTCGTGAGCCAAGCATTTCTCTACGCGAACGGAGCTCGCACCTACCCGCTTGCCGTTTTGGTTCCGAACCTCGCCGAGCTCCGCGCGCGTCACGGGCTCGGTGACGATGCTCTGGAGCCCTCGTTCCTGCGCGCGTGCTTGCGGGAGGATCTGGCGCGCGTGGCTCAGGCGCTCGCGCTCAAGCCCTGGCAGATCCCGCGGGCATTTTTGGTCGAGCTCGTGCCGTTCAGCCGAGACAATGGCCTGGTGGCCGCCAACAACAAGCTCTCCCCCGCCCGGCTGAAGGTGCGCTACGGCGCGGAGCTCGAGGCGCTCTACGAGGAGCTCGAGGAGCAGCGGCAGGAGCGGCAGAAGGCGCTGCTCGACCTACCGCCCGATGCGCCACTCGCCGTGAAGCTCGAGCACGCCCTCCTCGCCACGCTGAGCCTCGCACCCGAGGAGAGCGCCTGGTTCGGTCGAACGTTCAGCGAGCTCGGTGGGGATTCGATCAGCGCCGTCGCCCTCTCGGCGCTCCTCGCGCGACAATGGCAGGTGCGCCTGCCCGTTGCGCTGCTGCTCGGTCGCACCGCGACGCTCGGCGACATACTGCATCAGCTCGAAGCGCGCGGGAGCGGGGGCGGAGCGAGCACGCGGGCCAAGGACGCGGAGCGGCTGCGAGCCGACGATTTCGCGCTCGAGCACTGGCTCTCCCCCGTCGAGCTCGCAGACGCAGCGGTTCGTTCTTCGGCATTCTCGGAGGAAGCCCCCAGCGTCGTGTTGCTCACGGGGGCGAACGGCTTTCTCGGGCGCTTCGTCCTGCTCGAGCTCGCGGCCCGGCCCGAGGTCGCGCGCGTCGTCTGCCTCGTCCGGGCGCGCGACGATAGGGGGGCGCGCGAGCGCCTGCGCGCGACCTTCGCGACGGATGCCGAGCTCGCCGCACGTTTCGCCGAGCTCAACGAGCGGGGCCGCGTCACGGTGCTGGCCGGCGACCTCTTGCGGCCGCGGCTCGGCTTGTCCCAAGCCAACTTCGACGCCGTCGCGGAGGAGGCGGACGCGATCGTGCATGCGGGCGCGCTCGTGAACCACGCGCTCGGGTACGACGACCTCTTCGAGCCCAACGTGCTCGGCACGCTGGAGGTCGCCCGCCTGGCGCTTCGCGGCCGGCGCAAGCGCGTGTGCTTCGTCTCGTCGGTGGGCATTGCGGAAGGCCGCGGCGACGCTCATCCCGTGCGCGAGGACGAGACCGCGCGAGCGCTCTGGCCAGAGCGCGAGCGGCACGAGGGCGCGCCCGGCTACGGCTATGCGAGCACCAAGTGGGCCGGGGAGCTCCTGCTCACCGAGCTCGGGACGCGTTTCGGCGTCGCGGTCGACCTGGTGCGCGCGAGCAACGTGATGGCCCACCCGCGTTACCGCGGCCAGGTCAATGCGGATGATTTCCTGTGTCGCTTGGCGTGCGGGCTCGTGGACAGCGGCGTGGCCCCCGCGTCGTTTTACGCGCCGGGGCCCGAAAGCGCCGCCTTCGATGGCGTTCCGGTCGACTTCGCGGCACGCGCGATCGCCGCGCTGTGTCTCCGCAAGGGAGTAGCCGGCACGCACATCCACCATTTGGCCGCTCCGCCGAGCCCCGCCGGCTTCACGCTCGATGAGCTCGCACCAGCGCTGGCCAGCCGTGGCTTCGAGCTCGCTCGCATCGCCGACCATGTGCGCTGGTACGAAACATTCAGCGCAAGCCTCGCAGCGCTCGAGGGCGAGAAGCGCCGCCGCTCACCGCTCCACATCGCTGCCCGCTGGCAGCGCCCCCTGCGTCGCGGTGCGCGCCTGGATTCTTCGGGGCTCGCGGCCACGCTGGCACGCCTCGAGCCGCCCGAGCTCGCGCGGTTTCCGGTGCTCGGCGCGAGCTTTCTCGAGAAATGCGTCGATGATCTCCGCCAGCTGGGAGTCCTCACATGAAGAGTCTCGCGCTCTGGCCCGGCGAGGGGCTGACCCGCGTCCCCCACGCCGTCTACGCCGACGACACCATCTACGAGCAGGAGCTTGCCCGCATCTTCCGCGGCAAATCCTGGAACTACGTGGCCCTCGAGGCTGAGCTCCCCCGCCCCGGCGACTTCATCCGGAGCTTCGTGGCCGAGACACCGGTCATCGTGACGCGCGCCGCAGACGGGGAGCTCTCGGTGCTCGTGAACCGCTGCTCGCACAAGGGCGTGCAGCTCTGCCAGGCGCACGCCGGCAACACCAAGACGTTCGCCTGCCCGTACCATCAGTGGTCGTTCGATCTCAAAGGCAAGCTCCAGGGCTTGCCCTTCAAGAACGGCGTCGATGGCAAGGGGGGGTTCGGCCCGGACTTCGACCTTGCGCGGCACGGTCTGGATCGGCTCCACGTGACGACCCATCGCGGCGCGATCTTCGCCTCGTTCTCCCGCGACGTGCCGCCGTTCCCCGAATACATCGGCGCGTCGAACCTCCCGTTC
>DATMCL010000440.1:0-11697 GCA_035558375.1 Polyangiaceae bacterium
GCCACCGGGCGCCGCGCTGCTCCTACTGACCGTCTTTCCGACCCGCCCCGGCGACAATACGCGTATGCGAGATACGCAGCGCCGACGACCCTTAACATATAGCACGATCATCACCCTGTGGAGTGCACTTTCTTTGGTCACCTACACACACTCTTGACGCAAACAACGCACACTCAACGCGCGCTCAACGCGCGCAACGCGCACCCCGCGAAACCCCTCAGAAATATCCGGTCGTAGACGGAGCGCGATGTCCCACATGCTGCACCGGAGTCGTACCTCCACCTTTCGGTAGAGACGGAAACGCCGCGTCAACGCGTTGACGGTGCGAGCCGCGCAAGCACGCCGTGCGGGCCCGCCGTATTTCCCGCCGTGCGGCACTCGCCACAGGTGTGAACCCTACGCACGGGTGACCTCACCGTGCACGACGCGCTCGCTGCTTTCGAGCAGCAGCGTTTTGGCTCAATTCGGGGGCGGCTCCTTGCTGCGCGCAACGAGGCCCATGGCATATCCCTTGCGTAGGGAGGAGCGGGTGAGACGGATGACCATGCTCGCAGCAAGCAAGGGCATCCGCGCTTCGTTCGTCGTCGGCACCGCGTGGGCGCTCGGGTTCGTTGCGTTCACGAGCGACGCCAGAGCGGACGACGCGGGCAGCTCGCGACCCGTCGAAAGCATCGACGATCTCCCGCCGTGGTCGCTCCGACTCACCGCGGGCGGCGGCGTCCCCGTGCCGACCGTTCAGCAGGATCTGCTCCATGAGGAAGGCTACGGCGGGCTGCGCTGGGCGTTTTCAGGCTCGGTCGAGCGACGCGTGTACAAGAGTGTCGGCATCGGGGTGATGGGGCTCAGCGGGTTTCGCGAGTCGGACGCTGAGCCGAGGAAGGGTGCGGAGCGCTTCGCGGACAACGCCGAGCCGCCTCGCTATTCGGAACGGTTCTCGATTGTCGCGTTCGAGGTGCCGGTGAGCCTCCTCATGCGTCGCCGTTCGCCGTGGTTTGCGCTCGAGCTCGTGCCTTGGGTGGGCGTCGGGTGGGGCAAAGCGTGGCTCCACGAGGCGCCGGAATGGCACGCGGCGCCGGCGTTCGGAGCCAGCGTCCGCGCGATGGGGCGCGGGAGACACGGCGGGATTGGGCTCGCGCTCGGCGCGTACTCCCTGAGCGTCGCGGAGCCTTCGGTCCTCGCGGGCGCCGTGAACTTCGGCATGATTTCGCTATCGCTCGTCGGAGGGCTCGATGCGGGCTGACGCTCGCCGCAAGCGTCGGCTCGCGTTGCTGGCCTTCCTGTGTTGGGCCTGCACGTTGGAGTCGAACGAGAACAAGCCCGTCGTCAGCGTGACGGCGCCACGCTTGCTCGACGAGCTCTGCAACACCGGCGCCTACACGCTCACGGGCACAGCCGTCCGGACGGCGGGGCTCACGCAGGACTCGTGCGGATTCGAGCTCGGCCCCGGCGCGGGCGAGGTGGCGTTCGAGCTCGCGGTGTCGGGCGGGGGGATCCACAACACGACGAAGATCAGCGGCCTCCTCCTCGACCTCGACGCGGACGGCCCCACGAACGCGCGCTGGGTTCCGTTGTTGGTGCTCGACGCCACATCGCCCGACACCGGCGCGCCGACTCAGACCATCACCGTCGGTACGACCGACCGCCGCATCGGGCTCGTCGATCTCGAGGTCTGGTCGGAGACCACGTTCGAGCCGACCCCCGCCTGCAGCATGGCGCGCCACCGCCCACGCTGATACAGCAGCACGCTCACACCGTGCGCTGTCGCTCCCAAACCAAGAGCAGATTGTTCGCCGGCATTGAGTGCGTCGCTCGGAGCACGAAGCCGCGCTCACGCGCGGCTTCTTCGACGGCGGTGACGTCGCGAACGCCCCATTCCGGGTTGCGGTCGCGGAGCGAGCGATCGAAGGAGTCGTTGCTCGCCGCCGTGTGCTCGCCGCGCACCGAGTACGGCCCGTAGGTGACGAGCACGCCGGTGTCGGGCAGCAGCCGCGACGCGACGGCGAAGAGCCCCAAGCAAGCGGCCCACGGCGCGATGTGCACCATGTTCGCGCAGTAGATCGCAGTCGGCGCGAGCGCGGGCGGCTCGCGCGTCACGTCGAGCTCGACCGGCGCGAGCAAGCGCGGGCTCGCCGTCAAGGCGACCCTGCGCCGCAGCGTCTCGAGGTGCGCGGGATCCGCCTCCGACGGTTGAATCGTCCAACCGGGTAGCGCTCCCAAGAAGTGCACCGCGTGCTGCCCCGTGCCCGAAGCGATCTCGAGCAGGAGCCCCCGCTCCGGCAGGACGCGCGCGAGTGTCTCGCCAATCGGCTGCTTGTTGCGCTCGGCGGCCGGCCAGAGCGGCAAGCCGTGCTCGTCGGTCAGGTCGGCGGCCATTGCTGTGTTGCGCGCGTTCGCGGAGGCTGAAGGAAATCATCACCCGGCAACCCCAAGCCCTCGGAGGAAAGGCTCACGGGCTGCCGGGTGTCAGCGACGACCGCCATGGTTGCCACGTCGTTACAGCAAGCTTCGTGCCCCCGTATCCCCGCTGAATCAACGCCCTTTTTCCGGAGATCCCTGCAAAAAGTGCCGACGCCCGCCCGAGAGGCGCGCGTTCTGCGCGATGTGTGCCGAACGCCCACCTCGGCACACAGATTAAGAGTGCGCTCGGATAGTGCGTAGGTGTGGGGAGGAAACTCTTCGAACTCCATTGTATCGTTGAGGGATCTTGGGACGCTCTACTCTCGCAGAAGCACCTGGTGACCCATCGCCAGCGCGCTCCGGAGCGCGGGCGGCGAGGTTTAATCCGGGTGAGGTGATCGCCGAGCGCTATCGGCTGATCCGCGAGCTCGGTGAGGGCGGCATGGGGGTCGTCTGGGTCGCGCACTCGCTCGTCTTGGGTGTCGATGTCGCCATCAAGCTGATTCGCGCGGGCAGAGCCGACCCGGAGCTCGCGTCGCGCATGGCGCGCGAGGCGCAGGTGACGGCGACCCTCGGCCACCCGGCCATCGTGCGCGTCTTCGACTTCGGCGCGACCGAGCGCGGCGACCCCTTCCTCGTGATGGAGCTCGCGCACGGCGAGACGCTGGCGTCCTTGATTCGGCGCGAGCAGCGCGTCGAGCCCAAGCAGGCACTCCGGCTGATTCTGCCCATCATCGACGGCCTGCGCTGCGCGCACGAGCGCGGGATCGTGCACCGCGACATCAAACCCGAGAACGTCTTCATCGCCCGCGACGCGCTCGGACGCCTGCAACCGAAGCTCCTCGACTTCGGCATCGCGCTACTCGAGGAGCACTCCGGCGTGAGCCGCCTCACGCAGCTTGGCGAGGTGCTCGGAAGCCCCGAGTTCATGTCGCCCGAGCAGGCGCGCGGCATGGGTAACGTGGACCTTCGCACGGACATTTGGGCGTTGTGCGTGGTGCTCTACAACCTGCTCACCGGGACCGTTCCGTTCCCGGGAACGAACTACAACGCGTTGATGCAGGCGATCCTGCACCAGCGCCCCACGCCCATCCTCGAGCACGGCGTCGGCGACCGCGATCTCTGGCAGATCATCGGCAAGGGCCTCGAGAAATCGAAGACCAAGCGCTGGGCAAGCATGAGCGAGCTCGGCGAAGCGATCGCGCTCTGGCTCTTCGACAACGGCGTTACGGAAGACATCGTCGGCAACTCGCTCAAGGCCATGTGGCTCACGGCGACGAAGCCGAACGTCGGTAGCCTGGCCGACGTCGAGCCCGGCGGCTTGCCGTCGAGCCTCGGCACCACGCTGCATCTGCGCTTGCGGCGTTGGCGCTTTCGGGCGGAGCGCTGGCTCACGCCGAAGCTCCTCGTGCCGCTCGGCGCAGCGATCGTCGCCGCGTTGATCCCGATTGCCGTGCGTCCCTCGGCGAAGTCGCCAGCCGTCCAAGCGGCCGAGGCGCCGGCGCGTCCAGCACCGGCCGAAACCGCTGTCACTGCTCCGGTCGCGAAGCCAGCTGTGCCCGAGGCGACGCCGGAGCCGATTTCGACGGTCCGCGCCTCGGAAATGCCGAGCGTGCGCGTGGGCGGCTCGGCAGGAAAGCGCGGGGCCTCGAAGGTCGCGCCGCGCCCCGGTCCGACGGCCTCACCAACCGCGCGCCGCGCGGGGCAAGCTCCTGCTAAAAAGAGCATCCGTGACTTCGGTTTCTGAGCGTCCGCGCGCTCGGCTCGCCCGCCTGACGCTGCTCGCCTGCTGTCTCTTCTCGGCGCAAGCGTTCGGGCAGACGACCGACAACGACGCACGCGTCCAAGCCCGTGCGATCGCGGCCGAGGGCTCCGAGGCCTTCGAGCAGCGCGACTTCCCGCGTGCGCTCGCGCTGTTTCAGCGCGCGAGCACGATCGTGCAGGCGCCGACCATCACGCTGATGCAGGCGCGCACGCTCGTCGAGCTCGGGCGGCTGATGGAAGCGCTGGACCAGTACGCGGCGACGCAGCGCATGGTCGCGATCGACCCGACGAACGACGCCTACCGCCAGGCGGCCGATGCCGCCCAGCTCGAGCTCGATCCGCTGCTCAAGCGCATTCCCACGGTGCGGGTGCACGTCCAGGGCACGGCGCCGGACGAGCAGGTCGACATCTTCATCGACGGCAAGCAGCTCTCGCCGCAGGTCGCAGCCGTCGAGCGCCTGGTCGATCCGGGCCACCACCGCATCGAAGCGCGCGCGAGCCTTGGACGCACCGGCAGTACCGAGATCGATCTGCCCGAGCGCGCCCGCGCCGACGCGGAGGTGAAGCTCCCGCCCTTGCCGACGGCGGCTCCGGTTGCCGTCCCACCGCCCCCTCCGCCTCCCCCTCCGCCCGCGGAGTCGTCCCATTGGCAGAGCACGCTCGGCTGGTCGCTGGCGATCGGAGGGGCTGCTTTCACCGTGGCGGGCGTCGTGACGGGCGCCATGGCCCTCAGCGACAAGTCGAAGCTCGACGACGCGTGCAAGCCGGGCTGTCCGCCGAGCGAGGCGAACACGATCGATCAGTGGCGTACGGAGCGTACGCTCTCGTACGTCAGCTTCGGCGTCGGCGCGGCGGGTCTCATCGGCGGAACGGTGTTGATCCTGACGAGCCCCAAGAGCGCCGTCGGCATGACCGTCGGCCCGAATCGTGTGGCGCTCCTCGGCGCCTTCTAAAGTCCCCGCGACGCTCTTAGCGCGGCTGCGTTTCGACGCGAAGGAGGCCGAGGGCGACGTGCGCCGCGTTCTGCGCCGGCAGGATCCGCTCGAGCATGAAGCCGCGATTGATCGGATCGAGCCGGGACGCCTCTTCACGGTAGTGCTGGAGGGCTCGGCCCTCCGACTCGTCGAGCAGGATGATGGCCTGCCGCGCGGTCATCGCGTTGGAGGTCAAGGAGAGCATGGGGACGAGGGAACCCCACATCCCCGGAGCCGATGGCGCCCGGACGCCCAGCGCTGCGAGACGGTCGCCAAGCTCGACCGCGCAGCGGCGATGCGACGCGTGGCAACGACGCAGCACCTCCGCGTACGGTCTTAGCGCCGACAGAGCGAGCGCCTTCTCGTAGGCACGCGTGGCGCCGAGCTCCTCGCGGCAGAACGCGGTCAGACGCTCGATGGCGACGGAGTCCGAGGGGTCCGAGTGGAGCGCAGCGTTCGCGGCCATGGCTTTCGCCAAGCAAACCGCGAGCCACGACCGAGCCGCCAAATAGGCCCGCCGAACACCAAACTCAGCGTGGCGTTTTGCCACATCGGGGCAAAACGCCACACAACGAACAAACCGGTCAACCGGTACGCGACGTTGTGTACCGAATCGTCGAGCGCCCCGTGGGCCCCGGAGCGACCTCGACACTGCCACCTCGCCGGCGAGCGATCGCCGCCGACATCGACAGCGACTGGAGCTCCTCGGGCACGAGGCTCTCGCCGCTCGTGGGTGGCTCCAAGCTCTCGAGACGACCAGCCGGCGGCACGAGCCCCGGCACGCCAAGCGTGAACGCGACACGTCCATCTCCCGTGTCGGCGACGTCGAGGGAGCACACTGCACCCGCCGGCGCAACGCGCGTCGCGAACCCGAGCAGCCGCGTGAGCACGAGGAGCGTCGAGCGTGCAGCAACCGACGTCGCGGGCGCGCGCTCGCCGAGCTCGAAGCTAACGCCACGCGTCTTTGCGGCCGTTCTACACAGTTTTAAGGCTGTTTCCACGACTCCACTCACCGGCTCCGGCGCCGAGCTCGGTTCGGGAAGCGTCAGGTAGGTGATGAACGCGCGCATTCGCTCCGCCAAGCGCTCGACCTGTTCTTCGATGCGTCGCGCGTTGTCGCCGACCGACGCGTCGTCGGGTGCGGTTCGAATGAGCGACGCGCGACCCGAGATGACGTGGAGCGGCGTACCGATCATGTGCGCGATCGACGAAGCGAGCTCGAAGCCGAACGCGCGACGCTCTGATTGAGCGAGCTCGTCGAGCACTGCGAGGTGCTGATCGCTGGTTTCTTCGCCCGGGGTGTGTCGCGCCGACATTGCCGAAATGTAGTGTCCGAGGGTGCCATGGCGGGAGCCAGCATTACGTTGATGGGAACTGCCCCAGCGTCCGGACGTGCCCGCCACGTGGCCGAGTGGGCCCTCCTAGAGTGGCGAAATGCCACGGCTTGTCGCAAATTGCCCCACACGGGCAGCGTAATGGGCAAATTAGGGGGGTCTGGCGCCAAAATCACCAGGGCACGTTACGTGCAGAAGGCGGGCACCACCATGGCTACAGCGTTGCAAGCAGCTCCGGAACCCACCATCACCTTGCGGGGACCGGCCCTCGCCGCCGCCGCACCTGCCGTTCTCATTGCCGACGACGATCGGGAAATGTGCGAGCTCGCCGAAGCGAGTCTCAGCCGCCGCGGCTACTCGGTCACCTGGCGCCTCACGCCGGAGGAAGCGCTCTCGGAAATCGAGCGCGAGGACTTCGCCGTCGTGCTGATCGACATCCACATGCCGAACATGACGGGGCTCGAGCTTTGCACGCGCGTCCTTCAGAAGCGGCCGGATGCTTGCGTGATCGTGATGACGGGCTTCGGCACGCTCGAAGACGCGATCGGTGCGATGCGCGCCGGCGCTTACGACTTCGTGACCAAGCCGGTATCGACGGAAGCGCTCGCGCTGTCCGTCGATCGCGCCGCTCGTCATCGCGCGATGACCGAAGAGCTCCGGCGCCTGCGCCGCTCGGCGGACCATCCGGAGCTTCCGAATATCGTCGGCGAGAGCGAGACGATTCGCCGCATGGCCGACATCGTCGGGCGCATCGCCGAGACGGACACGGCCGTGCTCATCACGGGCGAGAGCGGCACGGGCAAGGAGCTCGTCGCGCGCGCCATTCACGAACGCAGCGGACGTCGCGGGCCGTTCTTGGCCATCAACTGCGCCGCGCTGCCGGAAACGCTCCTGGAAAGCGAGCTCTTCGGCTACGCACGCGGTGCCTTCACCGACGCCCGCGCCGCCCGCAGCGGCTTGTTCGTCGAGGCGCACCAGGGCACCTTGTTCCTGGACGAGGTGGGCGAGATGCCTCAGGGCATGCAAGCGAAGCTCTTGCGCGCGTTGCAGGAGCGTCGCGTACGCCCCCTCGGCGCCAACCAGGAGGTGCCGTTCGACGCGCGTCTCCTCACGGCGACCAACCGCGACCTCGAGAACGAGGTGACGGCCAAGCGCTTCCGTGGCGACCTCTTCTACCGCATCAACGTGGTGCGCGTGGACGTGCCGCCGCTGCGCACGCGCGGGAACGACACGCTGCTCCTCGCGCAGTACTTTTTGGACCGCGCCGCGGCACGCTCGAACCGATCGGTGTCGCGGC
The DNA here is from genome assembly GCA_035558375.1 of Polyangiaceae bacterium. Classification (GTDB taxonomy): domain Bacteria; phylum Myxococcota_A; class Polyangia; order Polyangiales; family Polyangiaceae; genus PMG-095. Next base: position 7,767 of record DATMCL010000440.1, read on the forward strand.
TCGGGCGGCTCGTGGCCGAGCGGCTCGTCGATTACGACTGGCCGGGCAACGTGCGCGAGCTCGAGAACTGCATGGAGCGCGCCGTCGCCCTCGCTCGTTTCAACGAGATCACGGTCGAGGACCTGCCGGAGAAGATCCGCCAGCACCGGCCGAGCGAGTTCCAGTCAACGAGCACCGATCCGCTCGAGCTGCCGTCGCTCCAAGAGGTTGAGGAGCGTCACATGCGGCGCGTGCTCGCCGCGGTGAACGGCAACAAGACGCTGGCCGCCAAGGTGCTCAAGGTGGATCGGCGCACCCTTTACAGGAAGCTCAAGCGAGGCGCAGCGTAGGCCCGAGCGCCCGCGCGTAGCGGGCGCATCGAACAACGCATGGCCGAACGTGTCCATATCCTAGTCGTCGATGACGACCGCGAGCTTCGCGATACCTTGCGCGAGGTGCTCGAGGACCTTGGCTATTCCGTCGACGCCGCGGTGGACGGGCTCGATGCGCTGTCGCAGCTCGACGGCCCGGCGCGCCGGCCTGATCTGATCTTGCTCGACTTGCAGATGCCGAACCTCGACGGCGCGGGGTTCCGGAACGAGCAGCTCAAGCGGGCGGAGATCGCCGAGATCCCGGTGGCGCTTCTCACGGCCGATCGTGAAGGCAAGGCGAGAGCGGCCGCGCTCCACACCGACGCGTACCTGAGCAAGCCGCTCAAGCTGCTCGAGCTCATGACCATCATCCCCCGCGTCATCGGCGCGCGGCGCTCGGCCTCGGCAGGGGGGCAATGAGCACGGAGGCGGCGCGCAGCGGAGACGTGTCATCCGACGAGCACGACGAGCACAGCGGCGCCACGGATGGCGAGCTCCAGCGTCTCCGACGTGAAAACGAAGCGCTCGCGGAAGCAGTCAGCGCGCGCGACACGATCCTTTCGATCGTCGCACACGATCTGCGCAATCCGCTCAACGTGATCTCGCTCGCGGCGACCTCGCTCCTGCAGCGGCTGCCGTCGTCGGCGGCGCGCCGGCCCGTCGAGCGCATCATGCGGAGCGCCCAGCGTGCGGAGCGCATGGTGCGCGATCTGCTAGCGATCGGCGCGCTCGAAACCGGACAATTTTCGCTCGAAACGAAGCCGATCGAACCGTCGGGGCTCATTCTGTCCGCCCTCGAGTCGCAGCAGGGGGTCGCGGCGGAGGCGTCGGTGATCGTCGCGACGGATCTGTCGCCGGATCTGCCCTTCGTGTGCGTCGACGACGAGCGTGTGCTCGAGGTGCTCGAGAACCTGATCGGCAATGCGATCAAATTCACGGGCGCCGGGGGCTCGGTGGCCGTCGGGGCGAAGCCCCAGGGCGACGAGGTGCTGATCTGGGTGAAGGACAGCGGCTGCGGCATTGCGCAGAACGAGCTCGGGCACATCTTCGATCGCTTCTGGCAGGCCAGAAAGAAAGAGCGGCGCGGGATCGGTCTCGGCCTTTCGATCTGTCGGGGCATCGTCGAGGCCCACGGTGGCAAGATCTGGGCGGACAGCGAGGTCGGAGTCGGGACGACACTCTGGTTCACGGTACCGATCGCACCGGGCGCGGAGGAGACTCCGTCGAGCGACGTGCGCCCCGTCGCGAACATCCTCATGGTCGACGATCGCCCGGAGAACCTCGAGTCTTTGAAGGCGATCCTCGAGCGCCCGGACTACAACCTCGTCACGGCGCGCTCCGGAAAAGAAGCGCTCGAGCTCGTGCTGCGCGAAAATTTCTCGGTCGCACTCGTCGACATCGCCATGCCGATCATGAACGGTTTCGAAGTGGCGATGCACATGAAAGAGCTGCAGCGCAGCCGTGACATTCCCATCATCTTCGTGACCGCCTTCGGCAACGATCCCGAGGAGATCCACCGTGCCTACGCGGCCGGTGGCGCGGACTACCTGGTAAAGCCGCTCGACCCCGAGATCGTCCGCAAGAAAGTCGCGGTATTCGTCGAGCTGGCGCGGCGCTGAAAACGGCGCTTCGCTTACGCCCTCGCCTTCGGAGAACCCATGAGCGATACGCAAACGGTCGGCATCGGAAACCTCGAGGGCGGCGCGGGGGCCCGCCAGGCCGGCGATGCGGAGCTCAGGGAGCTCTTGCGCGTGTTCAGCGCGGTTCGCAACGGCGACTTCTCGGTGCGCCTGCCGCTGCACTGGACGGGAACGCTCGGCAAGATTTCGGAAGCGGTGAACGACGTCGTCGGCGCGAACCAGCACATGGCCGATCAGCTCGAGCACGTCGGGCAGGTCGTCGGCAAGGAGGGCAAGACCCGGCAACGCGTGCGCTTCCCGGCGCACCCGGGCGCCTGGGCGGAGATGGAGACGTCCGTCAACGCGCTGATCGACGATCTTTTGTGGCCGACGGCGGAGATGACGCGCGCTCTGGCCGCCGTGGCGCAGGGCGATCTCGGACAAGCCATCCGCCTCGACGTCGACGGACGGCCCCTCCAAGGCGAATTCTTGCGCTCGGCCACGATCGTGAACTCCATGCTGAAGCAGCTCGGCGTGTTCACGTCCGAGGTGACGCGCGTCGCGCGCGAGGTCGGCTCCGACGGCAAGCTCGGCGGCCAGGCCGCGGTGCCCGACGTGAGCGGTGTGTGGCGCGAGCTCACGGACAGCGTGAACTCGATGGCGTCGAACCTCACGGCGCAGGTGCGCAACATCTCCGAGGTGACGATTGCCGTCGCGAACGGCGACCTTTCGAAGAAGATCACGGTCGATCTCCGCGGCGAGCTCCTGCAGCTGAAGGACGCCATCAACACGATGGTCGATCAGCTGCGCTCGTTCGCGAGCGAGGTGACGCGCGTCGCGCGCGAGGTCGGCACGGACGGCAAGCTCGGCGGTCAGGCGATCGTGCCGGGCGTCGCCGGCACCTGGAAAGACCTGACCGATTCCGTGAACGCGATGTGCGGCAACCTGACCGATCAGGTGCGTAACATCGCGCAGGTGACGACGGCCGTCGCGCGCGGCGACCTGTCGCGCAAGATCACGGCCGACGTGCGCGGCGAGCTGCTCGAGCTCAAGGACACGATCAACACGCTCGTCGATCAGCTGAACGCGTTCGCTTCCGAGGTGACGCGCGTCGCGCGCGAGGTCGGTACGGAAGGCAAGCTCGGCGGCCAGGCCGAGGTGCCCGGCGTCGCCGGCACCTGGAAGGACCTCACCGACAACGTGAACTCGATGGCGAAGAACCTGACCGCTCAGGTGCGCAACATCGCCGAGGTCGCGACGTCGATCGCCAGCGGCGACCTTTCGAAGAAGATCACCGTCGACGTGCGCGGCGAGCTGCTCGTCTTGAAAGAGACGCTCAACACGATGGTCGAGCAGTTGCGCTCGTTCGCCGGCGAGGTGACGCGCGTGGCGCGCGAGGTCGGTACCGAAGGGCGCCTCGGCGGCCAGGCGAACGTCCCGGGCGCCGCCGGCACCTGGAAGGATCTCACCGACAACGTGAACCTGCTCGCCGGTAACTTGACGAGCCAGGTCCGCAACATCGCCGAGGTGACGACCGCCGTTGCGCGCGGCGATCTCTCGCGCAAGATCACGGTCGACGCGAGGGGCGAAATCCTCGAGCTCAAGAGCACCGTCAATACGATGGTCGATCAGCTGAACGCCTTCGCGGCCGAGGTGACGCGCGTCGCGCGCGAGGTCGGTACCGACGGCAAGCTCGGCGGCCAGGCGATCGTCCCAGGCGTCGCCGGCACGTGGAAGGATTTGACCGATTCGGTCAACGCCATGTGCGGCAACCTCACCGACCAGGTGCGCAACATCGCGCAGGTGACCACCGCCGTCGCCCGCGGCGACCTCTCGCGCAAGATCACAGTCGACGTCCGCGGCGAGATCCTCGAGCTCAAGGACACCATCAACACGATGGTCGATCAGCTCAACGCCTTCGCCTCGGAAGTGACCCGCGTCACCCGCGAGGTCGGCACCGAG
>DATMCL010000441.1:0-6196 GCA_035558375.1 Polyangiaceae bacterium
TGGGTGGCGCCGGAGGTCCTCCATCAGCTCGGCGCGGGCGCGCTCGCGCTGCCAGGGCGTCCGCTGCGGCACGTTGTAGATGAAGCGGGTCGCGGGCGGGCGCGCGGCGAGCCAGTAGATGACCGGTTCGAAGCCCCACACGAACACGGGCGCGTCGGGACGCGTTCGGGCACGGAGCTCGCGAGCCACGGCGCGATCCGCGGCCAAGCTCACGTCGGCGACGGCGGCGAGCTCGACATCGAGCGCCTCGCGCCCCGCGTACGGCGTGAGACGCAAGAGGTACTTCATCCGCAGCGCCGAGCGGTCCCAGAAATCCTGCGGCAAGTCGTTCACGGCCAGGCGCATGGCGATGCACGCCCCCATGAAGAGCGCGAACGCAAGGACCCCGCCCGGTCCGCCCGCGAGGCAACGCCGGAAGAGCTTGTAGCAGCCGAGACCGGCGATGAACGCGACGAGCGGGAGCGTCGCGGCGTAGTGGTACGGGAAGAATTTCCCCTGCATCGCAATGCCCGTGACGTGCAGCGCGATCACGCCGAGCACGAGGAAGAGCCCCTCGCGCTCACGCTGGTGCATCGGCGAGATGGCGATCGCCGCGACGACTCCGGCCGTCCCGAGCGCGGAGAACTTGAAGAACGCCTCCTGGAGCGCGTAGTAGAACATCTCCGGCGCGTGCTGCCCCTCCCAGCCGAGCGCGGTGTAGCCCGGCGTGAAGTCGTGCATCGTCCAGTAGAGGGCGCCCATGCCGCCCCGGAGCGCGAACCACGCCGCCACGAGCGCGATCGGCAGCACCGCGCCCGCACCGACGCCGAGCACCGGCAAGAGGCGCAAGCCAAGCTTCTCGGTCGAGAGCTGCTCGCGTCGCGCGAGGTACGCCGCGCACACGAGCGCGCCGCCGCCGAGCGGCGGTTTCAGAAGCGCGGCGCAGCCGAACATCACGCCGACGAGCACGCTGCGCACGAGGCGCCGGCTGCGATTCCCTTCGGCCGCCGTGAGCACGAGCGCGACGAACGTGAGCACGCCGCCGAACGTCTCGGGCTGACCGGTGTGCCAGAACTCGAGCTCGGCGTGGATCAGCGCGGCGATCGCGCCGCCGAGGTAGCCCGGCGTCTTGCTCCCGAAAAAGGTCTGCGACAGCTTGCCGGCGCAGGCGACGAGCACGACCAAGCCGAGCACCTCGACCAGGCGCGGCGCGAGCATCGTCTTGCCGAAGATCCCCTGCGCGAGCGCATAGACGAAGAAGATCCCCGGCGGCTTGAAGTCCCAGAGGTCACGGTACGGCAGCTTGCCGTGCAGCATCCCCTCGCCGACGAGCGCGTAGATGCCCTGGTCCCGTCCGAACGAGAACAAGAGGATTTGAAGCGCCGCGAACCCGACGACGACGAACGCCGCGCCCCGGAGCCACGCGTCCGGATCTCGCACCTGCAGGCGCGGAACGATCTCCTCCGCCGCAGGCGGGACTGAGGATCCAGACATGAGGCGGGCGAAGCCCGAACGGGAGCATTCCGAAGGCGGGCGGCCGGGTCAAGAAGTCGGGAGGCCGGCTCACGATCCGCCGGCGCCGCGAGCGCGCTCGAAGGACTGCGAGAGCTGATACTCGCTCTTGATCAGGGGGCCGGTGATCCTCACGATCGGGTGCGCGGGCGCCGCGGCTTCGAGTCGCGTGAGCTCCGTGTAGGAGGTGGCGATGTCCTCCTGGATGAGGACGAGCTTGGCCTGTGCGCGCACCAGCCGCGGATTTTTGCCGAGAGCCTGCTTGAGCAACGCGCGAGCCTCGTCGCGCGCGTTGCGCCGGCGCAATGCCTCGAGCGCCCTCAGAAACAAGAGTCCCGCGTCGTCGGCCTCGACGTCCCGAAACGACGCCATCACCTCATCGTAGCGACCCCAGGTTCCCGTCGAGAGGTAGTAGAAGGCGGCGACGCGCAGCGTGCGCTCGTCGCTCGGAAACTGCCGAATCGCCTCGCGCGCGATGTCGCTTCCCGACGCGAGGTGCTCGCGCGAAAGCACGCCGAGCGCCATCTCCGCTTTGCCGTCGAACTCGACGCGCTGCTTCGCCTCGTCGAGGCGGCGCCGGTCGTCCTTCGTGAACTCGCGCCCGGAGTCTTCCTTCTCCTCGAGGCGCGCCACCTCCACCTCCGCGCGATGCCCGAGCTCACGCGCCACGAGCGAGACCGTGCCGTACGCGTCGCTCCACAAAAGCTCGACCGTCGCGCTCATCGTAATCGCGTCGACGCCGCCCTTGCCCTCCAAAAACCGCGCGGCATCCTCGAACCGATCGATGTCGTCCCGCATCACGATATCGAGCAGCTCTTCGGCGTTCTTGACCGCCCGAGGCGGGCTCGGCTTCAGCCCCCGCGCCGCCTGCAGGTCCGCCAGCATGTCGCGCGCTTCGGGCGCCGTCATCGTCGCGGCCGTCTTCGGAGTATGCTCGTCGCCCGCGCAGCCCGCGACCAGGAAAAGCGCGGCGCACAGCGTTGGGAGAGCGACGAACGAATGGCGCACGGCGCGCGACGCTAGCACCAACCGCACGGGGCGTGGATCACGCGGGCCCGTGGCAGGCGAAGCACTCGCGTTGCACTTGCCGGTTCCGCGCGTCCGTGCGAAAAACCTCGCCCAATACAACGCGCCCCTAGCTCAGCTGGATAGAGCATCGGACTTCGAATCCGAGGGTCGTAGGTTCGAATCCTACGGGGCGCGCCGTGACTCGAGGTGAGTAACCGAGAGCCGCTTTTGCCACGAGGGGGCGACGGATTCGGACCTTTCGTGCGGCGACGGCGCGATCCGCAGCTCGCCCTACGACGGGGTTCCTTTGTGGGTCGTCGGTTTCGAATCCCCGGCGGGTCGCGGGAGGTCTAACTGGCGCGCAACGCAGCGAGCAGAGGGGCGTGCACCGTGCGAGTGGCGGCGAGGATGTTGCCGGTGGTGAGCATGGTGTCGGTGCCGGTAAGGTCGGTGACGATGCCGCCGGCTTCGCGGACGAGGAGGAGGCCGGCGGCGATGTCCCACGGCTTGAGGCCCGCTTCGAAGAACGCGTCGCCGCGGCCTGCCGCGACGTAGGCCAAGTCCAGCGCAGCCGAGCCCAGGCGGCGCATGAACGACACCTCTGCCATCACGCGCTCGAGCTGGGCGAGGAATCGCTGGCGCGGCGACGAAGGCGTGATGCCCGTGTGCACGAGCGCCTCGGCGAGGGGACGCGCCGACACGGCGAGCCGGCGTTCACCGAGGTAGGCGCCGAGGCCGCGCTCGACCCAGAAGAGCTCGTCGCGCACCGGGTCGAGGACGACGCCTGCCGTCACCTCCGAGTGGTCGACGTGCGCGATCGACACGCAAAAATGCGGGATGCCGTGCAGGAAGTTCGCCGTGCCGTCGAGCGGGTCGATCACGTAGCGCCGCCCGCTCGTCTCGCGGCCCACGAGCGTTTCCTCACCCTCGAAGCGCGCCCCGGGATCGGCGCGCCGGAGCACCTCGAAGATAGCGGCCTCGGCCTCGCGATCGGCTTGCGACACGAGATCGGAGCGCCCCTTCTCCTCGACGCGTAGCTCGGCGGGGTTTCTGAAGTAGCCGAGCAACACGGCCGCGGCGGCGCGCGCAGCATCGACGATCGAAGCGACGACGGGGGACTGCATCACGCCCGGTACGCTAACCCGTCCGGCGCGTCGCGCGTAGCGTAACCCCGCCCGTCAGTGGGGCGGCTTGATAATGACCTCGCACGGAAACGATGCCGAGAGCGAGTGCACGCCCTCCTGAATCGCGTCGCAAGCGCTCCCGACGAGCTCGATCGTCGAGCCGTCGACGACTTTCCAGCCGTCCGTGTCGCTCTTCGGGACCGGCTTTCCGTCGAGAAGCACCTCGCCGCGATCCGCGAGCTTGGGATCGATCTCGCCGTTCAGGGACAGAGTGCACGAGCGGGTGCCGGTGATGATGTCTTGGAAAGCCATGGTGAGCGCCTGCTGCGTCGTCACTTGGTAGTAGCGCGGCATCGCCGGCATGTCGGTCGTGGGGAAGCCCTGGCCCGCGTTGGCGATCTCGGAGAGGTGCGCAAGAGCCACGTCCGTGCCGACGCTGATGACGAAGGTGGTAATGCCGCTCGTGAAAGCGGCGGTGACCTCGGCGAGGCTACGGTCGCGACCGGAGGGCTCTTGGCGATCGGCGCAGAGATCAGGCTCGCCGTCGGTCGCGAGCACGATGTACTTTGGCCCGACGTCCGTGACGGCCGCGAGCTCGGCCGCCGTGGCCGCCACGCTTTCGCCCGTGGGCGTGTCGGGCAGCGTATCGAGCGGCTGGAAGTACGTCGTGAAATCGGCGAGCAGGCCCGTGCGCGGGGGCATCAGCGTCGCCGGATCGCCGCCTTGGTCGAGCACCGGGCACGTGTCGCCGCGGTTGCCGCCCGCGTAGAAGACGACGCCGAAGCGCACTTGGTCTTGGAGCGTCGCGATCGCGCCGGCTGGGTCGAGCAGCGCCGTCTTGAGGCCGTCCCAACGCGACACGCCGGGGTTATTGGGATCGAGATCTTCGCTGCTCATGCTGGCGGAGCGATCGATCAAGAGGACGACCGTCGGGACGACGTTCGTCACCTCGAACTCGATGTCGGCGCACGCGTCGCCGTCGGCAACCTCGATCACATCCGTGGTGCTCGCGTCGGGGACGGTCAGGACGACGGTGCCGCCGGAGCCACCGTTGGCCGAAGTCCCGCCCGACCCGGAGCCGCCCGATCCGGTGCCGCCGACCGCAGCGGCCCCACCGCTTGCCGCCGGCTCGCAATGCCTGGTCGACGAGCACACCTCGCCGGCAGCGCACGCTGGATTACAGCTCGGCTGGCCGAGGCCGGCCGTTTCCGACGGAGCGGATGCTTGCGAGCAATGGACGAGGGCGAAGGCGCCCAACGAACCGAGGAGCGTTCCGACGACGGGGCGGCGTTTCAGCGGGTTGGGCATGACTATCCGAATCGCAGTGGCACGACGTCACCCGTTCCGTCGGCCACCAAGCGCAACGGAGACCGGGATTAGCCGGGACCTCTAGCGAGGTGCGTTCACGAGCGCGGAATGGCTCGCCGGAAGCTCGCCTCGACCTACACGTGACTACACGTAGTCACGAACGTCACGCGCGGGAGCGCCTTGAACGACAGCCTGAAATGTCTCATTGATGAAATGATGCTGCGGGACTTCGTTGCGCGGGCGCTGGTCGTCGCGTCGGCGCTCGCAGCAGCGCAAGGCTGCGGCTCGTCGGACTCGGCCGAGGTCAACACGAAGAAGTCGTGCCCGAAGGTCGTCACGAACGGCGGCGGCGGGATCGCGATGCCGAACGACGGCTCGCAGGCGCCGGAATGTGGCTCGAGCGTTTGCAACTACCAGTCGCAGCAGGGCTGCTCGGCGGAGGAGACCTGCACGCCTGTGGTCTCGGACGGAACGAACGCGATCGAGCCGCTCTGCGTGCCGGCGGGAGACAACGCGCGCGGCGCGGCGTGCAGCAACCTCACTCCCTGCAAACCGGGTGACGTGTGCGCCGCTGGCTACTGCCGCAAGCTCTGCTGCGCGGGAGACTGGACGGTGTGCGACGCGGGCGAGAGCTGCTTCCGGAGCTTCTCGTATCAGATTGGGAACACGGCGACGCCGACCGGCGCGTGGCTTTGCTACCCGGTCGGGGAGTGCAGCGTGCTCGACCCGCATCCGGCCGCCTGCAAGGACGGGGAGGACTGCAAGCTCGTCGACTCGCAGGGGAGCGAGGCGTGCGTCCCGAAATCACCCGGCGCGCTGGGGGAGGATTGCGGCCGCGGCACCGGGCGCCTCTGCGGCGCCGGGCTCACGTGCGTCGGCCAGCCGGGCGCCGAAGCCTGCCGCCGCCTCTGCCGCGCCGAAGAATGCGGCGAGCCGGCGTGCCCCGTCGAGGAGGGCACCTGCGTGCATTTCGACCGAGATCCGCCCGGGGTCGGAGAGTGCACGCCCGGCTGGTAGGGCGCTGCGCGGCACAGGTTGAAACAAGGTCCGGCTTGAGCTAGAAGCCGCCGCTCCGGGTCATTAGCTCAATTGGTAGAGCAGCGGACTCTTAATCCGTTGGCTTCAGGTTCAAGTCCTGAATGGCCCACAAAGATTCACGAAGGGCGGGGGACGGGACGGAGACGGTCGCTCGGGGGGGCGACCGGACTTGACCTACGCGCGGATCCGGGCGGATCCGCAGCTAGACGTGCGGCCTGCGGCGTCGG
>DATMCL010000442.1:0-20453 GCA_035558375.1 Polyangiaceae bacterium
GGGCGAGGCGCGGGTTCTGCTCCGCGAAGGCTCGCAAGGCGAGCGTCATCATCTCCTCGACGCGAGCGCCCATGAGCAGCACCTGCTCGCGTAGCGTCTCGAGCTCGCCCTCGTACTCGCGATCGGTGTGCCGGCGATCCATCACGGCAGCGCTCACGCTAGCTCACGCGGCCGCTCGACGCACCCGTCTCGGCTCGGGTTTCGCGCTCGAGTTTTCGCGCTGCGTGACGCTCGGGTGGCGATCGTAGCCGGCGGCACGCAGCAAACCAAGCACCCTTCGTCCTGCCGCGAGGACCCGCTAGAGTCCGGTGCGATGGGTCCGGCGACGGCAGAGCGCGAGCGAGGCGTCCTCGACAAGGGCGCGCCCGTTTGGCGCTGGCTGCCAGCTTTCCTCGCCGGCGTGCTGCTGGTCGGCGCGCTCGTGGTCGTGCTGCACCCGATGCTCGCCGATTTTTCGACGTACGGATTTCACGACTGGGACGTCGAAACGGCGTATCGCTACATCACGACCGTCAGCTTGCGTGCGGGCGAAGGGCCGTGGTGGCACCCGTGGCTCTGCGGCGGCGTTCCTGGCTTTGGCTATCCCGAGGGGGCGCCCAATCTCGTTTCCCCCTACCTGCCGCTCTACGTGTGGGCCGATCCCCGGACTGCGATTCGGCTCGAGGTGCTCGGCCAGGGCCTGTGCGGCCTCGCCGGGACCTACGTCTTCGCGAGCGCCCTCACGCGGAGCGTTGCGCTTCGGGCCCTTCTGGCTGCGCTCTTCATTTTGAACGGACGCTGGGCGCTCCAGGCTGCCGTCGGTCACACCTGGCACCTGCAGTACGCGCTCATGCCGTGGGCCTTCTATGGCTTCGAGCGCTCGCTCACGGGCTCGCGGCGCTGGGCTGTCGGCGCGGGGCTCGCGATGGCGTGCTGTGCCTATTGGGGCGGCATCTATCCGCTGCCGCACACCGGGCTCCTGCTCGGCATTTACGCCGTGCTGAGAGCCCTGTTCGACCGGAGCACGCGCCCGCTCGTTTCGATCGTGATCGCCGGCTTCACGGCGCTCGGCATCGGGGCGCCGAAGCTCGCCGCGGTCGCCGATCAGATGGCGCGCATCCCGCGCCTGATCGAGTCGACCGAGGTGATCGGGCCCGGAGCGCTGTGGGCCATGCTCACGGCGCCCCACCAGCGCTACGGCGTGCGCGCCGCGCAAGTTCCCGCCTACAACTGGCACGAGTGGGGGATCTACGTCGGTACCGGCGTGGGCGTGCTCGTGCTCGCGCTTTTCGCGCGTGGCGCGCGCGGCTGGAGCTACAAGATCCTCGGCGTTCTCTGTCTTTTGATCGGCTTCGGCGCGTTTCACCCGCTCGCGCCGTGGGCGATCCTGCACCGCCTGCCGATGTTCGCGTCGCAGCACGTTCCGTCGCGCTTCTTGCTGCCGATGCTGCTGATGCTCGGTGCGGCGTTCGTCGTGCTCGCCGCCGAATGGGTCGACCCGCGCATCGCGAAAAGGCCGTGGCTCGACGCCGCGTTGCTCGTGCCGGTGGCGCTGCTCGCGTGGGACATGGCGCGCTACTCGCAGACGCCGTTCGAGCAAGCCTTCTGGATGGTCGCACCCGAGAACATCGAGCAGGCTCCGCTCTTCGAGCAGCGGCGCGATCCACCGACCGCCTACGTGCGCCAAGATTGGGCCCAACCGATCCTGCTCGCGATGTTCGCGAACACGGGCGTCCTGAACTGCTACGGCGTGGATCCGAACTTCAAGCCCGGCGTCATCGCGCGCGGCGACCGGCGTTACCGCGGGCTCGCGTTCGTCGACGACGGCACGGGAACGGCGAAGGTCGTCGAGTGGAGCCCGAGCCACGCGGTGGTCGAGGTGGAGGGCGCGGCCCGTGGCTCGCTCCTCGTCTACGACATGAACTTCGACCCGAGCTGGTCGGCGAACGGGGAGCCGGCGCTGGCCGTGCGCGACCTCGTGGCGGCGCCCTTGCGCGGCGGGAACGAGCGCGTCGAGCTCCGCTATTTTCCCCGCACCCTGCGCTGGTCCGTCCCGCTCGCGCTCCTTACCGTGCTGGCCTGCCTATGGCAGTCTCGCTGGAACCGGTTCCTTAAGCGCATTTTTCGATCGAATTCGAGCTAGCCGGGCATGATTGCGCGGAAGCCGTGCTTCCAGAGCCGCTTGCCCGCGGACAACAGCCGGAATAAAGGACCACCCCATGCTCTCGTCACTCGGCGTCAAAACCCATCGTTCGTTGCTCCGTCCGCTCGCTCTCCTCGGCCTCTGCGCTGCCCTCGTCGGCTGCGGCGGCGGCTCGAACGGGGCGGCGTCACCCGGCGCGGGCAGCACGCCGGCCGACGACAACGGTCCCGCGGACGACGCGCCGATCACGGAGGCGCCGACGCCGCCGAAGGCGACGGGCAACCCCCTCAAGGGCGTGAAGCTCTGGATCGACCCGGAGACGAACGCTGCGCTCCGCGCGAACGCCCTCGACAAGACTCAGCCGGACGTTGCCAAGCTCTTCCGCGAGCGCATCGCCAAGTTCTCGCAGGCTCTCTGGCTCGGCGAGTGGAACAGCAACGTCTACCGCAAGGTCAAATACGTCGTCGACGACGCGAGCAGCCGTGGCGAGGTGCCGACGTTCATCCTCTACAACGTTCCCGGTCGCGACTGTGGCCAGCACTCGGCCGGCGGTCTCAAGACGAAGGAGTCGTACCAGCGCTGGGTGCGTAAGGTCGCCGCGGGCATCAAGGATCGTGCGGCGATCATCGTGCTCGAGCCCGATTCGCTCGGCCTGCTCGAGAAGGAAAACTGCCTCACGAAGGAGCAGCAAGCCGAGCGCGTCTTCTTGCTCCACGACGCGATCAAGGTGCTCCGCCAGAACCCGAAGAACATCGTCTACCTCGACGGCGGCCACTCCCGCTGGCACCCGGTCGAGGAAGAGGCGCGCCTCCTCAAGATGGCCGGCGTCGAGGACGCTCACGGCTTCGCACTCAACACGTCGAACTACCGCGCGATGGATGAGCTCCTCCCGTTCGGGAAGAAGCTCAGCGAGCTCCTCGGTGGCGCGCACTACGTGATCGACACGAGCCGCAACGGCGCGGGCCCCTATGGCACGGAGTGGTGCAACCCTCCCGGCCGCAAGCTCGGCCTGCCGCCCACGACGGAGACGGCCGATCCGAACTGCGACGCGTACCTCTGGCTCAAGCGCCCCGGCGAGTCGGACGGCTCCTGCAACGGCGCTCCGGCAGCGGGCGCGTTCTGGGACAAGCAGGCGATCGAACTCGCGACGCCGATGGACGCGAAGTAAGCCCCTAATCCAGCGCCAGCCCGAAGAAGAGGCGCAACCACGCCTCCAGATCCTCGAGCTCCACGGATCTTCCCGACGCGATCAGGAATGAGCGCATGTAGGGACTGAAGCCCTCGCCCGAGAACACGACGATCCCCGGGATCGGCCACGCCGAAATGTCCTGGATCGTCGTCGGGATCTTCTCTTCGGCGGTGCCGGGAACCGATTGGAATTTGCACTCGAGCCCGAGGCGCCGGCGGCTCACGGGCTCGGTGACGACGACGTCGATGCGGCGTTCGGCGCCCCACAGGCGACGGCCGACTTTGACTTGGCGTCGCACCTCGAGGCCGAGGCGTTCGGCGAGCGCCGCGACCTGTTGCTCGAGAGCATCCCCGCCGGAGGGCGCTGCGCCGCGTCCGGACATCAGTCGCTCGCTCGGGGAGCCATCAGTAGATGAGGAGCTCGGGGATGCGGCCGCGGCCGGTCGGGTTGGAGTTGACCGAGCGGCGCGCGAGCGCTTCCCGGATCTCGAAGCGGTCACCGTAGAGATCGTAGACGCGCTGGGCCGAAGAGTTCGAGAGCAGCACGGAGACGCCGCGCTTCTTGAGCTCGAGCGCCACGTCGCGCAGGCGCACCTGGTCGGCGTCCGAGAAGCCGTCGCTCGTGTAGTCGGTGAAGCGCGAGGTGGCGGTGAGCGGGACGTACGGCGGGTCGAAGTAGACGAAATCGCCGCGTTGTGCGCGCGAGAGAACGCCCTCGAAATCGCGCTTCTCGATACGGGCGCCTTTGAGCGCGCGCGAGCAGGCGCGCAGGTTGTCGACGTCGCAGATGGTGGGGTTCGTGTAGTCTCCGAACGGGACGTTGAACACGTTGCGGCTGTTGACGCGGTAGAGGCCGTTGTACCCGGTGCGGTTCAGGTAGATGAACCACGCGGCGACATCGACGTCGTCCTCGGCGTCGATGTTCTTGGCGCGCGTCTCGAGGTAGAAGTCCTTGTCGTGGGGAAAGGAGCGCAAGCGGCGGATGACCCCGGCGACGTCTTTCTTGATGGCGCGGTACGTGCGGATCAGTCGCTCGTTGGAATCCGTGAGCACCGCGCGCTTGGGCTGCAGGTGAAAGAACACTGCGCCCCCGCCGATGAAGGGCTCGTGGTACATGGCGCCCGCTTTCAAGCGCGGCGTCACGATTTCGGCGATGCTCGGGAGGAGCTGGCGCTTGCCTCCCACCCACTTCACGAATGGCTTCGCCTCGAAATCGGAGGGCATGAGGGTGGCGGCGGCGACCACGACTTACCTTCTCGACCCAAGGCGCCGAGGGGTCAAGCGTCGAGGCGAGGGGCCGGACATTGTTTGTCCATGAACGTCGCCCGCGCCCGGCGCTTCGCGCGTGGTTTGTCGCGCTTCCGTCGCGCGCGCCGGCGAGAGTGTGGCCGTCCGGCGCGCGGCACGTCGCGCGTGGCGTTCGGCTCGTGGGCCCTGGGGGTGACCGTGCGGGCGTGACGTCTCGTGCCGAGACGGAAGTCGCGCGGCACGGTAACGAGTACCGTCACGTCCCACGTGCGGGACGTGAGCGTGCGCTGCTTCGATTCGAGCGCGTGCTTCGGATGAGTGGAAGGCGACGTCGGATTTTATGCCTCGGTGGTTCTCATCTGACTTCCACCCACCTAAATCCCCACGCGGTCTTGGCTCACCGGAAACGCGGCCGCTATATTAGCAGGAATGCCCTTGGCCGAGTTTTCACCCGCGGAGGTCGGCACCGAAGCGGGTGGGTTCCGAATCGTCGGGACCGCTCAGGGCGTGCTGCGCATGACGGTCTGGGGGTATTGGCCCCAGGACGTCGTGCGCACGTTCTCGAGTGACGCTCCGTCGGCGTTGCAGAAGCTCTCGCCGAGCGGCACGTTCGTGCTCGAAGCCACCGAGCTGAAGCCGCAAGGAGCGGACGGTCAGGAGGCGCTCCGGGTGCTGTTCCGCGCGCTCGCGCCGCTCGAGTTCGCCAAAGCGTCGGTGGTCGCGAGTAACGCGCTCACACGCATGCAGCTCGCGCGATTGTTGCGGGAATGCAGCCTGGACGGGCGCGCTCAGCTTGGGTGATAGTTCCATGACTCGGCTACGTTCATAAGGAGGCAAGGGCGATGGGATCAGCGGAGGAAGCAGGGAAGGCCATCCAAAGTTTTTACGACGCGCTCGAAGATCTCCTCAGGGGTCGGGGCACGGCGTCGATGAACGAGGTCTGGCACCACGGCGACTACGTGACCACGGTGCATCCGTTCGGTCACTGGGCGCGCGGCTGGACGGAGGTCTGGGCGACTTGGGAAGAAGGCGCGGCGGTGTTCGCGACCTACCAGGGTCACGCGACGCGGACGGACATCATCGGCACGATTCACGACCTCAAGGTCGCCGTGCACGGCGACGCCGCGCACAGCACGGGCGTCTACAAGTCACGACTCTACATGTCGGAAGGTCCGATGGACCTCAAAGTGAATTGCACCAACGTCGCGCATCGCATCGACGGCGTGTGGAAGCTCGTGCTCCACCACGCCGACCAAGCGCCGCCGGAGTGGAACGCGAGAATCGGCAAGATGGTGGAGTCCGGGCGGAGCTGAGGCGGCTTTTCGTTCGCTCGCTCCCGGTCTTCAAAAAGACTCTCGTGACGCGCTCGTCAGCCGTCGCCTTCGTCGAGGACGAACAACGGGGCGTCGGTGGGTGCGAGCGGCGTCGGTGCGAGCGGTCCACGGAAACCCCCGTCGTAGCGTTCGCGCCCCGGGCGCCGCACGAGCTCCGTGACGGAGCTGTAGATGAAGCCCGGGCGCCAGAGCGAGGTCGGGATGATGAAGGGCATCCCGACGTCCCACGGTAGCGTGTCCTTGGGGACCAGCGAGCGGCGCGGCGGCGCTTCCACGTGCGAGGTGACGGTGAACGGCACGTCGGTCGGCAGCGCCGCGCTCGTCGTGAAATAAAGCGTGAGGAGGGTCGAGGCGTGGCGCTCGAGCCTGAGGCCGAGAAGCTCGACGCCGCCTTCGTAGGAGCGCCGTACGCTCACGTCGAGGCCGCGCAAGAGCTCCGCCTCGAGGCGCGTGGCTTCGCCGAGGTCGCTGCGAGCGAGCGCGACGTTGTGCAGAATGCGGAGTCCCTCGGCGTCGTGCGCCTTGGCCGCGGGCTCCGGGTTCGGCAGCTGGCGAAAGTGCGTGCGAAGCTCCCACGTCCAGAGTGGGTCGGGGACTACGTCGAACGCGTCGTGTGTCGAGGCGACGAACCAGCGTTCGAGCGTGGTCGGCTGGCGGCGCACGAGGGCGTAGCCGCGCAGGGGCTCTTGCGGCACAGAGACGTCCGCGAGCAGAAACGGGCCGTAGGCGCGTACCGCGAAATCACGCGTGACCGATTCGACGGCCGCGCGCTGCTCGAAGCGCGCGTCGACGGCGAAGGTCGTGACACCGAACGAGCGCGCGCGGGGAATGCCCATGTAGCGGAGAGGACGCCAGAGCACCCAGTCCATCCAATACGAAGGCTTCATGCTCGCCGTGATGCCGGCGATCGCTTCCGGCGCGAGGTCGTGCGCGACGGCCTTGAGCGCTGCCGCCTTGTCGAAGTCGGGATGGATGATGAAGCCGCGCTCGTTGAAGCGGCCGCCGCTCTTGCGCGCGTAGCGCAGCGTCGTGAACGCGTCGGGCAGGATCGCAAGCACGGCCGCGAGCCCGAGCGCGGCGACTGCCCAGGGAATACGGGCCAGCCGCGACATTCCCCAGCGTCCCGCGACCGCCCAATGCGCCGCGGCTCCGAGCGCCGCCACCAGCGCTCCGAGCGCGTACGCGAAGTAGAGCGCGAAATACTGGGGCCAGAAGAAGTGAATGTCGGCGCCCTGCTTGAAGAAGACGTATTGAAAGACGGCCGTCGCGAGGATCGCGAGCGGGAAGAGCTCGAGATCGCGCCGGAGCACGAGCAAGCGAGTGACGAGCGCGAGCAGGCCGAGCTTGCCGAGCACGATGGCGAGCGGCGTGAACGCGAGCGAGAGCCAGTAGCTCCGCGCTTCGAGCACCTCGGAGAGGGGGAGCTCCGAGCCCGCCGAGCGGAACTCGCCCTGGCGTAGAAACTCCGCGAGGTGATCGAGCTTCTGGAACCAGACGACGTGGAACACGAACACCGCCGCGCAGAGCGACACGGCCGAGGCCCACAGCGTCGCGAAGCGCTCGAACGAGAGCGGCGCGAACAGCCGCCGGAGCACGAAGCCGCGCACGAAGAGCCCCGCGAGCACGAGCCCGTCGAAGGCGAGCCCCGGCCAGTCCATCGCCGCCGCGAAGGCCATGCCGAGCACGGCAAGGACTGCGAACCGCCGTTGCGAGCTCTGCGCGAAGCGCACGAACCCGTACGTCGTGAGCGCCATGCCGAACATGGTGGGCACCTCGAGCGCGAAGAAGTTCGCGTAGGCAAGGGTGATCGGGACCGCGACGTACCCGAGCGCGGCGATGCCTCCGCCGAGCGCGCCGTAGAGTCCGCGCCCCGCTCCGTAGATCAGCCGCGGCATCAGCGCGCTCAAGAGCACCGCGGGCGCGCGGCACACCCAGTCGTGATGACCGAAGAGCTGCGAGAAGACCGCGGCGATCCAGAACACGCCGAACGGGTGGTGGCAGTAGTAATCCCCGGGCGCAGGCGGCCCCTGGATCACGCTCGTGATCGGCGCGACCACGTGCCAGCGCAACATGTTCTCGCCGCCGAGGGCGACCGCCGTGCTCGCAGCGTAGTGGCCGGCCCCGAAAGGCCCGCCGATCTCCCAGAGCCCGACCCCGGCGATGAGGAGCGTCGCGACCAGCGTGAGGAGCTTGCCCGTGAGCTCGGCGCGCGCGTCGGCCTGCGGCAGGCCGGTACCGTCGTCGAAGCGGAGGGTGCAGAGGCGTAGGGCGTGAAGCCACAGGGCGCGGCAGAACCTCATCGACTCCGGATTCTATGGCAGATTGGCCGCCGCGCGTGCGCCGGCTCCGCTACCTCTGGGTCCTCGTTCCCGTGCTCGGCTTGCTCGAGCTCGCGACGAACGTCGTGCTCTCGCGGCGTGCGCCGGGCGTCGAAGCATGGCGAGCGCTGCGCGGCACAGTGCTCGCCATGAAACGGTCCGGCGAGCCGGTCGTGGTCGCGCCCGAGTGGGCGGAGCCGCTCGCGCGTCTGGCGCTCGGCGATCGCGCGTTCCCGCTCGGCGAGCTCGCCCGTGCCGACGACCGGACGGTGCCGGGGCTGCTCGAAATCGCGGAGCTCGGCGCCCGCTCGCCCGCCGTCCGCGACTGGCCGGTGGTGTCGGAGAAGCGAGAAGGGCCGTTCGTGCTGCGCGTGCTCAGAAACCCAAAGCCCTTGCAGTCGCGCTATCGATTCGTCGATCACGTGCGTCCCGGCGAGCTCAGCGTTGCGCTCGTGCGCGGCGACACCGAGCACCCGTGCGAATTCAAGGAACACCTTCCGGCCACGGCGGGCGGCCTCCACGGGCAGGTCGCGTTCCCGAGCGAGCGCTTTCAGTGCGCGGGCGGCGAAATGTTCGTGGGCGTCACGCTGATCGACGACCAGGACTACCGGCCGCGCCGTTGCATCTGGGCCCACCCACCCCAGGCAGGCACGCTCAGGCTCAGATTTTCCGCCGTTCCGCTCGGTGCGCACCTGCACGGCTTGGCGGGCCTCTCGTATTTCCTGTTCCGCGACGGCGTCGGGCCGCCGATCACGCTTTCGGCGTCGAGCGGTGGTCGCGCGTTCGGCACCGTGTCGCATCGCGACGAGAGCGGCTTTAGCGGCTTCGAGCTCGCGACACCGGGGCTCTCGGGACAGACGGCGGAGGTGGACTTCGAGATCCGCGCCGAGGGCGGCTACCGGCGCGACTTTTGCTTCGCGGTGGAGGCGGTCGAATGAACGGCGAGCGCTTCGAGCGTCGGGATCTCGCGATCGCCGCGGCGCTTGCGCTGGGCTACCTCGTCGTCCTCTGCTCGAGCACGAAGTCGCTCGGGTACATGCGCGACGAAGGCTTCTACGTCTTCTGCGCGCGCGCCCTCGAGACCTGGTTCGATCACATTGGGACGCAAGGCACGGATGCATTCGCGCGCGCGAGCATCGACCGCTACTTCGACCCCGTGCACGAGCACCCGGCGCTGATGAAGCTCCTGTTCGCGGCGTCGCACCGCCTCCTCCACGAGCGATTTCCGCTATTTTCCGAGTCGGGCGACGCGTACCGGCTGCCCGGCATGGCGATGGGGTCGCTCGCCGTGGCGGTCCTCTACCTTTGGGGCACGGCCGCCATGGGACGCATCGGAGGCGCGGTGGCCGCGCTCTCGTTCGCGTGGATGCCGCACGTCTTCTTCCACGCGCACCTCGCGTGCCTCGACGTAGCCGTCGCGGCCATGTGGCTCCTCACGAGCTTTCTCTACGCGCGCGCGTTCGAAGGCCGGCACTGGCCTCGCCTGATTGCCGTCGGTGTCGCCTACGGTCTCTTCCTCGACACCAAGCACAACGCGTGGATGTTCCCGTTCGCGCTCGCGCTCCATCTCGGCGTGGTTCGCCTCGTCGAGCGCCGGCGCAAGCTGCCGCGCACGGGGCCGCTCGTGCCGTGGGCGCTCGTCTCCGTCGTCGTGCTCGGCCCGCTCGTGCTGTGGCTCAGCTGGCCATGGCTGTGGTTCGACACCAGCGAGCGCGTGCTCGCGTGGTTCAAGTTCCACCTCGGGCACGACTACTACAACATGGAGTTTTTGGGCCGGACTTACTGGAAGCCGCCGATGCCGCGGCTCTACGCCTGGGTCATGACGCTCGGGACGGTCCCGCTCGTGACGCTCGTGCTCGCGGCGCTCGGGCTCTTCGATACGGTGCGCGCGCTCGTCCGCGGGACGGAGTCGTCTCGGTTGGTCGGGGACGTACTCTGGCTCGTCGGGATCGCGACGAGCTACGCGCCGTGGTGGTCGAGCGACACGCCCATCTTCGGCGGCACCAAGCATTGGCTCACCGCGTATCCGTTTCTGTGTCTGCTTGCCGGGCGGGGGTTCGTGCTCACGCTTTCGCACGTGCGTACGCTCCTGCCCGAGCGGCCTTGGCTCACGCGGGCGCTGCCCGCGGCCCTCGCGGTAGCGGTGCTCGTCGGACCGTGCGTGATGGCCATCCACGCGCATCCGTATGGGCTTTCGTTCTACACGCCGCTCGTCGGCGGCGTTCCCGGCGCCGCGAGCCTCGGGCTCAATCGCACCTTCTGGGGCTACACGACCGGCGTCCTCGCCCCCGACATCAATCGTCGAGCGCTGCCCGGTGCCGCCATTTACGTGCACGACACGGCGATCCAAAGCTGGGAGCTTTTGCGCGCGGACGGGCGCGTGCGCTCCGACCTGAACGGCACGCTGGCTCTCTACGGCTCGGAGCTCGCGCTCTACCACCACGAGCCACACATGCGCCGCGTCGAGTTCGAGACGTGGGTGCTCTACGGGACCGTCGCACCGGTCGCGATGGCCGCGTACGACGGGGTTCCGATTGCATGGCTCTATCAGCGCCCGCCCAAGCGCGCCGAAGGCGGCGCGGAATAGACGAGCCGTTTCGTCCGTCCATGCGTCTAGTAGCTAGGTGCGCATGGCATCCTGCCGCGCGCGCCGGCACAGGCGCTTGCCACCGCGGCGGTGAAATTCGCTCCGGCGGCACAACTCGCGCCATCCGCCTGCCGAACTACCGCTATGTCGCACTTCGCGTGGTTGCCCTGGGGCGCGGTCGGGCCCATGATCTCGGGTATGGCGCCCGTTAAGCGTGTTGCGACCGCCTTCGTCGCGGGCAGCTTGCTGCTCACGGGCGGCGTGCGCTCGGCCTCGGCGCAGAGCGCCGAAAACGGCTGGTTCAACGAGACGGTGGCCCAGCCCGGCACTTCGCCCGCTCCCATGGGACAGGGCCAGTCACCCGGGCCCGGCGTTCCCGCCACCCCGGCCGCCCCCGCGGCACCGGGCGCTCCGGGCGAGCCGCTCGCGCCGAGCCCCCTGCTCAACACCCCGCAGCCCGCCGCCCCCGTCGCCACCCAAGAAGATCAGGATCCCCGCTCGCTGACGGCGTGGAATTCGTACCTCGATCCCTACGGCACGTGGGTCGACGACGGCCGCTACGGCCGGGTCTGGGTGCCGAGCCCGGGCGTCGTCGGTCCTGATTTCGCACCCTACTCGACCGGTGGCCGTTGGGTGCTCGACGAGCAGAGCCAATGGACTTGGGCGAGCGACTACCCCTTCGGCTGGGTGACGTTCCACTACGGGCGCTGGGTCTGGATAGCGGGCACCGGTTGGGCGTGGATCCCCGGCATGACGTACGCGCCCGCGTGGGTGGCGTGGCGCGTTCCGACGAGCTCGTATGCCTACGTCGGCTGGGCGCCCCTGCCGCCCTCGTACGTGTGGTTCGGCGGCTTCGCGGTCTGGTATCCGTACTACCCCGTGTACCCCTGGGTCTTCTGCCCGAGCGAGTACGTCTTCTACCCCCACGTGCATCACTACGTCGTGCACGATCACTACGGCATGGCGTACGCCGCCCACTACACGCGCCCGTACGTTCCGGCCACGCCGCACCCGGGCCCTCACACGTCAGCGGCTCCGCACGGTCCGTCGCCGCAAGCCGCGCGCGTCCCCGCGACGGCGGTCCCGCGCGAGCGCGTGTCCTCGGCCGCCATCACCCCGCGCGGCACGGCGATTAGCTCAGCCTCCTACTCGCGCCAGCAGGTCGCGCAGGGCGACGCTCGACGCCAGGCTTTCGACAGAAGTCCGATGACGCGCGCTCTCCCGCAAAGCCCGCTCGTGCGTCAGCCTCCCGTGCGTCAGCCCATGCTCACGTCGAACCGCGCCCCAACGTACGCGTCGCGCCCGGCCTCGTCCTTCTCGAGCGCGGGCCCCGCGTTGCGCTCCGCGTCCGCTCCGCGCCCGGCGCCCGTGTACAGCCCGGTTCGCTCGGTCCCGCTCACGAGCACACGCTCATCGCCCCACATCACCTCGGCCCCCCGCATGGATGCCGTGCGGTCGGCACCGCGCTCGTCGTGGGGCGGCGGCAGCCACTTCAGCGGCGGTGGTGGCGGGTCTCGCATGGGCGGGCACATGGGCTCGCACTTCGGTGGCGGTCTCCGCGGGGGCGGCGGTCGCCGCTGAGCGCACGGGTAATGCGTAAGGTTTCCGTCCTTGCGTTCGCGGGCGCGCTCGCGCTCGGCACCGTCGGTTGCTACGACGATGACGTTTATTACTACGACGACGGCTCCTACGGCGAGAGCACGTGCGCGCCCGGCTTCGACCAATTCGGCGTCGACACGGGGGCGACGCTCGACCTCGATCCCGGGGTCGGCGCGGGCGTCACGGTGGAGTACCTCGGCGACGGAGCCTGGCGTTTCGGCGCCGCGTGCGACACGGCCCTCAGCGGCTACCCGTGCAACTGGGACATCCTCGTGAGCGGCGTCGACGGTAGGATCCTGGGCTTCCAGTCCGAAAGCCTCGAGCGGAGCGACATCCTCGATTGGAGCCCGAGCACCGAGGGCGGCCCCGCAGACGCCGCACGCCTCGTCGCCACGACCGACGTCGATCTCGACGCGTTCACGCTCGACGCCACCCCGGGCGCGACGCTCGACGTCGACGTGATCCTCGACGGCCAATGCGGCGGCACCTACACGCACTGGACGAACGCGGGCCGCGTCGTGAACGCCCACACGCAGGCGGTCGATCTGACGCCGTCGGCGCCGTAGCCGCGCTCAATCCCCGCGCCGCTGCCGCTTGCGCTTCTTCCCGCGTCTGCGGAGCTTGTCGAGCGCGCGCACGGGGCCCGGCAAAGCGCTCTTCGAGGAGAGACCGAGGATGGCCTCCGTCTCGCGCGCGCGCTCGCGCGTGATCTCCATGAAGCGCTGCTGGCTGCGCACGGCCTCTTCGTCCTTCGCGACGAGGCGGGCGTAGCTGCCGTCGGGGCGCAAGGACCACGCCTTCACGTTGTCCTTCCACATCGTGCCGAGGATCTCGTCGATGACGCGGCGGCGCAGGGAATCGTCGAGGATCGGGTACATCACTTCGACGCGGCGCCGGAAGTTGCGCGGCATCCAGTCGGCGCTCGAACCGTAGACTTCCTCGCTACCGCCATTCTTGAAGTAGACGCAGCGCGCGTGCTCGAGGAAGCGATCCACGAGCGCGCGCACGCGGATGTTGTCGCTGACGCCTGGTACGCCGGGGCGCAGACAGCAAATGCCGCGCACGAGCAGATCCACCGAAACACCGGCCTGCGACGCCTGATAGAGCGCCGTGATGACATCGGCGTCGACCAGCGAGTTCATCTTTGCGACGATGCGCGCCTCGCGTCCCGCGCGCGCGTGCTCGGTCTCGCGCGCGATCAGGCCGAGGACCGCCTCGTGCAAGCCGAGCGGCGAGACGATCAGGCGGTTCCAGCGGGCCGGCGCGCTGTAACCGGTCAGCATGTTGAAGAAGGCGGTCGCGTCCTCGCCAACGTCCTCACGCGCCGTGAAGAGCGACAAGTCGCTATAGATGCGCGCGGTCTGCTGGTTGTAGTTGCCGGTCGCGAGGTGCACGTAGCGGCGCAGCCCGGAGCGCTCCTTGCGTACGACGAGCAGCACCTTGGCGTGGGTCTTGAAGCCCATCAGGCCGTACATCACGTTCACGCCCGAGCGCTCGAGCGCTCGCGCCCACTGGATGTTGCTCTCCTCGTCGAAGCGAGCCTTGAGCTCGACGAGCGCCGTCACCTGTTTGCCGAGCTCCGCGGCGCGCTGCAGCGCTCGCACGAGCGGTGATTCGCCGCCCGTTCGGTACAGCGTCTGCTTGATCGCGAGCACGTTCGGGTCCTCGGCGGCTTGCCAGAGGAAATCCATCACCGCCTCGAACGATTCGTAGGGGTGGTGAAGCAGCACGTCGCGCTCGGCGATCGTGCCCCAGAAATCGTCGGCGTCGCGCAGCGGCGGTACGTATTGCGGCGTGAACGCCTCGTCGCGCAGATCGCGGCGGTCGTCGGACGACGTGAGCACCGTCATGTCGCCGAGGAAGAGCGGACCATCGACGACGTACACGTCGCGACTCCCGTCGAGCTCGAATTCGCGGCACAGCCACTGGATCGACTGTTCGGGGGCCGCACCGCTCACCTCGATGCGCACGGCGTGTCCGCGTTCGCGCCGCCGGAGCTCTGCCTGCAGCGAAAGGAGCAGATCCTCGGCTTCCTCCTCGTCGATCTCGATGTCGAAGTTGCGCGTCACGCGGAACGTGAACGAGCCAGCGATCCGGAGCTGCGGGAAGATCCTCTGGCGGTGCCGGACGATCAGATCCTCGAGCGCGACGAAGGCGCGTCGCGTCCCTTCCATCGGCACGCGCACGAGGCGCGGCAGGGTCGCCGGCACCTGCACGAGCCCGAACGACGGCTCGGCCGTTTGCGGCCGCTTTTCGAAGATGATGCCGACGTTGATGCTCTTGTTCCGCACGTGCGGGAACGGATGGGCGGGATCGATGGCGATCGGCGTGAGCACCGGGAAGATGTTCTTCTCGAAGTGCTGGTCGAGGGCTTCGAGCTCGCGCGGCTCGATCTCGTCGGGGGTGAGGAGCGCGAGGCCGGCGGCGCGAAGCTCCTTTTTCAGCCCGCGATTCCAGATGCGGTAGTGCTCCTCGACGAGCTCGTGCGCCCGCTTCGCGACGGCCGTGAGCTGCTGGTCCGCCGTCATCCCGTCGGGCGGCAAGTCGTCGACGTCGCCCGAGAGCTGGGCCTGAAGACCGGCCGCCCGCACCATGAAGAACTCGTCGAGGTTCGAGGCGAAAATCGCCACGAACTTCAGGCGCTCGTAGAGCGGCACGCGGTCGTCGGCGGCTTCGGCGAGGACGCGCGCGTTGAACTCCAGCCAGGAGAGCTCGCGATTGACGAACAAGTTCCGATCGTCGAGGCGCGGGGGCACGGGCGCAACCGGCGTTTCCGCGGGGACGCTCAGGAACGCGCGACTGATCTCACTGGCGGTACTCATGGGTTTTGGGCCCCTGCCCTCGAGCGAGCGCGCATCCTACAACGCACGAATTCGACCGCGAGTCGTCGGCGTCGATTCTCACAATTGTTACACACCGCCGGCCACTCACCAGGCGTTCAGTCGCGTGGTGGTTTGGGGCGGCCCCAGCCCCAACCACGAGCCCACGCTCGAATGCTTCCCCTGGGACAAGCTGTGGACGCTCGCGCGTACTGACCCGCGAGCCGTGCGCTTAGCGAAGCGCAAGTCGCCCGCAACCGGTTTGGGGTCGGAGCCCCAAACCACCGCGAGAGCGGCACGCCACATCTGCCGAGATTTCTTGAGGCTCTGTGACGCTCCCGCCGCGCTATGGAATACTTCGGGGATCATGAGCGACTCGGAAAACGGGAAGCACGGGCAGGAGGCAGGGCGGCAGCCGGGACCGTCGAGCTTGGTCGCGCAGATTGCCGCGCTCCAAGACTACGACCGTTACCGCGATCTCGCGTGGGAAGGCAGCTTCGAGCAGTACCTGCAGATCGTGCGTGAGCGCCCGCAAGTGACCCGCAACGCGTTCCAGCGCGTTTACGACATGGTCATTTCGTACGGGACCGAAGAGTACATCGACAACAAGAAGAAGCTCATCCGCTACAACTTCTTCCGCGACGAGCTCGACGGCGGCAAGGACGCGGTGTTCGGCCTCGACATCCCGCTCATGCGGCTGATGAACGTGCTCAAGGCCGCGGCCGAAGGCTACGGCCCGGAGCGGCGCGTCATCCTGCTCCACGGTCCCGTCGGCTCCAGCAAGTCGACGATCGCGCGCCTCCTGAAGAAGGGGCTCGAGCGCTACTCCGGCACGCCGGAAGGGGCGCTCTACACGTTCAGCTGGGTGAACCTCGGCACCACCGGGCTCGCCGCGGGCGGCGCCGACACCTTCGCTTCACCCATGCACGAGGAGCCGCTGCGCCTCGTGCCGCTCGAGTGGCGCGATCAGGTGTACCGGCTCGGGCTTTCGAACGACAAATTCAAGATCGACATCGAAGGCGATCTCGACCCAGCGAGCCGCTTCATCTTCGGCGGGCTCATGCAGCGCTACCAGGGCGACTGGGGCAAGGTGGTCGAGAACCACGTGCGCGTGCACCGCCTCGTCTTGAGCGAGAAGAATCGCGTCGGTATCGGTACCTTCCAGCCGAAGGACGAGAAGAACCAGGACTCGACCGAGCTCACGGGCGACATCAACTACCGAAAGATTGCCGAGTACGGCTCCGACTCCGACCCGCGCGCCTTCAATTTCGACGGCGAGTTCAACATCGCGAACCGCGGCATCGTCGAGTTCGTCGAGGTGTTGAAGCTCGACGTCGCGTTCTTGTACGACCTGCTCGGCGCGTCGCAGGAGCATCGCATCAAGCCGAAGAAGTTCGCGCAGACCGACATCGACGAGGTGATCATCGGTCACACGAACGAAGCCGAGTACAAACGCCTCTTGAACAACGAGTTCATGGAGGCGCTCCGCGACCGCACCATCAAGATCGACATCCCCTACATTTCCCGGCTCTCCGACGAGATCCGCATCTACGAGAAGGGCTTCAGTCAGGAGAAGGTGCGCGGCAAGCACGTCGCGCCCCACACGCTCGAGGTGGCGGCGATGTGGGCGGTGCTCACGCGGCTCGAGGAGCCGAAGAAGCACAGCCTGCAGCTGCTCCAGAAGATGAAGCTCTACGACGGCAAGGTCCTGCCGGGCTACACGCAGGACACCGTCAAGGAGCTCCGCAAGGAGAGCAAGCGCGAGGGTATGGAAGGCATCAGCCCGCGCTACGTGCAGGACAAGATCTCGAATGCCCTCGTGAGCGATCAGGGCGAGGGGACGATCAACCCCTTCATGGTCATGAACGAGCTGGAGAAGGGGCTCACCAGTCACTCGCTCGTGACGGGGGAGGAGCAGCGCAAGCGCTTCAAGGAGCTCGTGGGCGTCGTCAAGCGCGAGTACGAGGAGATCGTCAAGAACGAGGTGCAGCGTGCGATCAGCGCCGACGAGGAGGCGATCAGCAAGCTTGCCGCGAACTACATCGACAACATCAAGGCCTACACCCTGAAGGAGAAGGTCAAGAACCGCTACACCGGGCAGGACGAAGAGCCCGATGAGCGCTTGATGCGGTCGATCGAGGAGAAGATCGAGATCCCGGACAACCGGAAGGACGACTTCCGCCGCGAGATCATGAACTTCATCGGCGCCAAGGCCGTCGAAGGCAAGAAGTTCGACTGGCAGACCAACGACCGGCTCCGCCGCGCGCTCGAGCTCAAGCTGTTCGAAGATCAGAAGGACAGCATCAAGCTGAAGACGCTCGTGAGCGCGGTCGTCGATCGCGAGACGCAGGAGAAGATCGACATCATCAAGGCGCGCCTGATCCGCTACTTCGGCTACAACGAAGTGAGCGCGACGGACGTCTTGAACTACGTCGCCTCGATCTTCGCGCGCGGCGACGCCAAGGGCTGAGCGGCTTCCCGCGCACGTTGTGGGAAGAGGTGCGCCGCGAGCACGGCGCACCTGTCTGGCACGCTCCCTGCTCTTGATGCCGGACGGAGGTCATCGAACACCATGCGTTCACTGCGTTTTGCTCTCGCCCTGCCCCTTGCTGTCGTTCTCGCCGGCTGCCCCAAGAACAAAGACGACGGCGGCTCCGACTCCCTGACGCGCGCCGAGGCCCAGGACGCCCTCGACGAGGCCAAGGCGTCGGGCTCCGCCGAGTCGCTCGGTGCGGCGAATGTCGAGATCTTCACGAGCTTTACGCTGGGCGGGGGACTCCAAAAGGCTGCGGGCGAGCTCAAGGCGGCCATCGAGAGCCAGCTCCCCTGCGCTCAAGTGACGCTGGAAGACGCGACCCTGACCGTCGACTGGGGTGTGAACCCCGGTAACTGCACCTACCGAGGACACACGTTCACAGGCACCTCGGCGGTCTCAGTGGAGAAGAACGCCGACGACCAGGTGCTCGTCCATCACGAGTGGACTGACCTCTCGAACGGGGTGGTCACGCTCAACGGCAGCGCCGACGTCACCTGGGACTTCGCCGCGAAGTTCCGGCACGTGGTGCACCACGCCGAGTGGACGCTGATCGCGACGGGCCGCTCGGGCACGGGCGAGGGCGACCGCACGCAGACGCCGCTCGCGGGCGGCGTCGCGGAGGGCATCCGCGTGGAAGGCACGCGGTCCTGGACCGGTCAGAAGGGGCGCTGGGACCTCGCCATCGACGGCGTCGAGATGCGCTGGCAGGATCCGTTGCCGCAAGCGGGCACCTACACGCTCGCAACGCCCTTCGATAAGAGCGTCTCGCTCGGCTTCGGGCGCGTCGACGACGACACGATTCGCGTCACCGTCGAGGGCGACAAGCGGAGCTTCTCGTTCGACGTGACGAGCCGCTGAGCGCTCCGAGCCGACTCGCACCGACCGCCGCGTGACCCGTTGTGCCACGCGGTGCCACGCCGAAACAGCACGATTCGTGCTGTCAACGCGTCGTCCCTTTCGATTTGGCACAGTGGCATGGCACTATGCCGCCCGTCACCCACGGGTTGTCGCTCATGCTGCCGAAGACTCTTAGGCTTGCCTCGTTCTTGGTTGCCCTAACGGCTCTCGGCTTGCCGAGTGTCGCCCACGCCAAAAAGAAGAAGGCCGATCCGGCCGCGGAGGACGTGAAGCTCGACGAAGAGTCCTCGAAGAAGAAGGCCGAAGCGGAGAAGCCTCCCGAAGAGGAGAAGGCTCCCGAGGAGACGCCGGCCGAGGACGAGAAGAAGGAAGAGGAGGCGCCCAAGGAGAAGGCGGCGCCCGCCGACGAAGCAGCGAGCTCGAAGTCCGTCGTCGAAGAGAAGGACAAGAGCTACTACACGGTCGGTCTGCGCTTCCGAGGGCTCTTCATCCCCTCGTTCATGATTCATGCGTTCGGTGACGGCGGCGCCAACGTCTTCGCCCCGTCGTTCGGTCCCGAGTTCGGCATCCGGCGTAACGGATTCGAATACGTCTTCGGCATCAACTACACGTCGTACGTGCTCACGCACCAGCCGTTCAAGTCTCCGACCGATCCGCAAGAAGCGATGGAGCTCGTGGATGCGCACCTGAAGGTGCTCTACTTCACGGCTGATTTTCAGTGGAGCACGGACGTGAGCCCCAACGTCGCGTGGACGTACGGCGGTGGCGCGGGGCTCGGCGTCGTGTGGGGACCGCTCTATCGCGTGCAGGCGTACCCCAACGCAGCCGCGGAGAATGGGTGGGACTACTGCCCAGGTCCCGCCGGGCCCATGACGGGGCCGCCTCAGAACACCTACTGCCAGCCGGATCCCGAGATCCCCGCGGGCGAGCCGCAGCACTGGCCCGGCTACGAAGAGCCGAGCTGGGCCGACGGTGGCTCGAAGCCGCTGCTCTTCCCGTGGCTCGCGTTCCAGACCGGGCTCCGCATCAAGCCAGATCCGAAGTTCGTCGCCCGCGTCGATGTCGGCATCGGCTTCGGGCAGCTCTGGTTTGGCGTCGGCGCCGATTACGGACTCTGAGAGGCGCGCGCTGATCGGGCCATCCGTGACCGACACCGAGCTCCCGCAACGTTACGAGCCGCTCACCCGGCTCGGGCAGGGCGGCGGCGGCGAGGTCTGGTCGGTTCGCGATCGCTTCACGCGCCGCGAGTACGCCTTGAAGCTCCTCGCGGGGGAGGCGGGCCCGCGCGAGCTCGCCGCGCTCGTGCGCGAGGCGGTGGCGCTTTCGGGCCTCGAAGGCCTTGGTGTGCCGCGCGTGCTCCGGTTCGGCCGGCTGCCGCAGGACGCGCGTCCGTTCATGCTGCGCGAGCTCGTCGAGGGGCAGAGCCTCGAGGAGCTGATGCGCACGGGCGCGTCGCTCGATGCGCTCTTGTCCGCGCTCGCACGCGCCGCCGACCAGCTGACGCTCGTGCACCGCGCGGGCTTCCTGCACGGTGACGTGAAGCCCGGGAACGTCATCGTCGAGCCGGGCGGCGCCGTGACGTTCGTCGATCTGGGACTCGCGGCGCCCTGGCGCGAGGGCGGTACGCCAGCCGAGGGGCTCACGCCGCGTTATGCCGCACCGGAGCTCTTCGAGGGACGCCCCCTCACCGTGCGCGCCGAGGTGTACGCGCTCGGCGTCACACTCACGGAGATGCTGGAGCTCACGCGCGCGGCGGAGACGGCGCCGCTCGTGGCGCGCGAGATCGGCAGCATCGCGCAGCGTGCGACCGCGACGCGCGCCGAGGAGCGCTATCCGTCGGTCGA
>DATMCL010000443.1:0-4015 GCA_035558375.1 Polyangiaceae bacterium
CCGCTTGAATTCGGCGCGCGGCAGCATCAGCGCGAATGAACGCGTGAGGCTCCGCACGTCCGCGATCGCAGTGGTTTCGCCGAGCAGCGACATCTCGCCGAAGACCGCACCGGAGCCGAGCGTCGCGAGCAAGCGCTCCTCGTTGCCGTCATCGCGCCGCACCTCGACCGTGCCTGCGAGCAGCACGAACAGACCCGGGGAGCGAACGCCTTGCCAAACGGCGAGCGCTCCGGGCTCGAGCTCGAGAAAATCGAAGCGCGCGGCGAGCTTTCGGCGCTCGAGCCGCGACAGCGCGGTGAAGAGCCGATTCGTGAGGATGGACGACTCGACGAGTCGCTCGCGTAGGAAACGGAGCACGGTGGGAAGCGCGCGCGGCTCTTCGGTGATGAGCGCCCGAATCGTCGCGAGGTCGATGGCGAGGACTTCGGTCGGCTCGAGCGCCTCGGCGGTCTCTTGGCGCGGCTCGTTGCACATCAGCGCCGCCTCCCCGAAAAATTCGCTCTCGACGACGCGGGTCACGGCGACCCGCGCCTCGGCGTCGGCAATCAGACTCACGGTGCCGCTCGCGACGACGTAGAGGGCCTCGGCGGGATCGCCGCGCCGGTACAACACGCCGCCTGCGTCGAGGTAATGAAGCTTGGCACCCCCGATCAGACGCTCGAGGCTCGCCGGGCTCAGCTCCGAGAACAGCGGCGTGACGGGCAACGCCTTCCTGGCCGTGAGCTCGGCGCGTTCAGCAGGGTCAGCCGGGTCGGGTGCATCAAGCGGGTCGGGTGTTTCAGCGGGATCAGGCGCGTCCGGCGGAAGGACGTCCCCGACCTCGATACGGAACATGCCGGACGGCACGCCGCGCGAGCTTGGGACGGGCATGGAGCCAGGCACGACGTCGTTGAGCGTCGCTTCGGCGAGGAAAGGCAGCGCGATGGGGGCGGGCTGTTCCGGCGCCTTCGCAGCGGTGACGCGTGGCGTGGCCGGGGATTGCGGCACCGGCTTGGCCACGCGCCGCTGGCGCAGCGCCTGAGCCAAATCGGGCCGCGCCCGCGCTTGCGGCGGGCTTTGCGTCACGGTCGGCGCGCGTGGAGCCGCAGCTCGCATCGAGGGAAGGGGCGGGCCCGGTGCTTTCGGCAAGCCGAGCCCCCGCGCCGGCACCAGGGAGCTTCCCTGCGCCTGAAGCGCTGCGAGACGAGCCTGTGTCTCGGTGTGCCGCGCATCGAGGTCGAGGATCATCCGACAGGCGGCGACGGCCTTCGCGAGTGCGCCGCCGCGACCGTAGAGCTCCGCGGCGCGAGCGAGCGCCGCGATCTGCTTCTCCTTCTGGCCGAGCGCTCGGTGACAATCAGCCGCGCGCCGTGGCCAATCGGGATCCTCCGGGTTCAGCCGCTCGAGCTCGTCGAAACGCTCGAGTGCCGCTTGGTGCGCACCTTTGCGCGAGAGCTCGAGGGCTTCGCCTCGCAGCTCCCGCATGCGCTCTTGTTGCCGGGACGTCTTCATCGGGCGGTCGCCCCGAAGGCGACCGGGGCAAGCTACTATCGTGGCTCACACGGGCCACGACGGCTACCCGGTCCCTAGAACGACCCGCGGTACCCCGCGACGACGCCCCGCGGGCGCAGCCCGGCGTGCTTGTCGTCGCCTGCCTGATCGCTGAGATCGAAATAAAGCATCACTCCCCCGGCTGCCGTGGCCGCCGTGCCAATGCCGGCGAAGAACGCCGATGCGGGGGAGATGCCGCTGCTCTTGCTGCCGGACGCCACCTCGACCGCGATGGCGGTGCCGAGCGCGGCCGTCCCGGTGGCGAGCGTCGCCCAGGTGAGCACGCTCATTTTACGCGTCATCGGCCAGGGTTCGCCGTGCTTCGCCGTGGGGGGCGGGGCGGGGGGCGCGCTGATCGGCGCGCGGGCAAGCTCGAGCGTTACGTCTTGCGCTTTGAGTGGATCGAGCTCGAGCACGAGCTCGCGAGCGCTGAAACCCGGCTTCTGCACGACGACGCGGTGCCGGCCGGGCCACGTCTCGCCCGTCCAGGGCGTGAGGCCCACGGGCTTGTCGTCGAGCAGCACGAGCGCTTCTTCCGGGTCGGAGGCGATGCTGAGCTGCTGGATGCCGCGCTCGGCGAGCGCGGTCTCGAGGTCGTGCACGCGCGTCGTGATGGCGTCCTTGTCGGGCGCGTCGGGGGCGCGCCGCAGGTACTCGCGGTAGCTCCTGAGGGCGCCCGGCCGGCTGCCGAGGTTGTCGTAGGCCTTGGCGATGTTGAAAGAAAGCTGCGCGTTCGGATACAGGCGATCGACCTCGAGAAAGACCTCGATCGCCTCGTAATAGCGACCCGCGGCGTAGGCGGCGGCGCCCTTCTCGAACAGCGTTTTCGCGTGGGCGACGCGCGCCGGGTCCTCGCCGCCGTCACTCTGCGAGAGCACGGGGCTCGCGAGGGGCGCCGGCTGGGCCGCCTGCGGCGCAGCTTTTGCGGCGGCAGGCTTGCTCGGCTGCGCGAGGCTCGGGAGCGCGAAGGTCGTGAGGCAACCGAGCAGTGAGGCTGAAAGCAGGCGCGAGCAGGCCATGTCCCAATCTAGGAACGGCCGCGCGGCGCTCGCGCTTAAGCGCGCCAGCGTGGCGCGAATTCCCTACACTGGACCCTGACCACCGATGTCCCTCCTTCGCTACGATGTGACGACCGGCGACTGGATCGTCCTTGCGAGCTCCCGCGCCGCACGACCCGACCGCACGGGAATGCGACGGCGCAGCCTGCCTGCGCCGCGCGCGCTGCACGACCCGGATTGCCCGTTCTGCGTGGGCAACGAGGACAAGACCCCGCCGACCATCGACGCCGAGCCCGATCCGGCGGACGGCTCGCGCTGGAGCGTGCGCCTCATCGAGAACAAGTTCCCGGCTCTATCGAGCGACGCGCACACCGAGCGACGCCTCACGGGTCCGCTGTTTCGCGAGATGGATGGTCACGGCCGGCACGAGGTGCTGATCGAGTCGCCCGATCACGGCCGTGCGTTCGGTGAGCAACCCGTGGAGCAGGTCGTGCGCGTGCTCGAGGTGCTGCACCGCCGCGCGACCGCACTCGCGCGTGATCCACGCCTGGAGGTCGTGCAAATCTTCAAGAATTCTGGCTCCGCCGCCGGCTCCTCGATCCCGCACCCTCATTTTCAAATCATCGCGACGCCGATCGTCCCGCGCCAGCTGCGCATCAAATACGAGACGGCTGCCGACCACTATCAAGTGACGGGGAGCAGCGTGTACGTCGAGCTCTGCCGGGCCGAGATCGAGGCTCAGGTGCGCGTGGTCGCCTCGAACGAGTCGTTCGTCGCGTTCACGCCGTTCGCCTCGCGCACGCCGTACGAGATCTGGATCCTACCGCGACAGGCCGCACCCACCTTCGATCTCGCCGATCGCGCGACGTTCCCGGCGCTCGCTGCGCTCCTCGTCGACGTGCTCGGGCGGCTGCGCGCCGTTCTCGCCGATCCGCCGTTCAACCTGATCGTCAACAGCTCCCCGCGCCGTCACGCCGACGAGCCCGATTTCGTCTGGCACATCGAGATCCTGCCGCGCCTGACGCATGCGGCCGGCTTCGAGCTCGCGACGGGCATGTCCATCAACCCTGTCGAGCCGGAGGTCGCAGCGGAGCGGCTCCGCAGCCACGGCTAGGTCGACCAGCGACGGCTACCCGCGTAGGCCTGGTGCAGGAAGTCCGACACCGTAGCGATGGAGAGCACGGTGCTCGCCAGACGCGTGACGCGCGGCGCGAACAACAAGCCGGCCGTCACCCCCATCGCCAGCCAGGGGCCGGTGCAATACTGACAGGTCAAGAGGCTTCCGAGCGCGCGTTGCAGGCCGCGACCCCGCGGCTCGTCGTGCACCTGACCTGCGCCGTCCGTGCCTGTGTAGTGCGTGAAAGGGACTCGGAGTGGAGCCGTCACGCGGTCGCGCGTGATCGTGCGCGACAGCTTGTGCACGGCGATGCCGGCGAGCGCGAGATCGTTCAAGCCGACTTTTCGTAGCCGGTCCCGCCCTCGAGCCG
>DATMCL010000444.1:0-16357 GCA_035558375.1 Polyangiaceae bacterium
AAGAGCGACGCCACGTACGAGACGCCGTCGAGCTGCAACGGACGCACCCAGCGGCGCGCGGCCATCGCGAACAGCAGCGGCGGACCTCCCGGCTGCTGCGCCACCGCGGCGAGGAGATCGTCGGTGCGGCCGCTCGCGTGCGTGAACGTGAGGTTCGGATGCGGAGCGCGATGGACCTCGCGGACGCCTTCGGTGTTGAAGACGGTGAGGGTGCCGGGGCCGCCGACGAGCCAGCCCCCTGCCTCGTAGCGCCGCACGAAGCTCATTTCGCCGGGAACGCTGGCCGCGACGTCGCGCGCCTCGACCCACGAGTGGCCGTCCCAGAACACGGGGCCTTGCGGCGTGAGCGACAGGCAACGGCCGTCGACGTCCCACGCCGCCGACAGGACCGTGCGCTCGCCACCCGGCGGATGCCGCACCGTCCACATCCAGCTCGACAGATCGCCGGGCGGCGCGAGGTTGAGCAAGCTGTTCATCAGGCGCCGCGCGGGTCGTGGCGGTGTCGTGCCGTCGGCGAGCCAGGGGACCAGACTCGCGGCGAGCTCTTGTCCCTCCTGCGGCCTGCTGCTCGCCTCGACGCTGGTCGCGCGAGCGAGCAGCTGATCGATGGCGCGGCAAGCCTCCGTGCGCTGCCGGATTTCGGGCGCGAGGTGCTTGCCGTCGAGGATGCTCTTGCGCGTCTTCTGACGCATCAGGGTCATCGCCTGGATCGGCGTCGTCGCCTCGAAAAGGTGCTGGCCCGTGAGGGCGAAGTAAATGCAGCACGCGAGGCTGAACACGTCCGTGTACGTGCCGACGCCGACCGCGTCGGGCATCACCTGCTCGGGCGCGGCGTAGCCCACGGTACCGACCGGTACGCCGCCGAACGTCGCCGCGAGACCCTGCGGCCGCGCGATGCCGAAGTCGGAGATCTTGAAGATCTCGGCCTCGCCGAAGCCGCAGCACAAGATATTCCCCGGCGTGAGGTCACGGTGAATCACGCCGACGCCGTGGATGGCGAGCATGCCCGCGGCGAGGCAGCGCACGAGATGCGCGGCGCGTCCCGCTTCGAACGCGAACCCAGTGCGCTCGATGCCGTACGCGACTCGATTCTCGAGGGTCGTTCCTTCGATGCCGCCGTGCACGTACTCGACGGCGAGCCACGGAACGGGCGGGTAGTTCGGTCCCTGGAGCTCCGCCGCTCCCGTGTCGATCAGCCGCACGACGAAGGGCGTCGGCGGGACGCGCTCGTTCAAGCGTCCGAGCGCGACCGCTTCCTTGAGCACGACCATGCCGGCGGCCGCATCCGCGGGTCCCGCGGAGCTTCCCGGACCGAACATGCTCCGGACCATCTTGATGACGACCGGAGCGATGCCATCCGGCGCCTGTCGCAAGGCGAGGAACGCCGTGCCCATCCCGCCTTCGCCTATCTGTCGCTCGAGCCGGTAGGTCACGTCCGGCTGGACCTCCGAGCGGATGACGGTACCGCTCAGGGACTGGGGGATGCTCGAGAAGCGGTCGGACATGGTGGTGCCCCCGGCGTACCGCCCCTCAGATTACCACAGGCTCCCGTGTGGCCTTTCGGGACCCAACAAATGTCAGTGGAAGACTCCGTCCTGGCGAAGCGCAAAAGGTGCGATCTCGACGTCGAAACGTTCGCTCCGTTCGGGGGCGACGAGCTCGTAGCTTCCGCGCATGGAGCCGAAGGCGGTGTCGAGCGGGCAGCCCGACGTGTATTCGAAGCTCTCACCCGGCGCGAGGCGCGGCTGCTGGCCGACGACGCCGGGCCCGCGCACCTCCTCGATGCGGCCGTGCGCGTTGGTAATGATCCAATGACGGCTCAAAAGCTGAACCGGTTCGGGGCCCTCGTTGGTGATGCGCACCGTATAGAGAAAAAAGAACTCGCGGCGCGCAGGCTCGGAGCGCTCTGGAGAAAAGCGACAATCCACGTGCACCCGAACGTGGCGAGTCACGGCTTCCGAGATCGACACCGGCGCCACTATCCCTCGCCCGGGGCCGCGGGGGCAGCCCCTGCCTGATGAGCCGACCTTCGATGGGAATCGGCCAGTCGGCCTGCGCTCGAAGCCTGCGCGAGTGCCGAAGGTTTGCGCTTCTCTCGGCCTGCCCGCCGGCAGCGCCTGGTACCATTGGCAGTTGGGTCGCATGGCTCGTCGTTCCAGTGCCCGTCGGCTGAGGCCGCTCGTTCTTGCGGCGCTGGCCCTGAGCCCCGGCTGCGGGAGCTCCGGATCGGACACCCCGGCGCGCCCTTTCAGCCATGCGAGCGGCGGGAGCGGATCGGGCGGGCGCCTCGGCATGAGCGACGCGACGGCGGGCGCGGGTAAGGGCGGGGGTGGCGCAGCGGCGACGCCGTTAGCGGGTGGACCCGGTCAGTCAGGCGCTTCGATGCTCGGTGGAGCAAGCTCCGCGATGGGCGCGGCGCCCTCGGGCGGTCGCGCCGGCAGTGCCGCTCCGAGTGCCGGCACACCCGGTGACGCGGGCGCGGGGCTCGCGGAAGCAGGCTCCGGCGAGAGTGGGGCGAGCCCGGGACCGTCCGCAAGCGCGGGCGCCGGTGACGGCGCATCGGGCGGCACGGGTGCAGTCACGGCAGGTCGAGGTGGCGGCGCGGGAACGAGCGCAGCGGGTGCAGCCGGCAGCGCGGGCTCGTCCGCGGGCGGGACGGGAAGCACGTTGCCGTCGGCGATCCAGGTTGTCTTCGTCGTCGCGCTCGAGAACCACGATGCGACGGAGGTCGTCGGCAACACGACCGACGCGCCGTACCTGAACGGTCTCTTCGCGGATTACGCGTCCGCGTCGAACTTCGTGGACCAGTTCGCGATCTCCACGCCGAGCGAGCCGCACTACATCTGGATGGAAGCGGGCACGAACGAGTTCGACGACCGCGTTTTCACGGGTGATAGCTCGCCTTCCGCGTCGAACAGCACGGCCGACACGAATCACCTCGTCACGCAGATCAAGAACGCGACGACCGGCATCAGCTGGATGAGCTACCAGGAAGGGCTCGACAGCTCGACCGGCGCCTGTCCCATCTCTTCGGCAGGCCACTACGTGGCGCGTCACAATCCGTTCGTGTTCTTCCGGGACGTGTCCGGTGACCCGCCCTCCAAAACCAACACGTACTGCGCCGCGCACCACAAAGCCTTCGACGCCCTCGCCGGCGACCTCACCAATCGAGCGGTCGCCACGTTTAACTTCATCACCCCCGACCTCTGTCACGACATGCACGGACAATCGGGGTGCCCCGACAAGAACCTCATCCATTCAGGGGACGTGTGGCTCTCGTCGTACCTGCCCGCGATCATCGAGTACGTGAACGAGCATGATGGAGTGATCTTCATCGTCTGGGACGAAGGAGACAAGACGACCAAGATGCCGTTCGTCGCCGTCGGCCCCGGCGCGAAGGAGGGTTACGTGAGCGAGGTCTCCTACATGCACGGCTCGCTCTTGAAGTCGGTAGAGATGATCCTCGGGCTGCCGGTCTCGCCGCGCGTCGCCGGCGACAACGACTTCGCCGACTTGTTCAAGCCGGGGAAATTTCCCTGAGCCGGCCGGCCTGCCGGGGGCTAACGAAATATGCACTTTCGCCGCGGGTTCGCCCCCTCTCCTTGACAGCATCCGCGAGCTGAGGCCGGTATTCGGTCCCTTGGCGGCCTGTTACTTCGACGTCGACGGCACTCTGGTTCGGACGAACCTCGTCCAGCCGACCCTCTATTACCTTCTGAACCAGGGAACTCCGGTGCAGACGGGGCTTCGGCTCGGGCGCGCGCTCCTCAAGGCGCCACGTATGGCGTACGCGGAGCTCATGGATCGCCGCACGTTCAACGAGCTTTTATACAGTGCTTACGCGGGGATGAGTGAGGACCGCCTCGCGCTGCTCGCCGACGAGGTCTTCGACGCCGTGCTTCGCCCTGCGCTGTTTCCCGCTTCGCGAGACCTGGTCGAGAAGAGCCGCGCGGCAGGTCACGAAGTCGTCTTCGTGTCGGGGGCCCTCGACTTCATCATCGAGCGGCTGGCGAGCTACTTCGGCGGCGGCGGCGTGATCGCGAACCGCCTCGAGATGAAGGACGGCATCGCCACCGGCAAGCTCGTGAAGCCCGTCGTCGCCGGACCCGAGAAGGCGCGGATCGTGCGCGATCATGCGCGATCCCAGGGGTACGACCTCGACGACTGCTTCGCGTTCAGCGACAGCTACTCCGACGTCCCGATGCTCAGCGTCGTCGGCCATCCCGCGGCTGTGAACCCCGATCGTCGCCTGGCACTGATGGCCAAGGCGTACTCTTGGCCGCGCTTCGATCTGACCCGGCCGGCCTAGCCCCCAAGTCCCCATGAACCACCCGTCCCTCGTCACTCTCGAGCGCGACAGCGCGCCCCGTACTCTGTTCTCAGGCGATCGCCTCGTCGAGGTCGATCTGCCGGCCGGCACGCGCGTCATCTACCCGAAGGCGCCGATGGAGCCGCTCGCGGATCCGGATGCCGCGATTCGGTACGCGCTGAACCATCCGCTCGGCTCCGAGCCGCTGCGCGCCCGCTTGCGTCCGGGCATGAAGGTGACGATCGCCGTCGACGACATCTCGCTGCCGCTGCCGCCGATGCGCCGGCCCGACGTGCGCGAGCGCGTGGTCACGATCCTGCTGCAGGAGCTCGCCGACTACGGCGTCGAGGACGTCGAGATCATCGTGGCGACGGGCGTGCACCGCCGCATGAAGCCGCACGAGATCCGCCACATGCTGGGCGATCGCATCTTCGACGCGTACTGGCCGGATCGGCTCTACAACCACGACGCCGAGGACACGGCGAACATGGTGGAGATCGGCCGCACCCCGCACGGCCACAAGCTCTCGCTCAACCGCCGCGCCGTCGAGAGCGACCTCCTCATCTACGCGAACATGAACTACGTGCCGATGAACGGCGGGTACAAGTCCGTCGCCGTCGGTCTGTGCGACTACCAGAGCCTGCGCTCGCACCACAACCCGCACTCGATCCGCGCGTCCGACAGCTACATGGACCCGTACCGCTCGAAGCTTGCGAGCGACATCGAGATCATGGGACGCCTGGCCCACGAAAAGCTCAAGATCTTCACGATCGAGACCACTATCAACAACCGCATGTTCGATCGTTCGCTCGATTTTCTCATGAAGAACGAGGACGAGCTCAACGGTCGCGAGCGCGCGCTCTTGAAGGGCCTCGTGATGTCGACCGCGCGGCTGCCGCAGCCGGCGCGGCACGCGATCTTCGACAAGTTTCCGGCGCCCTACGGCATGACGGGCGTGTGGGCGGGCGACGTGGAGGCGGTTCATGCGCGCTCCGTCGAGCGGAACTTCGAGCAGTACTGCGTGCCGATCGAGGGGCAGGCCGACGTGCTCGTGTACGGCGTGCCGTACATCAGCCCGTACAACGTGCACGCGTTCTTGAATCCGCTGCTCGTGCAGGTGCTCGCGCAGGGTTACCTCTTCAACATGTACCGCGGCGCTCCGCTCGTGAAGAAGGGGGGCACGCTGATCCTGCTCCACCCGTGTACGGACAAGTTCGATCACGAACAGCACGCGCCCTACGTCGACTTCGTGCACCGGCTCTTGCCGGAGACGCGCGACGCCGTAGAGCTGCGCGACCGGTACGAAGAGAAGTACGCGCGCGATCCGGCCTTGATTCAGATGTTCCGGACGGGCCACGCCTACCACCCCTCGCACCCCTTTTTCATGTGGTACTGGGGCGAAAATGGCCGCCAGCACCTCGGTCGCGTGATCGTGGTCGGCGCCGACAACGAGTACATCCCGAAGCTCTTCGGCTGGGAGACGGCGCCGAGCATGGAGGAGGCGCTCTACCGCGCGAAGGGCGGCGAGAACCGCTCGCTCGAGATCACGGCGCTGCACGTGCCCCCCGTGATCATGGGCGAGGTGACGCTGCCCGGAGGAGCCGCCGTTTGAGCCACGAGAACGGCATGAACGGCGCGAACGGCGCCTCTCACGTGAACGGCGCCGCGCTCGCGAACGGAGCGGAGCACGCGCTCGATCTCGAAGCCTTGCTCGAGGGCAAGCGCCTCGTCGTCGTGGGTGGAACCGGGTACCTCGGCAAGACGTGGTGGTCGTTCCTGCTCGCGCACTGGCCCAAGGTCGGGCACCTCTATCTCATCGTGCGCGAGAAGCGCGGCCAGAGCGCCGAGGAGCGCTTCTGGAAAGAGATCGTGCCGACGGCGGTGTTCGATCCGCTGCGCGCGGCGTACGGCGCGCATTTCGAGCAGTTTTTGCGGGAAAAGGTCACGCCCGTCGCGGGTGACGTCGTGCGGCCGTTCTGCGGGCTCGGCGTCGAGCTTCGGAACGATCTGCGCGGCACGATCGACGCGGTCGTCAACGCAGCCGGCGTCGTCGACTTCGATCCGCCGCTCGACGAAGCGCTCGAGGTGAACGCGTTCGGCGTCCAGAACCTGGTCGCGCTCGCGAAGGACCTCGGCGAAAAGCCGTTGCTCCACACCAGCACCTGCTACGTCGCCGGCAGCCGCACGGGGCACATCCACGAATCGAGCCCGCTCGACTTCCCGTTCCCCCGCGCCGACGAGCTCGAGCGCGGCCACTGGGATCCGGATCGCGAGATCGCCGAGTGTCTCGACGTGATCGAGCAGGCGCGTCACCGCGCCAGCGACGCCTTCCGTCAGAGCCGCTTCCTCGACGAGGCGAAGAAGACGCTCGCCGAGCGCGGCGAGCCCGGCCGGGGCCGCGTGCTCGACGCCGAGGTCATCCGGGTCAAGCGCAAGTTCGTCGAAGCGCGCCTCGCCGAAATGGGCATGGAACGCGCCCAATTCTGGGGTTTTCCGAACACGTACACGTACACCAAGGCCATCGGCGAGCAGATCGTCGCCCGCTCCGGACTCGCCTTCACGATCGTGCGACCGGCCATCGTCGAGTCGGCTCTCCGCTACCCGTCCGTCGGCTGGAACGAGGGCATCAACACGAGCGCGCCGCTCATCTACATCCTGCGTGAAGGCGGGCTGCAAATCCCCGGCTCCGACCACTTCCTCGACATCATCCCGGTCGACATGGTCGCGGGCGGCATGTGCGTCGCGCTCGGCGAGCTGCTCGAGGGCCGGCAGAAGCTCGTCTACCAGCTCGGCTCGACCGACACGAACCCCTGCACGATGCGGCGCTTCTTCGAGCTCACCGGGCTCTACAAGCGCAAGTACTACCAACGCACGGTGCGCGGCGGACCGCTCTTCGCCTACCTGCAGTCGCATTTCGAGGGCGCGCTGCTCAATCGCCCGCAATTCGAGAGCTACGGGCCGAGGAAGCTCGCGAGCCGCGCCACATCCCTCGCGGGAGCGCTCGACAAGGCGGCGGTGGGGCCGGCGCGCGCGCTGCTCTCGCCCGCGGCGGACGCCATGCGCAAGTTCGCGCGCCAGCAGCAGCGCGTCGGCAAGGTGCTCGAGGTGTTCGTCCCGTTCACCGTCGATTACCACTACGTATTCCGTTGCGATCACGTGCGCGAAGGGCGCGACCGTCTCTCGGTCGCCGATCGGCGGCGCGTGGGCTGGGAGCCCGAGAGCATCGATTGGCGCGCGTGGTTCTTCGACGTGCACATGCCCGGGCTCGAGAAGTGGGTGTTCCCGCAGATCGACGAGAAGGTGAAGCGGCGCCGCCGCGCGCCCGAGCGCCACGAGACCCTGACGGCGCTGCTCGACGACATGGCGGCGCGTTTCGATCTCGCCGTCGCGCTCCAGCGCGCCGAGCCCGACGGCCTCACGCGGCTCTCCTTCCGTGAATGGCGCGAGCACGCGCTTTCGGCCGCAGCGCGCTTGGGCGAGCTCGGCGTCAAGCCGGGCGACCGCGTGGCGCTTGCGGCGCAAAATCACCCGGCCTGGCCGATCGTGTTCTTCGGCGTGCTTTACGCGGGGGCGACGGTCGTTCCGCTCGACGCGGGCGTGGAGCTCGACGTGGCGCGCACCCTGGTGGACGCCTCCGGCGCGCGCGTTTTCCTGTGCGATCGGGAATCGCGCGAACGGCTCGAGCTCGGCTTGAGCGATCGCGCGACGTTCGTCGACATTCGGAAGCTCGCTGCACCAGGGACACAGGCGGCCCCGCCCGCCACCGATCCGAACGACGTAGCCGCCCTGATCTACACGAGCGGAACGACGGGCAAGCCCAAGGGCGTCGCGCTCTCGCACCAGAACCTGACGGCGCTCGTCGCGTCGCTGGCGCCGCTCTTCCCGCTCGACAAGGCGGATCGCGTGCTCAGCGTGCTGCCACTGCATCACACCTTCGAGCTCACGTGCGGCATGCTCCTCCCGCTCTCGCGTGGCTCCCGCATCGTCTATCTCGACGAGCTCAATGCCGAGCGTCTCGAGCATGCCTTGTCGGCGGGGCGCATCACCGGCCTCATCGGCGTTCCCGCTCTGTGGGAGATGCTCGAGCGCCGCATTCTGTCGCGCGTCGCCGAGCGCGGCGCCCTCTTCTCGCACGTCTTCGATTTCGCCGTGGAGCTCAATCGCTCGCTCGGCAAGGCGATCGGCATGGACGCGGGCCGCGCGCTCTTCGGCCCCGTGCACCAGGGGCTCGGTGGCCACCTCCGCTTCCTCGTGAGCGGCGGCGCGGCCTTGCCCGAGCGCACGCACCACCTGTTCGCCGGGCTCGGCTTGCACCTTGCGGAGGGATACGGGCTCACGGAAGCGTCGCCCGTGCTCACCGTGGCCGAGGCGGGGCCGACGGCGCGCTCCGGACACGTCGGCAAGCCGATCCCGGGCGTGGAGCTCAAGATCCTCGAGCCGAACGCCGACGGGATCGGGGAAGTGGTCGCGCGCGGTCCGAACGTGATGCTCGGCTACTCCGACGATCCGGAGGCGACGCGCCAGAGCATCGACGAGGACGGCTGGCTCCGCACGGGCGATCTCGGCAAGCTCGACGGCCGCGGCAATCTCG
The DNA here is from genome assembly GCA_035558375.1 of Polyangiaceae bacterium. GTDB lineage: Bacteria > Myxococcota_A > Polyangia > Polyangiales > Polyangiaceae > PMG-095. Next base: position 8,901 of record DATMCL010000444.1, read on the forward strand.
TGATCTCCGGCCGCAAGAAGGACGTGATCGTCGCGTCCAACGGCGAGAACGTCTACCCCGACGACGTCGAGGCGCGCCTCGGACGCATCGAGGGCGTGAAGGAGCTCGCCGTGATCGGCTTGCCCGACGGCCGCGGCGGCGAACGCGTCGCCTGCGTAGCCGTGCCCGAGCAAGAGGGCGAAGGCTCGCGCGCCGAGCGCCATGCCCGCGCGCGCCGTGCCCTCGATACGGCCGTCGCCGCGCTGCCCGTGGTCCAGCGACCGGTGGTGATCACGCTGCTCGACACGCCGCTGCCGCGCACGACCACTCGCAAGGTGAAGCGCGCCGAGCTCCGGCGCCAGGTCGAGCGGCTCCTCCAGGCGAGCGAGCCACCGAGCGTGCGCTCCGGCGCGCACGACGTCGCCGCGCAAAGCGTGCGGAGCGCCGCCGCGACGATCGCACGGCGCGACGCCCAGTCGCTGCACCCCGCGATGAGCCTGCGCGGCGATCTCGCGTTCGATTCGCTGATGCTGCTCGAGCTGCTCGTCGCGCTCGAGGCGCAGCACGGCCGAAGCTTCGACGCGGAGCGCCTGAACGCGTGCCAGACCCTGGGCGACGTCGAAGCGCTCCTGCGCGAGCGCGCCGAAACGCGCCGTCCCGTCGCTTCCGCCACGATCGTCGAGGCGACGCCCCGGAATCTCGAGGTGCCGGAGCCGTTGCGCGACGCCGCGATGCATTGGCTCGGTCGCGCGCAGCACGGCTTCTACGACCGCGTGCTCGAGACCGCGGTGCTCGGTCGCGCGCACATCCCCTACAACCGCAACGTCATCGTCGCGGCCAACCACGCGAGCCACCTCGACATGGGGCTCGTCAAGTACGCGCTCGGCAGCTACGGCGACGAGCTCGTCTCGCTCGCCGCGCAGGACTACTTCTTCGAGGGCAATCGCTTCCTCACGGCGTACTTCGAGAACTTCACGCGCCTCGTGCCGATGCCGCGCAACGGCACGCTCCGTCAGGGCCTGCGCAAAGCCGGGGAGCTCCTCGACCAGGGCAAGACCGTGCTCCTCTTCCCCGAGGGCACGCGCAGCACCGACGGCCAGGTGCACGAGTTCAAGGCCATCGTGGGCCACCTCGCGCTGCACCACGGCGTCGACGTCCTTCCCATCTACCTCGGCGGCACGCATGCGGCGCTCCCCAAGGGCGGCAAGGTCGTGCGCCGTCGCGACGTCGAAGCGCGCATCGGGCCGGTGCTCGAAGCCGCGGAGCTGCGCCGGCTCACCACGGGCCTCCCGCTCGCCGAAGCGTCGCGCAAAGCCTCGCGTCTGATCGAGGAAGCGGTGCGCTCGCTCGGTCGCGGCTCGCGGCTAGTGCTCGCGTCGCTCACGCCCGAGGCAGCCGCCGAAGAGCCGCCGCCCGCGCCCACGCTCGGGGCAATCTTCCAGGAGCTCGAGCGTCGGTTCGCGCCGAGCGCCGTCGAGCGCCCGACGAGCTACTACTTCTCGCTCGGCGACGACCGCTTCACGCTGCTGGTTTCGAAGGAAGGCTGCGAGGTGAAGGAAGGCAAGCACGTGGCCGCGGCCGACTGCGTGCTCAAGACTTCGCCCGATCTCTTCACCCGCATCGTGCGCGAGGCCTACGTGCCCTCGCCCGCGGAGTTCATGTCCGGTGCCGTGAAAACCAACAACGTGGGTCTCTTGCTCGAATTCCAGAAGACGTTCCGACTGCTCGAGCCCGCGAGCCCGGGCGAAGGCGAATAGCGATGAGCAGCTCGGAGAACGGCCACGGGCCCGCGAACGGCGCCCCTCGCGCGCGTCGTACGGCATGGGTCGGCGGCGCCACGGGATTTCTCGGCTCGCACCTGGTGCAGGCGCTCGAAGCGCGCGGCGACGAGGTGGTGCCCGTCTCTCGCTCGGGCGGCGGCGGGCGTGCGCGGGCAGTCGACGTGCTCGACGCCGACGCCGTGCGTGACAGCGCCCGCGGCTGCGACCTCGCGTTCCTCTGCACCGGCAAGGTCACGCGCGGTCGAGACGACTCCGAGGAGCTTTACCGCCTCCACGTCGAAGGCACGAAGAGCGCCCTCGCGGGGCTCCAGGCGGCCGGCGTGCGGCGCGTCGTCGTCGCGAGCTCGAGCGGCACCCTCGCCGTGGGCACCGATCCGCAGCGCATCGCCGACGAAGGCTGCCGCGCGCCGCTCGAGATCATCGCCGGCTGGCCTTACTACCGCACGAAGGTCTACGCCGAGCGTGAAGCGCTCGAGCGGAACGCGACTGATTTCGAGATCGTGATCGTCAATCCGAGCCTCCTGCTCGGCCCCGGCGACCTGCGCGAGTCCTCGACGGGCGACGTGCGGCGCTTTCTCGAAGGCGTCATTCCGGCCACTCCGGCGGGCGGCATCGCCTTCGTCGACGTGCGCGACGCGGCGCTCGGCATGCTGCTTGCCGCCGACCGCGGCCGCGCGGGCGAGCGCTACATCCTCAACGCGCAAAACCTCACGGTCGAAGCGTTCTTCCAGCGACTCGAGCGCATCAGCGGCGTGCGCGCGCCCCTCTTCAAGCTTCCCGCGTCGCGCCCGTTGGCGCTCGGGATGAACGCCTTGTTCAGCAAGGCCGTGCGCGCCATCGGCGGTCAACCGCCGGTCTCGGAGGGCGCGGTCGAGATGGGTCAATACTTCTGGTACTGCGACGCGAGCAAGGCGGAGCGTGAGCTCGGCTTCCGTCCGCGCGATTCGGGGGAGACGCTGCGCGACACGATCGACGATCTCGTCGCACGCAAGGTCGTGTTCCCGAAACGCACGCGGCACGCGCCATTCGGAGGCGTGCGGGCGTGAGGGACGGCGGGGGGACGACGCCGCAGAGACCGATGGGTCGCGCGAGCGCCCTCGTTTTGCTCGTCGTGCTCAGCCTCGCCCCGGCTTGCGGCGCAGACGATGCGGAGCAGACTCCCGTCGAAGCTTTCTGCTCGGGCGTTTGCGGCGCGGCCACACGCTGCCAGGTGGCAGACGCCACGTGCTCGTCGAGCTGCGCGCAAAGCGCCCACGTCGAGCGCTACAGCAACGAGGGCGCGCGGCACCTGGGCGATTGCCTCGACGGCCTCACGTGCTCCGCGTTCTCCGACGAGACGGTCTGGAACGAGCAATTCAACGCCTGCTGGCAGTCGTCGAAGCCGCTCGTGCCGGTCACCGAGCACGTTCGCGGCGTGTGTAGCCGCTATGTCGAGGCGTCCTTCGAGTGCAGCTCGCTCTATTCGACCGAGCAATGCGAGCTCGACCTCCGGATGTGGTCCGACGACATGCTCGACGCCGCCGCGGCGTGCTTTCCCGCGCCCGACTGTGACTCGGTCGGGGCCTGTCTGAAGGGGGTGTTCGGTTGACCGCGAGCGCCCGCCCCCTGCTGCTCGTCATTGCGCTCGCGCTGGCCGCTTGCGGAGCCAGCGACGAGCCCGACGAGCCGAACACGCTCGGCCCGCTGCCGCACTACCGGATCCCGGGCTGCGAAGCCTACGACACTGCTCCCTGCGACGTGCGCGACGCGGCGTGCCAGTTGCGGCTCATGCAGATCGCGGTGTGCCTACGCCAGGACGAGCCGGCGGACCTGCCGCCCGTGAGCGTGGTGAGCGAAACCGAGTACGCGAGCATCCTCACCGAGCGGGTGGCCGGACGGGCCCCGACGCCGAATCGCGACGAGCTCGAGTGGGCCCTCTCGCGCTTCGGTCTCGTGATGCCCGGTGCGCTCCGCGACGACGCCATGGTTCTCTACACCGCGACGCACATCGACGGCGAATTCCGCCCGGACATGCAGGACGTGCTCATCATCGATCACGGTGCCAAGACCGACATCGCGGAGGCGAGCAACACTCTCGTTCACGAGTTCGTGCACGCGCTCCAATATCGCGAGCTCTCCGATTTCGGTGACGGCTACGTGTCGACTTTCGATACGCACCTCGCGCTCAAGTCGCTCATCGAGGGCGAGGCGCGGTTTCACGAGCTCCGTTACCGTGCGCCGATGCTCGGGCTCGATCCGCGTCACGTCGATTGGGAGCGCACCTTTGAGAACGGCGTCTCTGCGGCAGAAACGTGGGTACTCAAGCAGGATTCGCCGTTTCTCGCGGTCACGGTGCTCCCGTACGGCTGGGGCTCGCGCCTCTTCTCGTTCGACTGGAACGAGACGGGTCACGCCGGCGTTCTCGCGCGCTTTGCCGATCCCCCGACCACGACGCACGCGCTGATGGCGAGTGTGCACGCCTACGAGCCCGACGACTTCACCGCGCCGGACATCGCGCTGCCCGAGCTCCCGTCCGGCTGGTCCGCCATCGGTCACGAGGTCTTTGGCGCCGTCGGCACCTTCCTGGTCCTGGCCCGCTACTTCACACCGGATGAAGCGCGCGAGCTCGCGCTCGCCTGGCGCGGCGACACGTTCACCGTCCTTCAGCGCACCGCGCAGAGCACCAACGTCGGTACCGTCGCGCTCTGGTCCGTGGAGTTCGCGAGCGAAGCCGCGGCCACGTCCGCCGCGTCGCGCATCACGCTGACGGCACTGGGTACGACGCGCGCCACGGGCACGCGGCTGACCGTCGTCGTCAGCGATCGGACCACCGATGTCACGTGGGCCCTGCCGACTGAATAGGGTTCAGTCTCCCCTAAAACCCGCTGAACAGTTCTTTCATTCCCGGATAGAACTGCTCAAAAATATTGGACTTTTTCGGGCGGCCCAACCGTAGACAAGGAGGTCCCGCGTGCTTATAGGTACCTGGAAGCAATCCCCGGAGGCCCCTCGGTCGTGTTCAAGCGCATCGCCCTATTCATCGTAACGAACCTCGCCATCACCCTCACCATCGGCATCGTGTGGGGGATCCTGCAAGCGACGGGCGTGATCCGCAACGTGAGCGCGCTCGGCTCGTACGGCCCCCTGCTCGTTTACTCCGCCCTCTTCGGCTTCGGCGGCGCGATCTTCTCGCTCCTCGCCTCGAAGTGGATCGCCAAGTGGACGACCGGCGCGCAGGTCATCGACTCGCCGCGCAACCCCACGGAAGCCTGGCTTCTCGATACCGTGCGCCGCCACGCGAGCCGTGCCGAAATTGGCATGCCCGAGGTCGCCGTCTACGACTCGCGCGACATGAACGCGTTCGCGACGGGTGCCACCAAGAACAGCGCGCTCGTCGCCGTCAGCACCGGGCTCCTCAACTCGATGGACCGCGCCGAGGTCGACGCCGTGCTCGGGCACGAGATCACGCACATCGCCAACGGCGATATGGTGACGCTCACCCTGCTCCAGGGCGTGCTGAACACGTTCGTGATCTTCCTCTCGCGCGTCATCGGTGGCCTCATCGACAGCGCGATGCGCGGCCGCGACGAGCGCGATCGCGGCGGCGGCATCGGCTACTTCTTCACCGTCATGATCCTGCAGATGGTGCTCGGCCTGCTCGCCTCGCTCATCGTCGCGGCCTTCAGCCGCTGGCGCGAGTACCGCGCCGACCGTGGCGGCGCCGATCTCGCCGGCACGCAGGGCATGATCAACGCCCTCCGCCGCCTCGGCCACGCCGAGGAATCCGGCTTGCCGAAGGCCATGGCCGCGTTCGGCATCAGCGGCGGCGGCCTCGTCGGCCTCCTCCGCACGCACCCCCCCATCGAAGACCGCATCCGCGCCCTGCAAGAACGCCGCGCGTAAGACGACGAGTCGATCTTATTGCGGGCGACGGCGCCGTACGACACCGTCCGGAGGCTCGCTCCGCGCACGGTTTGGCTGGGTGCGTTCGGGCGCAGGGCGCCCGGGCGGCGTGGGTGCGACCGGTGTGGCGACGGGGGGCCGGGCGACGGGCGCCTGAGCGCTCGCTGCCGACGGAGCCGGTGCAGCAGCGGCAGGCGGCGCGGGAGCAGCAGGCGGCTCAGGCTCCGCGGGCGGCAACCCGAGCCGCTCGCGCAGGAGGTCACCGAGGTGGCCGAAGCTGCCGGACGCAGCGGCTGCGGCGCCGTAGTCGCGGAAATTCTTGCGCTCCTCGACGCGCGCGACCTGCGTCGCGCTGAAGCGGAGCCGGCCGCCCGCATTCGAGACGAGCACGACCTCGAGCTCTTTGCCTGGCGGGAATGCCCGGCGGTGATCGGCGCCCGGCGGCAGGCCGAGCTCGGCGAGTCGCACGAAGCCGTCGCCCTTGCTCGTCGCGACAGTGATCCCGCCGCCCACGCTCGCGATGACCTTGCCCTTCAGCACCTCGTCGGGCTGAGCGGTCGCTGCGGGATCCGGAGCCTTGAGCGCGCGGAGCGATAGCTTCACGCGCGGACCGCGCTCGGAGTCTTCGACGCTGAGCACGCGGACGCGCACCCGCTCGCCGAGCTGCACCGCGTCCTCGGCGCGCTCGACGCGACGCCACGCGAGCTCTGACAGATGCACGAAGCCCTCGACGCCGTCGAGATCCACGAGCGCGCCGTGCCGGCTGAAGGCGCTCACCGTTCCCTCGAGCTCGGCGCCCGGCAAGACGCGCGCAATCGCGTCGGCGCGGGCAGCCCGTCGCTGCTCTTCCACGAGCGCTCGGCGCGAAACGCTGAAACGAGGACCATCGGGTCGCGGATCGACGACCGTCGCGTCGAGCGTGCCGCCCACCTGCACCAAGAGCTCGTCGTCTGCGCCGAGCAGCTCGGAGCGGAGGATGCGGCCGTCACCGGGGGTGCCGGCGTCGACGTAGACGCTGTCGCCGGCGACCTTGATCACCTTGACGCGAACCACGTCTCCCGTGTGCAGGCGGCGGCCGGTGGCGGAGCCCTGGCTCGCCGCCTGTTTCATGAGGGATGCAAAGCTTTCGTCGGACATCGTCGTGTCACGGGTCCGGCCGCAAGCGGTGGAGCCCGAGCTTCACGCAGCATGCCACCGATCGGCGCGCCGCGGGTTCTAGCCTGAGCGCAACGACGACGGCCCACGGTCCAGGCGCTTCGCCGAGGCGCGGCGCAAGAGCAGGCCCGCGCCGACCACCCCTGCCAGCCACGGCCCGGCATTCGGCGAGGCGCGACGCTCCTCGGCCACCCTGCATGCGGCACAGCCCCCGGAGCGAGGCGCGTTTTGGGCGGACGCGCGCTCGCCGGTCGGTGCCGGCCCGGCGTCCTCCGGCGGACGGGCGGCCAGAGCGCGCACGGCGGCCGCGGGCAGCTTCGCCGTGTCGAGCGCGTCGCTTTCGCCCGCACCGCTCTCGACCCACGCCACAACGAGCGCGATCTCGTCGGCGCTGAGCTGGGTCTCGCCTTCCGGCGGCATGTGGTCGCCGTCGTCGAGCGGCGCGCTGATGCGCGTGACGAGGACGCTGTGCACGGGATCGCGCGGGGCGACGCCAGGTCCCGTGTCGCCGCCGCTCAGGAGCGACGCGTGCGGCGCAACGCGAAGGCCGCCCGAGGGGTTTGGGCCGGAGTGGCATTTGTCGCAGTGCGAGTGGAGGAGGGGGGCGATGGCGCGGGGGTACAGAGCGATCCGAGGGGGGAGGGAGGAGAGAAGGGCGGG
>DATMCL010000445.1:0-2821 GCA_035558375.1 Polyangiaceae bacterium
TCGACCGACGCCGGCAGCAGCTGGGACTTCTACGGCCGCGTCTCCTCGACGCCGACGATGGGTTACGTCGCGGGCTATTTCAAATACTGGGGCAACGGCGTCGATCGCATCGACTTCGTCGGCACGGAGGCGCACCCCCGCGACAACAACAACAGCCTCTGGCACGGCTACTACAAGGGCGGGAAAATCTACGACAGCAAGGACATGGTCGTCGACGACATGGCCGGCGACATGACCGCCAAGAACGTCGACCAGTACACGCAGGTCTTCAAGACCGGCACCACGATCAAGAGCGGCGTCTCGCTCTGTCGCATGTGGAACCACGACATCATGCGCTACCCGGACGGCACGATCGTCATCACCGGGCAGGGCCGCGCCGACACCTGTAGCGACACTCCGTCGGGCTCCGATCCGGACAAGCGCATCATGTACGCGCGCTGGGACGGCACGAGCTGGAAGAGCACCTACCTCGTCAAGGCGGGCAACAAGCTCTACGCGGACGAGCAGGATTATACGGGCCTCTCCGCCATCCACCCCGACAATCCGAACGTGATCTTCGTCTCGTCGAACTACGACCCGCGCGACGACACCACCAAGACGAACAAGAAAGAGATCTACATGGGCATCACGTGCGATGGCGGCGCCACGTTCACGTGGGCCCCCATCACGTCGGGCTCCACGGTGGACAACATCCGGCCCATCGTTCCCAAGTGGGACTCGAGCCACACGCTCCTGCTCTGGATGAAGGGCACCTACACCTCCGCCCAGAGCTACAGCATGCAGATCGTCGGCACGACCGCGCTGCTCAAATAGCCCTCAACTGATAGGCCGCACCCATCAAAGGGCCGCCAACGACGTCGTGGCGGACGGCTACGATCCGCGTCATCCGCACGACTAGCACCGGGTCTCGAGCACGGCGCGTCGAACGTCAGCCGGCTTCCTCGTATTGTTGGCTGAAGCGATACTTCGAAGCTCGTTCGAGGCGATATCCGCCGTGACCGTCGAGCTCGAGCACTTGCTCGTGATACTTGAGGAGCGCGGGGCGGTGGCTCACGCTGACGAGGGTCGTGCCCGCGGCGCGGAGCGCGTCGTAGAGGGCCGCTTCGTTGGCGCCGTCGAGGGCGCTCGTCGCTTCGTCGAGCATGACGAACTCGGGGCGCCGGAGCAGCACGCGGGCGAACGCGAGCCGCTGCTGCTCGCCGACGGAGAGCACCTTGTCGAAGTGCACCATATGCTCGAAGCCGCCGCAGCGCGCCTCGAGATCCGGCAGGTTGACGGCGCGGAGCGCGCGGCGGAGCTCCGAGTCCAGAGCAGGCTCCGCCGAGCCCGGGTAGGAGAGCTGAGCCCGCAGCGTGCCGAGGACCATGTACGGGTGCTGCGGCAGAAACAGCATGCGCTCCGCCGGCGGGCGAACGATGCGTCCCGAGCCGCCCTCCCAGAGGCCCGCGAGCGCGCGCAGGATCGAGCTCTTCCCGCCGCCGCTCGGGCCGACGATCAGCAGGCTCTCGCCCGGTCCGACGCCGAGCGACAGGTCGCTCGCGAGGACGCGACCTTGGTGCGGCGTGCGTACGGTGACGTGCTCGAGGACGATGCGGGAGCCGACGGCGCGGTCGATGCGGCCACCGGGCGGCTCGGCAGGGGTGGCGAGCGCGTGCTCGAAACTATGTAGGCGATCGATGCCGGCCGCGAACCGGCTCAGGCTCTCGAAGTTGTCGATGAACACGGTCAACGCGGCGAGGATGGCGGAGAAAGCGCCGGCGGCTTGCACGACGCGGCCGACCTCGAGCTCACCGGCGAGGACACGCGGTGCGATGATGACGCTCGGCAGTCCGAGCGTGAGCAGGCTGTAACCGTATTGGAAGAAGTTGAGCTTCAGGGTCCAACGGATGAGCTCCTTGAAGTTCTGGAACAACGCGCTGAAGCGACGCCCGAGCTCGCGCTCTTCCTCCCCTTCCCCACGGTAGAAGGCGATGGCCTCGGCGTTCTCGCGGATACGGATGAGCCCGAAGCGGTAGTCGGCCTCGCGCGTGAGTTGGCGGAAATTCAGCGCGATCATGCGCCGCCCGAACACGCCGAACGTGACGAGCGTGCCCAGCGCCGCATACAGCAGCAAGAAGGCGACGAGGACCTTCGAGATCTTCCAGAGCACGCCACTGAACGCGACGAGCTGGAACACCGCGTTGACGAGCACGAGCAAGAAGCTCAGGGATTTCTGCGTAAAAGCGCTGATGTCCTCGGCGATGCGTTGATCGGGGTTGTCGATCGTCGGCTCGCCGAGCAGCGCGTAGTACGCGCGCCCATCGAGGTACTTCGCGAGGAAGGCTTGGCTCAGCCAGCGACGCCAGCGAATGCCCAGGCTGTCGCGCACGAAGTAGTAGAGCGCATAGATCGGGACGGCGACGAGCAGGAGCGCGAAGAAGAAGCGGATCGAGGCCCAGAAACGCGCGCCATCGCGCGCCGCCAGTGCGGACGTGAATTCCCCCGACTGCTCGTTGAAGAAGACGTTGAACTCCGTCTCGGCGAGCAGCAAAAGCACGAGTAGAACCAGGAGACCTCGCGCCCGCCAGCGCTCGTCGCTCCGAAAATACGGCTGCGCGAGCGACCAGAAGCGAGCGAGGAGCTTGCGGTCGAAGCCCTTCATGGCCGGCGCCAGCGAAGGACGGCCGCCGCAGCGTAGTCGCCGGCGTGCGAGAAGCCGCCGAGCGCCACGAGCGCGCCGCCCGTAAGCTTCCGAGCGGCGAGCGCGTCCTCCAGGTTGATGGGAATGGCCGCGCCGAACAGGTTGCCGTAGCGGTCGAAGGTGTCGTGGTGCTTCTCGGGG
>DATMCL010000446.1:0-12047 GCA_035558375.1 Polyangiaceae bacterium
CGGCGTCATCCACCGCGACATCAAGCCGGGCAACATCTTCCTCTGCCGAACCGACGGCATCGGCGTGCTCGACTGCCGCCCCAAGCTCGTGGACTTCGGCGTCGCCGCCAACACGGACGCCCACATCGCGCGCACGGGCGACATCATCGGCACGCCGGCCTACATGGCGCCCGAGCAAGCGCGCGGCGACGCGCCGGTCGACGCGCGCGCCGACATCTACTCGCTCGGTGCAACGCTGTTCGAGCTGCTCGCCGGCCGCCCCCCGCACGTCGGTCCGAACGCCTACGCGACGCTCGCGCGCCTCGTGACGACCGTGCCGCCACGGCTCTCGGACTTGCGCCCCGAGATCCCGACGCTCGTCGACGGCCTCGTGGGCCGCATGCTCGAAACGGAGCCGGAAGCGCGCCCGTCCTCGATGCGCGAGGTGCTCGAGCTCTTGAGCGACGCGTCGCGCGAGGCGGTTCGCACGAGCTGGCACGAGCCCGAGCCGGCGCGCTCGTCGCGCCTCGGCTCGAGTATCTCGCGCCTGGTCACGACGATCGTCGCCGTGAAGTTCCCGACCGTCTCGGTGCGCGATCGCGCGCTCGAGCAGCTCCGCAGGCGCGGCGCCGACGCGGCGCCGATCGGCTCCGACGCCCTCGTGGCCCACCTTGGCGCGCGGCGGACCGTGGGCAACGAGGCGGCCGTGGCGCTCGAGCTCGGCCGCCGGCTCGCGCACTTCGGCTCGCGCGTCGGAGTCGCGAGCGGTCGCTCGCGTCTGAGCTTCCAGAGCGAGACCGGCGATCTTCGGCCCGTCGGCGATGTCGTCGACCGCGCGGCCGCGCTCGCGCGCGATGCCACGCCGGGCGGCGTCTTGGCCGATGCGACGACGAGCGAGCTCGGCCGCGGGCGCTACGAGTTCCGCTCCCGACACGACGGCTCGGCCATCGTGGGCGAGCCGATGCGCGGCCTGCGCGGCGAGCGCTCCGGCGGCGCGCCGTTCGTGGGGCGCGACGCCGAGCTCGCGCAGGTGCTCGGCGCCTTCGAGCGCTCGCGCACCAACGCGACGCCGCTGCTCGTCAGCATCACGGGCGCGCCCGGCATCGGCAAAAGCCGGCTCCGGCGCGAGGTGATGGCGCGCATCAGCGCGCAGGCGGAGGCGCCGCTCGTCGTGCTGCAGCGCTCGGAAGCGTACGGGCAGGGGCATGCGCTCGGTGCCGCCGCGGACATCTTGCGCGGGTTCGTGACGCTGCCGAAGGGCGCCACGGTGCGTGAGGCCGAGCGCGCCATCGTCTCGAGCCTCGGCGCGCAAACGCGCAACGATCTCACGGCGCAGAACCGCGATCTGCTCGCGCGGCTGCTCGCGAACGAAGCCCTGCCGGAAGGCTTCGATCCGCGTGGCTCGCGCGACGCCCTCTGGCTCGCGATGACCGATCTCGTGCTGCAGGTCGCTTCCGACCAGGAGGTCGCGATCCTCGCAGAGGACTTACAGTGGGCGGATCCCGAGAGCATCGGCTGGCTCGACCATTTGCTCGGGCGCGCGTCGCACAAGCCCTTGGTGGTGATGGCCTGCGTGCGCTCGGACTTCTGGACGATGGAGCCGGAGCGGTTCGCGGGGCGCGATCACGTGCGCATCGAGCTTCGTCCGGTTTCGAAGCGCGCCTCGCGCTCCATCGCGCGCGCCGTGCTCGGCGACGCGGTGTCCGAAGAGGTGATCGAGCGCATAGCCGCGCAGGCGGCGGGGTTGCCGCTCTTCGCCGAGGAGCTCGCGCGCCTCACCGCGACAGGGCGCTCGGCCGAGCAGGCCCCGACGATTCAAGCCGCCATCCAGGCGAGCCTCGACGTGCTCGACGAGGAGTGCCGCGACGCCCTCGGCCGGCTCAGCGTCTTCGGCCTCACCTGCTGGGACGCGGCGCTCGAGGCGCTCGGCATGCCGGGCGCCGAGGGCGTCATCCGCGCGCTCGTCGCGGCGGAGGTGCTCGTCGAGCAGAACGTCTCGCGCTTCACGGGCGCTCGCGAATGGACGTTCAAGCACGCGCTCGTGCGTGAGGCAGCCTACGCCTCCCTCGGCGAAAAAGAGCGCAAGCAGCTCCACGGCCTGGCCGGCACCTGGCTCGCCGCGATGGGCGAGGACGCGGCCACGGTCGCGGGCCACTTCGATCTCGGCGGCGAGCACGTGGCGGCGGCGGATCACTGGTCCCGCGCGGCGCAGCGCGCCCTCGCCGCCAACGCCCTCAAGGACGCGCTCAGCATGGCGGAACGCTCGCTCGCGTTCGCCGAGGATCCGCTGCGCGCCTTCCAGCGCGCGAGCTACCTCGACGAGGCGTGGAGCCGGCTCGACCCGCGCTCGGGCGAGCGCGAGAGCGCCGTCGACTCGATGGAGATCAACGTCTTCGACGAGGCGAGCAGCGTGCGCGCTCGCGGCGCCAGAGCGCGCTACGACGACGCGCGCGGCTCGGGCGACAACATCAGCCAACGCCTCGCCGAAGCGCGGGACGAAGCCGCGCGGCTCGAGCTCCTCGACGAGGAGGCGCGCTGCTCGGCCGTGCTCGCGGCCCGGCTCGCCTTCGCCGGTCAATTCAAAGAAGCCGAGGCGGAGGCGCGGCGCCTGCTCGGGCTCGCTCAACGCGGCATCGCGTACGCCGCCGTCGACGGCTACCAGACGCTCGCGATCGTGCGGCAGACTCAAGGAGCGCTCAGCGCCGCCCTCGACGCGCGCCGCAATGCGACGACCGCCGCCCGCGCCGCAGGCCTCCGCGAGCGTGAGTCGATGCTCACGACGAACCTCGGCTTCGCGCTCACGACCATCGGCGCCCGCCAGGAGGCGCGCACGGCGATCGAAACGGGCCTCGCCCTCGCCGACGCCATCGGCAGCCAGGGCGCCTTCCGCCACGCGCAGATGATCCTGCTCGGCTGGGCCTGCACCTTCGGCACGGACAAGCAAATCGACGCCCACCTCGGCGAGGTGCGCGCGAATGCCGACGCGGCCGGCTCCGGCGTGTGGGCGGCGCCCGACCGCGCGAACCTCGGCATGCTCTTTTATCGTGGCTGCGAGCTCTTGCGCTCGAAGGCCGAAGGGGCGAGCCGGCGTGCGCTCGGGCTGCTGCGCATGGCCGCGCAGGCCTACCGCACGGCGGGCCACCGCGACGTGCTGCCGGTCGCGCTTGGAAGCTGGTCCGAAGCCGAGCGCGCCTGCGGAAACCTTCCTACGGCGCTCGAGCTCGCGCGCGAAGCCGTGGCGCTCGTCGAGCAGGGCGCGCCGAGCTTGCTCAACGAGTCAGCCGTCTTCTTGGCACTCCACGACGCGCTCGTCGACGACGGTAAGGCGGAGGAGGCGATCGAGGTGGTCCGGCGCGGCATCGCGCCGCTGCAACGGCGGCTTCACGGCCTCGCCGGCACGCCGTACGCACGCTCCTTCCTCACGGATCTACCGGCGAACGCGCGCTTGATTGCGCTAGCCGAGGACGAGGGCTTCTTGCCCGACGCGTTCCATCGCGCTCTCGAGCGCACGGCGTAACGACCATGGCCGAACGAAGCCGCAAAGCAGCTCGCGCGGCGGCGGAACGACGGAAGAAGAAAGAGCGCACCTTCCGCGACGGTGCCGGCCGCGTGCACCTCGCGCTGCATCGCGACGCCGCGAACGGCCGGGAGTGGGTCACGCTGAAGAAGCAGGTGTTCGACGAGGCCTGGCAAAACGAGATCACCGAGGGCGCAGCGAACACCACGCTCGGCGTGCTCGACCACGAACCGAGCGTCGCGCGCGTCGTCGAGCTCACGCGCGGCATCATGCGCTCGACCTCGACGCTCATCGCGAACCTGCTCGCGCGCGCACCCGAGGGCTCCGTCGCGTGTCGAGCCGGCTGCGACCACTGCTGCTACCAGGTCGTCGGCGTCACACCCGCGGAGGCGATCGCCATCTTCGAGCACCTGCGGACCACGCTTTCTCCCCCCGAGGTCGAGCGCGTCACGGCGCACCTCGCGAAGCGCTTCGAAGAGACGCGCGGGCTCACCTCGTCGGAGCGCTTCTCGCCGGACCAGCCGTGCCCCTTCCTCGAGGTCGCGACCGGAAGCTGCACGATTTACGAGGTGCGGCCGCTCTCGTGCCGCGGAATGAACTCGCTCGACGCGGGCGAGTGCGCCACGCGGCTCCGCGATCCGGAGGCTCGCGCGGCCTTTCTCGGCGGCGCCCAGACGGGCCACTCCTACCTCGAGCCCATTCGCGCCTTTCGCGCGGTGAGCGCAGGGCTACAGCTCGGCCTCGCGGAGCTCTATCGGCTCGATACTCGCGCGCTCGATCTCGTGGCCGCGCTGCACCTCTTACTGCAGGGCGGGCCCGCGGTGGCGGAGGCGTGGATGAACGGACAGCGGGAGGCGTTCGAGCGAGCGCTCGGAGGGGTGTCGAAAGATACGGTCTGAACGCCGAGATGAGTTGCCGTTTCGAGGGCGCAAGGTAAGAAGGATCGCATGGCACCGAGCACTCGTGCATGGGGCGTCGCGGCCATCGCTGCGCTCGGTTTGGCCGCGTGCACGTCGAAGGACGAGGGGCACACCGGCTCGAATCCAGCCATCACGCTCGGCGGAAGCAGCGGTATGAGCAGCGGTGGCGCATCCGGCGCCGCCACGGGCGCGGGCAAGGGCGGCGCAAGCGCGGCGGGTGCAGGCGCGGGCAACGCGCAGGGCGGCTCGGGCAACGCGAGCCAAGCAGGCTCGGGCAACGCGGGCAGCGCCGGCGCCCCGCGTGGCGGCGGGGGCGGCGACGGCAATCAAGGCGGCACGGACGCGGGCTCGAGCGGCCGCGCCGGGAGCGCAGGCGGAGCCGGCCGAGCGAGTGGCGGTGCGGGCACAAGCGCGGGCTCTGGCGGCACCGACGTGAGCGGCGCTGCGGGCGACACCGGCACGGGCGCCTGCTCGCCGAACGACGAATTCGAAGGCACGGAGCTCGATTCGTGCTGGCTCACGCTGAACGGCAGCACGGCGATGCCGCTCATCGCCATCGCCCAGAAGGAAGGCGCCCTGCACCTCAGCGCGAACGGCAACCAGGGCGGCGTCTGGTACCAGGGCGCGACGAAATCGCTGATTTATCAGCTCGTGAGCGCACAGCGCTTCACGCTCACGACGACGGCGCACCCGCGGAAATTCACCGATCCGGAGAGCCTGCCGACCAAGGATCTCCACGTCGGTGGCCTCATGGTTCGAAACCCGAGCTCGGCCGGCGGCAGCACCGAGAACTACGTCTTCATCATGGTGGGCCACAGCGAGAACAACAACGGCATGGTCCACCAGGGCGTCGAGTTCAAGACGACCGTCAACGGCTGCAGCGATTGGGCCGAGCCCGATTGGGGCGCGAGCCACGACGAGCCCGACGCCGAGCTCCGCATCTGCCGGCTCGGCGCGGAATTCCGGATGTACAAGCGCGTCCCCGGCGACGCGACGTGGACCGCGGCGCCGCCCCCCTCGGGCTGCAACGGGAACGACGTGAACGACGGCGTGCTCTCGCGCAGCGATATGCCCGAAAGCGTTCAGGTGGGACTGGCTCTCAACTTCAACGCGCCCTCGGATCTCGAGGTAGCGTTCGATTCGATTCATTTCGTCGAGCTGCCCGAAGGCGCCACGGCCGACGCCTGCACGAACTAACTCCGCGCAGGCGCCGTCGCGCTCGCAGCTACTGCTGCGCGCGGAACGTCCAGAGCGTGCTGGAAGGCCGGAACGGCCGCCCGAGCAGCGTCACGAGGCAGGAGCCGAGGACCACGCCCGACGAGCTCACGGCCAGGCACTTGCCCGTCTGCGGATTGACGATCTGGCCGTTCGGATTGACGCTCCAGAGCTGACTCGCGTCCGCCGTATTGCACGCGAGGAGGTGAGCTATCGAGGGCGGCCAGAGGCTCGAAACGGCCGAGACGCAGCGCCCGTTCATGTTCAGAAGCTTGCTCGCCGGGTCGTAGGACACCGTCGTCATTTGCGGGTTGCCCGCGGAGACGATCTGAACGTTCCCCGTGGACGGGTCTTCGGCGAGCGCCGAGTCGGCGGGCACGCTCGCCGGGCGGAGGTAAAGACCCCCGAGGGTGTTCTGCATGCCGATGTCGATGGCCGTGCTGTAGGCGGGGATCAGCATCGACGCACCGCTCGAGTGCACGCCGAGCAACACGCGTCCTTGGCCGCCCACGATCTCGTCCGGGCCACCGGAATCCCCACAGTAGATGGATTGCCCGTTGCTCGACACGTTGGTGTAGCCGTACTCCGCCGGATCGGTATAAGCCTCCACGATCGGGAAGTAGGCGCCGGAGCGCGCGGTTCCAGCGCCGACGGTGCTGTAGTCGCTGCCGCAGTTCCCGTCGGCCACGTTGATGCCGTAGCCGTAGGCGATGATCGACTGCGAAAGCAGGTGATGCGGGTCGCCCACGTAGAGGCCAATGCGATGATTGGCGATGGAAGACCAGTCCGCAAACACGTAAACCAGCGCAATGTCCGCCAACGTGCCGAACCTATCGACGACGAACCAACCGCTCACGGCGTCGGGGGGCGGGTCGGGGAGCGCCGGCCCGGGTGTCAGCGTGGGCGAGAAGCGCAAGGCGGAGCCGTCCGCCAGCTGTCCGCCGATGGTGCTGTCCGTCGTCACGCAGTGACGCGCGGTGAGCACGGTGGAAAGGCCGCCCTCGCTGCGCACGATCACACCGCCGCACGGGCGGGGATGGAAGCTCGGATAGAGCGGTTCTTTCGGGTGGTAGATCGCGACGAGCCCCGCTGCGCTGAGCTCACTCGCGCCCAGATCGACGCCATTCACGATTCCGGCGGGTTCGGACGCCGTTTCCGTGTCCGAGCCGTCGAAGTTGCTCCCACATGCAGTCGTGGCCAACGCGAGCGAAAGCCACATCACCCCAACGATTGATTTGATCATCGCCGTGCTCCTTCCCGGGCGAAACGCCCCCAAGGACCCTCGCACCCTCGCGAGGCGACGAGATTACCACGATTGCCGTACGCGTGCCTCGCTGGCCGTAACTCTGCGCAATCGCTGACTAACGACTACGATCCTAACGACGCGCCGGTCTCGCACGCGACCACCTGCGCGCAGGGCGAGAGCCCAGTTGCCGGGCGATCGACGCCCGCCAGGCTCGCAGGGTCATGCGCCTGCGGCGCGGCGGACCGGTCCGAGCAGGCGACCGATGCGCTCGCACGCTTCCGCGATGCGCGGCGGATCCTCGATCAGCGCGAAGCGCACCGAATCGTCGCCGCCGGGACCGAAACCGATGCCCGGCGCGACGGCCACGTGCGCCTCCTCGATCAAGCGCGTGGTCGCGCTGAGCGAGCCGCCGCTCGCGAGCGACGGCGGCACCTTCGCCCAGACGAACATCGTGCCGCTCGGCTCCGTGACGCCGGGCCAACCCGCGCCGCGCAGCCCCGTCGCGAGCGCGCCGGCGCGCTGGACGTAGAGCTCGCGAAGCTCCTCCGCGAAACGGTCGCCATGCTCGAGCGCCCACGCGGCCGCGTGCTGCAGCGGCGCGAACGTGCCGTAGTCGACGTACGTCTTCAGGTGCGCGAGCGCGCCGACCATGCGCTCGTTTCCGGCCATGAACGCGATGCGCCAGCCGGCCATGTTGTAGCTCTTCGACATCGAGAACGTCTCGACCGCGAAGGCCTTCACTTCGTCCGAGGGCACGCCGCAATCGAAGATGCTCGGCGCGTAGCGCGAGGCGAAATCGAGATCCGCGTAGGCGAGATCGTGCAGCAGCATCGCGCCCGAGCGCTGCACGACGCGCACGATCTCGCGCATCTGCTCGCGCGAAACGATTTGTCCCGTGGGGTTCTGCGGGTAATTCGCGATCACGAGCTTGACGCGACCGCCGCGCTTCTCGACGCGCTCGATGCCCTGGGCGATCGCCTCGGCCGGCTCGATGTCGAGCGACGCCCGGTAGAGCTCGACCTCGGCGCCCGCCATCACGGGAGCGCCGACGTGAATGGGATACGCGGGATCGGGCGCGAGCGCCGTGTCACCGCGATCGAGCATCGCGAAGCAGAGGTGACTCATGCCCTCCTTCGCGCCCATCGTGATCACGAGCTCGCGCTCCGTGTCGAAGCGCACGCCGTAGCGACGCTCGTACCAGGCTTGCGCCGCCTGCCGGAGCGATGGGAGACCACGACCGGGGTGGTAGCGGTGGTTCTTGCCGACGGCGGCCGCTTCGATCATGCGCTCCACGATGGGCTGGGGCGTCGGGCGGTCGGGGTTGCCGAGGCCGAGATCGATGATGTCGGCGCCCGTAGCGCGCACACGGGCTTTCACCTCGTCGGTAATGACGAAGCCGTAAGGCGGGAGGCTCTCGGCACGGGGAAAAGACCAAACGGGACGCATCGGAATCGGGCCCTTTAGCACGAAATCTGTAAGAAAAGTTTGGTGCCCCGGGCGCCCTTCGTCGAGCCGGCCTGATGGCCGACGCGCGGGAACCGGGGTTTGCCGACTAGCATGGGGGAAGCGTCGTTCCGGGGCGCCGACCAGGGAGCTCCTTCGACCGCGGCCCATGCCTTCGACCGCCCCGACGCCGAAACACGAAATTCGCGGTGCCCTCACGAGCGACGAGGCCGCGCTGCTCGAGCTCGCGCGACACCTGAACAGCGTGAACCTGCCGAACGAGCGCGAGCACATCCGGCGCCTGCTCGAGCACAGTGAGAAGAGCTTCCGCGGCGAGCTGCCCGAGCGCCGCCGAAAGTTCGTCTTCTTGGTGTGCGACCGGACGACGGGCGAGGCGCTCGGAACCTCGACCATCATCGCGCAGCTCGGGCGCCGCGACGCGCCGTACATCTACCTCGACGTGATCGACGAGGAGAAGTACTCGAGCGCGCTCGATCGCCACTTCCATCACACGGTGCTGCGTATTGGCTTCTCGTACGACGGCCCCACCGAGCTCGGCGGGCTCGTCGTCGCTCCCGCGCACCGGCGCGCGCCAGAGCGGCTCGGCCAGCTCATCTCCTACGTGCGCTTCGTCTACGTCACGGAGCACCGCGCCCTCTTCCGCGAGCAGCTCCTCGCCGAGCTCTTGCCGCCCCTCGAGCCCGACGGGACGAGCCACCTCTGGGAGGCGCTCGGGCGAAGGTTCACGGGCATGAGCTACGCCGAGGCGGACCTGCTCTCGAGCGAGAACAAGTCGTTCATCCGCGACCTCTTCCCGAGCGGCAACGTCTACGCGTCGCTGCTCTCGCCCGAGGCGCGCGCCGTGATCGGCAAGGTGGGCGCACAGACCAAGGGCGTCGAGAAGATGCTGCGTCGCGTGGGCTTCCGCTACGCCAAGCGCATCGACCCGTTCGACGGCGGCCCGCATTTCATCGCCCCCCTCGACGAGATCTCGCTGATTCGGGACACCGTGCCGCTCCCGCTCGTGACGGGCACGCCGAGCCCGTCGGCGGCGCGTGCGCTCGTCGGGCGAAGCTTCGCCACGGCGCCGTTCTTTCGCGCCGTGGCCGTCGAAGTAGAGATGTCGGCGACGGCGGTGACGCTGACGGCAGAAGCCGCGGCCGCCCTCGACGCGAAGGACGGCGACGTCCTCCACGTGCTGCCCCTCAAGGGCACCGACTAGTGCCTCTGCAGGTACCGCTGCACTAGACCCGTCAGCCGGCCCTCCGGACCGGGGGCGGCCTTCCCTGGACGCGCCCCAAACCCCGGGGTATTGCCCGCCGCTCCATGGAAAGCAGCGGCGAAGAAGCCTTGATCCTGGCGCGCCGCCAGAAGCTCGAGAAACTGCGCGAGCGAGGTCAGAACCCGTTTGCGAACGACATCGACACGAGCGACCGCACGCTCGTCGCGGAGCTCCGCACGCTGTTCGCGCCGGCGCTCGAGGACGCGGCCGAGCTTCGCTACCACGCCGACAAGGTGACGGCGCTCGCGGGCGACCGCCGCTTTCACGTCTTCGGGCGCATCACGGCGCGTCGCGGCTTCGGCAAGGCGAGCTTCCTCCGCATCCGCGACCTGTCGGGCGAGATCCAGCTCTTCGCGAAGCAAGACGTGATGGGCGCTGCGTTCGCGGCGCTCGAGGAGCTCGACATCGCCGACCACGTCGAGGCACGCGGCAAGGCGATGGTGACCAAGACTGGTGAGCTCACGCTCGAGCTCGCCGAGCTGCGCGTGCTCTCGAAGGCGATGCGGCCGCTGCCCGACAAGTGGCACGGCATGACGGACGCGGACCTCCGGTACCGCCACCGCTACGTCGATTTCGTCGCCAATCCGGACGCGGCTGCCGTGATTCGCGCGCGCGGCATCATCATCCAGGCGCTGCGCGACTTCCTCGATCACAGCGGGTTTTTGGAGGTCGAGACGCCGACCTTGAACACGCTGGTCGGCGGCGCCACCGCGCGGCCCTTCAGCACGCACCACAACGCGCTCGACCTGCCGCTCTTCTTGCGCATCGCGCCCGAGCTCTTCCTGAAGCGCTTCCTCGTCGGCGGCTTCGAGCGCGTTTACGAGATCGGTCGCTGCTACCGCAACGAGGGCATCAGCACGCGGCACAACCCCGAGTTCACGATGCTCGAGTTCTATCAGGCGTACGCGACGTACGAGACGCTGATGGCGACGGCCGAGCGCCTGTTCGCGCACATCGATCGCTTCCTCCACGAGCACCTGGTCGCGCAGGGGTTCGAGGTGCAGGCCGCGCGCTTTCGCAGCGAGCGCGCCTTCACGCTCGCCGAAGCGTTCGTCCGCCTGCCCATGAAGCAAGCGGTGAAGAGCTCGCTCGCGCGCGCCCACTTGGGCGACGAGGTGAGCGAGCGTTTGGCTCGGCTAGCCGTCGATCCGAAGACGAAAACGCCCGCCGATCCGGCCGCCGACGGCTGGGTCGCCGAGTGGCGCGCGCGCTCCGAGCGAGCCAAAGGCATCGATTGGGGGAACCTGCGCCGCGCGCTCAACGCTTGCGGCAACGACGGCGAGCGGCTGTTCGTCGCGTACGAGTACCTGGCCGAGCCGTTTCTCGCGGTCGACTACCGGAGCACCGACGGCACGAAGAGCGTCCCCGTCTTCATCATCGACTACCCGTTCGAGGTCTCCCCGCTCGCGCGCCGCAAGGACGCGGATCCCTCGCTCGTCGATCGCTTCGAGCTCTTCGTGGACGGTCGCGAGCTCGGCAACGCCTTCAGCGAGCTCAACGATCCGCGCGACCAGGAAGCGCGCTTCCGGCACCAGGTCGAGCTCAAGGAGAAGGGCAACGAGGAGGCGATGGACTACGACGCCGACTACGTCCTCGCGCTCGAGCACGGCATGCCGCCCGCGGCCGGCTTCGGCATCGGCGTCGATCGCCTCGTGATGGCCTTCACGAGCCAACCGTCGATCCGCGACGCGATCGCCTTCCCGCTCATGCGCCCCGAAGAGTGATGCCGAGCTTGCACCTCTTGCTGCTCGGCCCCGCGGCCTCGCGTTCCGCGCCGGCGCGTCGTGCGCCCGGCGCCGGGACGGAGCCGGGCTTCTGGCTTCACTTGTGGGAGTCGCTCGGGCTCTGGCCGCGCATCATCCTGCTCGGCCTGGGCGGCATCGCGCTCGTCTTCGCAGCCGTCTGGGGCTTCCGGCAACTGAGCCGCGGGCGCTGGCGCCGGCTGCTCGGCGGGTTCACGGGGCTCTGCCTCGGCGGCGCCGTCGTGCTCGGCACCTGGGCGATGCGCCTGCCGACGCCGAAGGGCACCTACTTCGTGTTCTGGCATCAGATCGTGCGGGTGGGAGCCGTGCTCACGGGCATGGGCTTCGTGCTCGGCGGCTTGGCGCTCGTGATCCCGAAGATCTTCGACCGCTTCGAAGGGAAGAGCTTCGTCTCGTTCATCGCGGCACGCCACGTCCGCTCGCAGAAGAGCGGATTTCTCACGGTGATCAGCGTGCTCTCGATCTCGGGCGTCGCGGTGAGCTCGCTCGCGCTCTGCCTGGTCGTGGCCGTGATGGGCGGCTTCGGCGCCGATCTCAAGCGCAAGATCCTCGGCAACAACGCGCACGTGAAGATCGAAGCCAAGACGGGCGGCGGCTTCGGCAACTTCCGCGACCTCTTGGACGACGTGCGGAAACGACCCGGCGTGAAGGCGGCGACTCCGGTCGCGGCCGGCGAGGCCAT
>DATMCL010000447.1:0-15106 GCA_035558375.1 Polyangiaceae bacterium
CAAGGCGGCGCGGCAGGAAAGTCGCAAGCCGACGCGGGCACTGCCGGCCTCACCGTGAGCACGCTCTCGCTCACGTCCTGTCAGGTGACCGAGGATCCGAAGCACCGCGGGCGAGCCCTCGCTCAGTGCTTGCCCGCCGGAAACGGCATCGAGGGCGATCCCTGCTTTTCGGGCGGGGATTGCCGTGCCGGTCTCGCCTGCGTGGGCGAGGGCCCCGGGCAATGCCGGCCCTACTGCTGCAGCGGCAACGGCGCCTGCCGCGACCGCACGCACTGCTCGCCGGAGCCGCTGCTCGCGCCGAACGCCAAGTCGTCGCTCGAAGTCCCGGTGTGCATGCCGGTCGTCAACTGCAGCCTCGCCGAGCCCCCGTGCATGGAGGGAGAAGGCACCACCTGCAGCTGCCCGGTGGGCAGCGCCTGCGTCGTCGTCGGCAGCGACGGCACGACGAGCTGCGTGAACGCTCAAAGCCTCCCGCCCACCGACGAGGGTACGGAAGGCCTGCCGTGCCCGTGCGGCTGGGGCTTCGTCTGCTCGCAGGCGAGCAACACTTGCGTGAAGCTCTGCCAGACGGGCGCGCCGGACCTCTACTGTGACGGCAGGCGCTGCCAGCCAGGGACGACCCTGCCGCTCGGCTGGGGCACCTGCGTCGGCGTGGCCCCCAAAGGCTCGAATCTGCCTTGAAGACTCAGCAGCAGGTGCTCGAGATCGAGACGCGCGGCCGCGGCTTCGTCGACGTGACGGACCGCGTCGCGCGCGTGGTGCGCGAGAGCGGCATCGGCACGGGCCTGTGCTCGGTCTTTTGCCAACACACCTCCGCGAGCCTCGTGATTCAGGAGAACGCGGACCCGGCGGTGCTGCGCGACCTCGAGCGCTGGCTCTCCGAGCTCGCGCCCGAGTCGCGTGCGTGGGAGCACGACGACGAAGGCCCCGACGACATGCCCGCGCACGCCAAGTCGGCCGTCACGCGCGCCGCCGAAACGCTACCCATAAGCGGCGGGCGGCTCGCGCTCGGCACCTGGCAGGCGCTCTACGTGTGGGAGCATCGCGCGCGCCCGCACAGCCGCCGGCTCGTCGTGACGGTGCAGGGAGACTAGCTCGGTGCTCGACCTTCGCTGTCCCACGCGGCCCGAGTGGTTGAGCGCCGTTTTCGCCGATTTCTCGGCGTTTTTGCTGGACCACGCAGCGTGCGAGAAGAAGGCGTTCTCGAACGGGATGTCGCTCGTCTCGCGCTACCCGGAGCGTCAGGGGCTCGTCACTCCGCTCATCGATTTCGCGCGCGAGGAGCTCGAGCACTTCGCCGCCGTGCACAAGATCCTCGCCGCACGCGGCCTGACGCTCGGTCGCGACGAGACCGATCTCTACGCCAAGGAGCTCCGCACCCAAGTTCGCCCCCACGGCGACGACGCCCTCTGCGATCGGCTGCTCGTCGCCGGCATCATCGAGGCTCGAAGCTGCGAGCGCCTCTGCCTCCTCGCCGACGCGCTCCCGAGCCGCGAGCCTGCGCTCGCCCAAACGTACCAGGACCTCGCCCGCGCGGAGGCGCGCCATCACGGCTTGTTCTTCCGCCTCGCCCGCCAAGAGACCGGCGCCGCCCGCACCGAAGCCCGCGCCGAGGAGCTCTTGGATTTCGAGGCGAAGCTCGTCGAGCGGCTGCCGTTACGGGCGGCGGTGCACTAGACCTCGTTTCGACGCGCTTCTTGGAAGAAGTCCACGAGCACTGGCGCGAGAACGTCCGGCGCCGGTGAGTGCGCCTGGCCCTCGAGCGCTTTGCCGCGGGCGTTCGGCAACGCTGCCACGAGCGCCCGCGCCGTTTCGGCGAGCCATGGTGTGCTCGCCGTGCCGTTGAGGACGAGAACGGGGAGCGAGAGCTTGCCGAGAAGCGCGGCGGGCGGGAGCGCCGAGTCGCCGGCCAGCGCGGAATCGTAGGGCGTGGTGTGCGCGAGCGCGACCATGCGCGGCCACAGGGGGGTCGCTTTCATCTGCTCGAACGCGGGAGCGGGGAGACCCACTTGCTCGCCGAAGAACACACGAAGCGCGCCCTCGCGGTCATCCGCCGCGATGCGCTCGGCGACGCGAGCGGTGATGTCGGCGGGCGGCATCGGTCGCGTGCCGGGCAGAATGAACGGCGGCTCGTTGAGCGCGAGGCGCTGCATCGGAACGCCGTTCAGCGCGGCGCGGAGCGCCAGGATCGCGCCGCTCGAATGCCCGAAAACGAAGGCCGGTTGCTCGAGCGCCAGAACGACCGCGGCCAAATCTTCGAGCTCTCGTTCGGGGCGATACGGCGCCGTGTCGCCGCTATCGCCGCGACCACGCCGGTCGTAGCCGACGACGGTGAAATGGCGGTCGAGATGCGCGCGCAACGGCGTCACGCTGCTTCGATCCGAGAGGGCGCCGTTGACGATCACGAGCGCGGGACCAGAGCCACTCGTTTCGCAGGCGAGCTCGGTGCCGTCACGAGACTGAACGCGGTGCATGCGGCTCGTCTATCACGCGCTCCGCGCACCGGCACTGTCGCAAGCCGCCCCGTCGCAGCTTTGCTCGAAACGCGCGGCCGGGGGATGAAACCGGCGCGACTACTCGCAGGGCTTCAGGATCGTGATGCTCCATGGCGCCGGATTGCCACAGTTGATCGTGCAGAAGAGCGCGGCCATCCAGATGCCGCTATCGTCGATGCCGGGGAAGGGCTCCTGATTCGCGTTCACGAGCGTCGAGAGCTCGATGCTACGTCCGGCCTTGACCTCGCCTTTCCAAAAGCCTTCGGCGAGGGATTCGAGGTTCAAGAAATCCGCGTCCAGGTCGGCGAGCGTCTCGTTCGTGAAGTGCGCGACGACGGCGTCGTTGATCTGGTTCCAATCGTAAGGGTTGCCGAGCGCGTTCGTCGTCATCTTCCGCCAGTCGATGGTGACGCCCGGCGTCGCCGCGGGCACGCGCACGGGTCGCGCTTGCTCGAGATTCACCGTGTACGTCACCTTGGCGGAAGCGTCGTCGAGCGTGAGCTTGGTCTCCGTGGCCGCGGGATCCAGCGTGAAATAGCCGAACATGCGCGCGCCCTTGCCGAGGACGGTGCCGGTTTCGGCGATGACGAGGAACGTGTGGGTGTCCGCGGGATAGTGGAAGTCCGGGTTCTTCGTGTCGAAGTAGCGCCAGATGTCGCCTTCCGGGATCGGGTTCCCCGTGTAGTCGAAGCCGAGCAGGTGCTGCGACGTGTAGTCGTCCTTCGGATAGGTCGTGATGAGCCCGACGCTGTCGTTCGGCGACAGTGCGTCGCGCTCGAGATCGCGCGTGAGCTCTGCGGGCGTGAGTCGCCACAGCGACACGAGCAAGAGGTCGATGTCGACCCGCGCATCCACCGTACGGCCGAAGAGGTCGTGGCCGATGCCCGACCAATCGAACGTCAGATCGGTCGCATCCTTGAGCTTCGCGCTCTTCACATCGAGCGAGCTCGGCAAGCTGTAGTTCGTGTCGTCGGTGATCATGAGCGTGCCGTCGGGCGCGTCGCAGGTCGCGCTCGGGCCGCTGCCGCCCGTGCCGCTCGTGCCGCCCGCACCGCTCGTGCCGCCGGATCCGCTTGGCTCCGAGCCGCCGCCCCCGCAGCCGAAAAGGGCCAAGGTGAGCGAAAGGAGCGCGCCCGCGCGAGCCATCGGCGCGCTCAATTGGCCGCCGCGTCGGCGAAGGGGGGCGCCTTACCGTAGAGCGTCGAGCGGTGCTCCGAGTAGCCGAGCGACGCGCTCGTCTTGATCTCGCGGAGCAGCGTGCCGGTCTTCGTGATCTCGTGGAACACGCCGGCCGTCGAGTACGTCACGAACAGGTTGCCGTTTGGCTGCTCCTTCACGTCGCCGAACGCGCCGGAGGTGCTCCCGCTGTCGTACACGAGGGTGCTCGACGCCGTCTTCGCCGAAAGCTCGAAGGTGAAGCCGAGAATGCTGGAGCCGCCGTTCTTGCCGTTGTTGTTGAAGACCCACAGGTGATCGGCGTGCACCTCGTGCCCGTGCTGGATCTCCCAGTCCATGGCCGGATACTGGGTGAGATCCCCGCCGAAGATCGCGAGCAGCTTGGCGTCGGGGTAGCTGATGAGCCCGATCGTGCTCGAGTGGCGCATCGAGAACGAGATCGCGTTCAGCGCAGGCACGTAGTTCACCTGATTGGTGTGCGAGCCCTTCATCGTGAAAAGCGAAGCGAAGTCGCGCGTCTCGTCGTAGATGTCGGTCACGGCTCCGCTGTCCGGGTCCATCTCGCGGATGGTGTCCGGGCCCTCCGTGCGGACGCCGTCGATCTCGCTGTAGCCGCCGCCGTTCTGCTGCTCCCAGTAGAGCAGGTGGCCGTTCGGCAAGAACGCGAAATCGTGGTTTCGCGCCTTGATGTCGATCGTCTTCGCATCGCCGAGTCCGTCCATCGGCACGCGCAGGACCGCGCCCATGCTGTCGGCGTTGTTGAAGTTGCCGGCCCACATGAACTTGCCGTCCGGCGACATCCGGGCGCGCGAGCAGCCCGCGACCGCCGTGTCCGTGAGCTCGTACGCCCACACCTGGTCGCCGTCCTTGTCGAAGATGAACGCGAAGCTCTCCGTCGCACCGCCGGCGCCGCCCCCGACGACACCGCCCGTCGTGAGCCCCGTGCAATTCACCGTGAAGCCGCCGCTCGAAAAGATCCCGTTCGCGTCGTGGTCGGTGACCGTGAGCTTGGGCAAGCCGTTCGGCAGGAAACCCGTCGTGAGCGGGTAGGCCTGGCTCGTGTACGTCTTGCCGCCGCCTTGCGCCGTGATCCGGGCGAAATAGGGCGTGTCCGGCTTCATGCCGAGCAGGAGCGTGCGGTACATCGGCTCCGCGAGGTCGACGGGCGCGTGGTACTCGTAGTTATTTTGGTCACGACCGAAGTCGATGGTCGCGCTGTCGATCGTGGCGTCGATCGACCACGTCACGATGCCGACCGTCGGGATGGCCGAGCTCGTCGTCACGCTCGCCGTGAAGAGCTTCTCCGTCCCGGTGCTCGCCGTGCCGCTGCTGCCCGCGTTGCCGGCGCTGCCGCCCGTCGTCCCGCTGCTTCCACCTTGCGCTCCGCCGCTCGCCCCCGAGCCGCCGCTTCCGCCGCTTCCGCCGCTGCCACCCAGGGGGCTGCCGGAGCCTCCCGAAGCGTCCGTTCCTGCGGCGCCGCCGGTGCCAGAGGGTGAGTCGTTCGAGCCGCACGCGGCGAGCACGAAGAGGGAAGCGGTGAGGAGCGGGCGAAGAGGTGCGTGCATCGAAAGCAGGTCCTTGGTGCCGATTCGAGACGTGCCGCTGAACGACCAGGGACCGCTCGAAACCTCGATAGTACCTCGACTCGGCTCCGACAGGCCGCGGCGATTGAGCCTACTCGCGCGGTAGAGTAAACGTAGGGTCGATGGCTTTGAGCTCGTCGAGCTTCCGGCGCCGGTGGCTCGTTCCCATCACGGTGCTGACGGCCCTCGCGCAGGTGCTCTTCTGGGGGCTCTATACGTTCGACCATTTGAGTCACGACGCGGTAGTCGGGCCCACCTTCCTCCGCTATCTCGACTTCGATCCGAACAACATCTCCGACGCGGTGAGCGCACTCGCCGGCATGAACGCGGCGGTGTTCGGCATCGTGATCACGGTGGTCAGCATCATCGTGCAGCTGTCCGCCGACCGGTACACCGGCGTCGCGCGCATGTTCTTCGGCGATCGCGTGAACCTCGGCGTGGCGGCGTATTACGTCGTCGCCTGCGTGGTCGGCGTGTGGCTGAGCATGACGCTCAAGCACGACTATGTCCCACACTGGACGCTGCTCGCGATGATCATCGCGACCACGGGCAGCCTGGTCCTGATGGGGCCCTATTTCAGCTACGTGTTCCGCTTCCTCGAGCCGATGAGCATCATCGGACGCATTCGCGACCAGGCCGTATCGACGGCCCATCGCGGCTCGCGCCAGGAGCGCCCGGACGCCGTCTCCGCCGCGCAGGCCGAAGCCCTCGCCTCGATGGAGGAGCTCACGGACATCACGAGCAACAGCATCTCCGGCAAGGACAAGATCATCGCGAGCGGCGCCGTCGACGCGCTCAAGGATTTCACCATCCGCTACGTGCGCGAAAAGTCCAAGGCGACCGCGCCCTGGTTCCGCATCGGCTCGGGCATCAAGGAGAACCCGGACTTCGTGGCCATGGATCCCGAGTCGCTCACGGACCTCGTCGAGCGCCGCACGTGGGTCGAATGGAAGGTGCTCCGCCAGTACCTCGGCATTTACAACGAGGCGCTCGCCGTAATGCGCGACATCAACTACCTCATCGCGATCGACACGCGCTACATCGCCGAAGCGGCCGGTGAGCTGCGCGATGCGGAGCTGCTCGAGCTCTGCGTGCGCTTCATGAACTCGTACCTGCGTGCCACGTTGAACGCGCGCGACGTGCGCACCGCCTACAACGTCCTGAACCAGTACCGTCTGCTCGTGGAGGCGATGCTCCGCCAGGGCAACTCCGGGGCCGCGCGCGAGGGCGTCCGGCACATGGCGTACTACGGGCACGTGAGCTTCGACATGAAGCTCACCTTCGTGACGGAGACGATCGCTTACGATCTCTCCGCGCTCTGCCAAATCGCGAACGAGCTCGGCTCCGAGGAGGAGGACGCGATGCTCCAACAGTTCCTCGAGCTCGATCGCCCGCTCCGCGTGAGCGCCCAGGAGAGCGCGTTGCTCGGCGTGCGAAAGGCCCAGGTGAAGCTTGCGGCCTTCTACTTGATGCGCGGCCTCGAAGAGAAGGCGCGCATGATCTCGCGCGACATGGACCACGAGCCCCCGGAACGGCTGCGCTCGATCCGCCTGGCCCTCGAGCGCGTGACGACCAAGGATTTTTGGGAGATCATCGATCGCGGCAGAAACTTCGAATACATGCCGCCGGCCCAGCGGGCGTGCCTCAGTACGTTCTTCGGCTGGCTCGACGTGGCAGGGGATTGAGCATGGCAACATCGAGACGACGCACGGTTCTCTTCCTCACGGCGGCCTTGCTCTCGGGCTGCGCGACGCAGTACGCGAGCTGGGAGCAGTTCACGCGCCAACCGAGCTACGCGCTGCCGCGGAGCGTGCCTTTGGTCGTGAGTCGCAGCACACTCGTGCAAACGCACGACGACGGCGGCTTTGCGGACACCGTCATCCTCGTCGTCCAGCAGGACCTGCGCGAGGAAGGCATCGAAGTGCACGTGATGGACGCGCGGAAGGACAACCCGGCGCCGCGCATCGAGCTCAACTTCATGGACTGGACCGAGGGCAGCCAGGCGGCCCGCTACCTGACCGAGGGTCTCGTCGGCCAAGCCCAGCTCCGCGTCCTCTGCCGGGTATTCGGCAAGGACGGGTCGATGCTCATGAGCGGACAAATCACCGGGCATGAGGGGACCTACACGAGCGCACCCCGCGGTGCCGCCGAAGAGGCGGGACACTCGATCGCCAAAGCCCTCAGCGATCCGAAATGGGTTCCGACTTGGGTGGATAAGCCCCCAGCCGGAAAGTGACTCGCCCGCCGCGAACGTTGCGGCGGCGCGCAGCACCTGCGTCTCAGCGTGAGGCCGGCGGCGGAATGGACGGAACCGACGGCACGCCGAGCGCGGAGAGCACCCCGTCGAGCAGGGCCTCGTCGCGCCGCATGATCGCCACGTGAAGCAGGCGAGCGCGGTCGTCGGACGCCGAAAGGTTTGCCAGCACGTTCCGTGCGACGTTGAGCTTTCCCTCCAGCCGATCGCGCGAGCTCAGCGCTGCGGGCGGCGAGGCCGACGGCGCGCCGCGCGGCGCGGCCGGCATGGGTGCCGGCGTGACGCGCTCGCGCACCGTCGACTCACTATCGGGAGTGCTCGGCTGGGGTGCGCGGTGCTTGTGGGAGGGGCTCATGGTGGGCTCACTGCTTTCTGAACGTCGTCTCTCTCTGAACACTTACGTTGCAGAATTCGTTCCGTTCCATAGGACTCTGTGGAGGCATTGCGCCTTGGGGGCTCAAACTCACAAAAATCCGCGCTGTTGGCCCTGGTCGTCGGGCCGCATTCTCGTTGCGGTGGAATGGCGTTTTCCACCTCTGGTGGAGAACGCATGGCATGCAGTTCTGCCGCGTGACTCGGCGATCACGGGTCGTGGCGAGCCACGCCTGACGCGAACGGTTTTGCGCAGCACGGGTCGAACTTGCCAACTTGGGGCTCGGTTCCTATGGTCGGGTCGTCGTGCGCGCTTGGCTCTTCATTCCGGAAAGCTCCGAATCACCTCGGATGTTCGAGAGCGACTTCATCGATCTGTTCTCGCGGACGCATCCGATGATCGTCCCGATCCTGTTCGTACCGGGAGCGATCTTCGGTTTCGTGCGCAGCATGACGCACGGCGGGCAGTCTTTTCTCCTCACGCTGGCGCTCGCCGTCGGTGGTTTCGTCTCGTGGACGCTCGCGGAGTACTGGCTGCACCGCTTGTTCTTCCACTGGCAGCCCGGCGGTAAGTGGGGCGAGCGCATGCACTTCTTGGTGCACGGCGTCCATCACACCTGGCCGCGCGACAAGTATCGCCTCGTGATGCCGCCCGCGGTCAGCATCTCGCTTTACTTCATCTTCCTCGGGATTTTCTGGGTGACGCTCGGCCCGCGCTACACGTGGGGTTTCCACTCCGGGTTCGTCGTCGGCTACATGTTCTACGACCTCACCCACTACTACCTACATCACTACAGTCCCAAGACCGAGTACGGCCGGCGGCTGAAGAAGAACCACATGCTGCACCACTTCAAGGACCACAGCAGTCGCTATGGTGTGTCCAACATGGTGTGGGATCGCGTGTTCGGAACCGTTCCGCGCTGACTCCGGTTCTCGTCGTCGAGAAGCTCGTGCCCGGCGGTGCCGGCTTCTGCCGCGCACCGGACGGGCGCCCCGTGTTCGTGGAGGGCGCGCTGCCCGGCGACCGCGTGCGCGTGCTCACCCAGCTCGACAAGAAGAGCTTCGTCGAAGCGACGAGCTTCGAGCTCGTGGAGCGCGGCGCCGAGCGCGTGACGCCGGCGTGCCCCGTCGCCGAGGCCTGCGGCGGCTGCGCGTTCATCGGGCTGCCGTACGCGGCGCAGCTCCGTCACAAGGGGCTTATCGTCGCGGAGGCCCTGGCTCGCACCGGTGGCATTCGGCTGCCCGAGCCGCCGGCTGTCGTCAGCGTGGGAGAGCCGCTCGGCTATCGGCTGCGGGTGCGGCTGCACGTGGACGAGCGGGGTGGGGTCGGGTTCTACGCACGTCGGTCGCAGCTCCTCGTCGAGCCTCCGGGCTGCGCCGTCGTCGCGCCGGAGCTCGATCGGGTGCTCGCTGCGTTGCACGGGCTCGAGCCGGCTCGAAAGAAGACGCTCGGCGCGGGCTTCGAAGCCGTCGACCTGCGCGCGGTGCCGGATGACGGCGGCGTCGAGCTCGAGCTCACGCCGCGCCCGAAGGCCACGGTGAGCGGAGCCGCTGTCGATGCGCTCGTCGCCGCGCTCGCCGAGCACGCGCGTGTGGGGCTCGGCGGTGGACGGCGCTCCGGCTTGCGTCGCTACCCACTGCCTGGGGGCGGCTTCCTGCGGGTGCCGGCGGGGGGATTCACCCAGGTGAATTGGGCGGTGAACGCCGCGCTCGTCGAGGCGGTCGTCGCGGGGGCTCGCGCACGCGGGGCGCGCACTTTTTTGGATCTGTATGCCGGTGTCGGCAATTTCAGCGTGCCGCTCGCGCTCGCCGGGCTCACGGGCACTGCGGTCGAGCTCGAGCGCACGGCGACGGCGGCCCTCCGCGAAGCCCTGCGCGAGCAGAGCCTCACCGCGGTCACCGTCGTCGAGGGAGACGTGGGAGCGACGCTCGCGAAGCCAGCGCTCGTACAGGGGGTCGAGCTCGCGCTGCTCGATCCCCCGCGCACGGGCGCCAAGGTGGCCCTCGAGCCACTCGTTCGCCTGCGGCCGCGCGCCATCGCGTACGTCGCGTGCGATCCCGTGACGCTGGCTCGCGACCTGAAGGTGCTCCAAGCGCGCGGCTACGTGCTCGGCGAGCTCACCTGCTTCGATATGTTCCCTCAGACGCACCACGTCGAAACGCTCGCGTGGCTCGCTCCCGCGGCCTGAGGCGGCGCTCGCCGGGGCGACACCCCATTTGTTGGCCCACGAAGGGCGCCTCCGGAAGATGGGAGCTCCCGGCCCCTCGGGTCGGCGCTGGAGGTCCCCCATGCAGCTCGTTTTGCACGCGAAGACCAGCCCGTCGGCGCTCTGGATCGTCTCGAACGGCGAGGTCACGATCGGTCCGGTTCGGACCGAGCTCCTCCTGCGCGGGATCCGCCACGGTCGCGTGCCACCCGACTGCCAGGTTCGCGCCGCCGGCTCCGACGAGTGGCGACCGCTCGCTGCGCTGCGCGAAGTCGCGGCGCTATGGGGACAAGCCGGCTCGATTGCCGACTTTCAGCGCGCCGCCGCCGAGATCGCGAAGGCTCGCGACGAGCGCGAGGTCTTGTTGCTTCTCCTCCACGGCGCGGCGAAGGCCACGCGCGCGACGCGCGGGCTCCTGCACCGCCAGCGCCCGCCCGTGCTTGCCCCCGTTACGTCGTATTCCATCGGCGGGCTCGAGGACACGCTCGGGAGCGTCGTCCCGTTTCACGACCCCGTGTACACCCATGCGCTACAGGGCCAGGCGCTCCTCGGAGCGCCCGGCGACGGTGTCGCGGAGCGTGTCGTCGCCGATCGGCTTGGTGACCCGACGCTCGCGGGCGTCGCGATGGTGCCCGTGACCCATGGCACCGAGCTGGCCGCCATGCTCGAGCTCGGTCGCGAGGACCGCTGCTTCCGGCTGAGCGATGCCGATGCCCTCTGCCGCCTCGCGACGCTCGCGATCGCGCGCCTCGAAGAGCTGTAAGAGGATTTCAGCTCCAGCGACGGGGGCGGGCTGCGCCGAGCCCGCGGGGCGCCGTGCGGACAAAAAAGACAACGGCCCGGAGCTAGGGGAGGCTCCAGGCCGCTGGGGGGTTAAGGAGGCGGCGACCGAGGCGGAGGGGGGGGCACCAAGGGCGCCGCCTTCGAGGGGTAATATATGCACCCCGCGTGCCAGCCTTCGTGAGTTATGATTTCATATAGTTAGGGACACGAATTCGGTCCCATGGTTGCAATTCTGAAATAGCAGGAGCGGTTGCGAAACGGCGAGGTGACAGCCGGGCAGCGCTTAGCGCTCCTCATGCGTGAAGCGCCGGAGCATGGGCGTCAAGGCGAAGCAGAGCAGGGCGGCGACCAGCGAGGCGAGAGCAATCTTGCCGAACACGCCCCCGTACAGCACCACCGTTTCGCGCGGGATCGGCACCTTGAGCTCGGCGTCGCCTTCGCTCGCGCCCGTGAACTGAGAAATGATCGCGGCGAGGTACTGCGAGAATGCCATCGCGAGGAGCCAGACGCCCATGACCGTGCTCACGAGCAGCGGCGGGGAGAGTCGGGTCACCATGCTGAGGCCGACGGGCGACAGGCAGAGCTCACCGAGCGTGTGGAGCAAATAGCCGGCGAGCAGCCACTCCATCCCAACCATGCCGCGTGCGGTCGAGGTCTTCGCCCCGTACCAGATCGCGGCGAAGCCGAGCGACAGCTGCACCAGGCCGAGCGCGAATTTGGCCGGCGTGCTCGGCTCGAGCCGGCGCTTGCCGAGGGCCCCCCAGAGCGCGGTGAGCACGAGCCCGAAGAGCAGAATGAACACCGGGTTCGTTGCCTGGAAGATGCTCGCCGGGATCTCGTCCGTGCGCTCGGCGACTCCCATGCCGACGTTGTCAGGCCCGACTTGCCAGCGGATGCGAAAGCTAGGGTCAGCTTCGTGCTCTGCGCGCAGGCGATCGAGGTCGCGCGAGGTGAAGAGGCTCGAGCCGTTGGCGTAGCCCACCTGCTCCTGGGTGGGGGAAAGCTCGAGGGTTTTGCCCACTTCGTCGCGCGTGACGTGGCGGCGCTCGGTGACGCGGTCGACGTTGCGATCGGTGAAGTTGTTGATCGAGCTGCCAGCTTGTTCGAAGAACGACCAGAACAGCATGGAGAAGAACATCAACACCATCACGACGATCAGCCGTTCGCGGGCGATCTTCTCGAGGCGCGTGAGGGCTCGCAGTAGAAACACGATCGCGAAAACGCCGGTTGCGGTCAGCACGAGGCCTGCCGGCTTGCTGACCTCTTTGGCCACGACCGCGAGCACCTGAACCAGCGGACTCTGGCTGTGAGCGAGGCTCGCCACGAGCTCGCGCGAGACCAGCGTGACGGGCTTGTGGTCCGAGGTGAACGTCGAGAAGCCCGAGACGAGCACGGCGAACACTGGCAGGCTGACGAGCGCCCCCAGGTAGACGAGCCATTCTCGCGTGAGCGGTCCAACCTTTTCCTTCAGGCGCGCCGGGTCGCGGGGCTGGCCGGCCGTCTCGGGGATCCCGCCGCGCGCGAGCGCGAGGGCTGCCGCGCCGGCCGCCGTGAGGAGGGCCGCCGCGACGAGCAGGTTCACCCCGAACGAGAGGGTGTTTTCGGGCCGCATCACCACGAGCCCGAGGCTCGCGCCCAGTGCCGCGAGCACGATCAGCACCTGGGCGGCGCGTCTCGGCAGCACGAACGTCGCGAGGCCGCTCAGCATGCCGATCGTCGCGAGCCCGAAGCCCCAGTGCCAGCCGTACGTCTCGCCGATGTAGCCGCAGAGCAGCGGTGAGAGCGCCGCGCCGAGATTCACGCCCATGTAGAAGAGCGTGAAGCCGCCGTCGCGGAGCGGGCTCCCCTCCGGGTAGAGCGAGCCGACGATGGTCGAGATGTTCGGCTTGAAGAAGCCATTGCCGGCGATGAGCAGCGCCAGCGCGAAGTAGAAGGCGCTGTCCGTCTGGATCGTCATCACCAGGTGGCCCGCCGCCATCAACAGGCCGCCGGTCACGACCGCGCGGCGCGCTCCGAGCAGCCGATCGGCGAGCATGCCGCCGAAGAACGGCGTCATGTACACGAGCGCTGTGTACGAGCCGTAGACGGCGTACGCGCGCTGGTCGCCGTAGTGCAGAAACCCCTTCAGCATGTAGAAGAGGAGCAGCGCCCGCATCCCGTAGAACGAGAAGCGCTCCCACATTTCCGCGAAGAAGAGCGTGAAGAGCCCTACGGGGTGGCCGATGAGGGTGTGCTTCGGTGGCGCCTCGGGCTCGGACATGGGGCCGAGGGTATCCCGAGTGCGGCGCGGAATCAGCTTGCGACGATGCGCTCGAGAACAGCGGCGTCGGCGCGTACGGGGCGACGGTCCAAATGCTCGAGCGAGAAGTGCGGCGTGAGCTCGGCGGCAGTCACGAGCCCCCCGCCCGGCATGCCCGCGCTGTCGGCGACCCAACGCACGATCGCGCGTGGGTCGGCGCCGCGAGCGCGGAGCTCGGCGAGGCTCAGCGAGTCGACGCGCTTGGCCAGGCGCCGGCCCGCGCCGTCGAGGACGAGCGGCACGTGGGCCCAGATCGGGTGCGGCAGGCCGAGCGCGACCTGAACGTGCCACTGGCGGAACGTGCTCGGCAGGAGGTCGTCACCGCGCAGCACCTCCGTGACCCCCTCCGCGGCGTCGTCGACCACGACGGCGAGCTGATAGGCCGGCGCACCTCCGCGCCGCGCGACCAAGAAGTCGCCGACGCTCGCCTGCACGTCGAGCGTATGGATGCCCGAGAGCGTGTCGCGAATGGTGACGTCGCCGGCCGGCACCTTGAGACGAATGCCCGCGGCGCGCCCGCTCTCGCGCTCCGCGTCGGCGGGTGTCTCGAAGCGGCCCCGGCAAGTTCCGGGGTAGCGCGGCTCGCGGTCGCCAGGGTGGGGGGCGCTCTGGGCGGTTCGGAGATCGCTGCGGCTGCACACGCACGGGTACGCGCGCCCCATGGCGAGCAGGCGTACGACGGCGCTCTCGAGGCGGTCGAGGTGCTCCGTTTGAACGCTCGGCGTGCCGTCCCAGTCGAGTCCGAGCCACTCGAGATCGCGCAGCGCCGCGTCCCGAAATTCGGGGCTCGCGCGCGTGCCGTCGAGGTCCTCGACGCGCAGCACGATGCGGCCGCCGCGCGAGCGAATGCTCCACCACGCGAAGAGGAACGTGCGGGCATGTCCGAGATGCAGAAGCCCGGTCGGGCTCGGAGCGAGTCGACCGACGAGCGGTAGGTCTGGACTTGGGCCTGGCTCGGTCATTCGGTCTGGCAGCTGCACACGGACACGCGCTTTTGTGCGTCGGCGACCACGCGGTGCGCGTGCGTGCAGCGTGAGTCCTTCTCGCCGGCGAGCCGGCACACGGCGCTCGCCGCGCGACCGAGCGACGAGTAGGCGCGGCACGCGGTGCTGCAGCTCGACTCCTCGCCCTTTTTCTCCGCCTTGGCGGGGGCCTGGTCGAGGTCCGCGCCGCGGCTCGCTCCAGCGCTCGCGGGGGCACTCGATTGGCGGGCCTTCGGCTTGCTCGGGAAGGCGCGGTCGAACTCGGCGCGCGCCCGCTCGAGCTCGGCGACGGCTTGGCCGAGGTCGTCTTTGTCGGCCGGCTTCGCGAACCCGTCGTCCCGCTTCTCCTCGTCAATCTCGTTCGCCCGCATCGGCGCGGGGGTCATCGGCGCTGCCTCCGGGGAAGGGGCGGCAGCCGGCGCGGGCGCCTCGGCGGGGGGCGGCGGGGGCGCGGCGGACGCAGCCGGCTCGGCGGCGCCGGCGGGAACGGATGGCGCTTGCTCGGCGCTCCGGCCGCAGGCGACGAGGAGGAGTCCAGTGACGGCGAAAGCGTAACGGCGAGTGGGCACGCCTCTTATACGCATGACGGGGTCAAATGTTAGACGCATGGGCAAGAGCTTCGGCTCAGTGGCAGCCGAGGGCCATGGCCCAGGTCCGTCCATCGGCGACATAGGCAATCGCCCCGCCGTTCGGCACCGACATCAAGGAAACCGCGGCAAATCCGCGGGCTCCGGTGACGACCGTCGCGGTCTGGGTGCCCAGCCGGGCGAGGACGAGCTCCGCCGGGGAGTGGGGCGCGCTCGTGGTCGGTCGCACGTACGCCACCGTCGCGTGCCCGCAGAGCTCCGCCGTCGCGACCGGCGCGAGATCGAGCCCGTTCTTGTAGTCGAAGAACAGCACCTCGGAGTCCATGTGCGGCTCGGCACCGAGGTCGACGCTTGCCAAGCCGAAGTG
>DATMCL010000448.1:0-3233 GCA_035558375.1 Polyangiaceae bacterium
GTGACGGCCTCGCCTTTGCCGTCGTGCGTGATCACGCCCTGCCGGAGCGCGGCGCCGACCTTCACGTCGGCGACGTGGTGCACCAGCACGGGCGTGCCGTCGGCGGCGTTGTGCACGACGACGTTGCCGATCTCCTCGGGAGTCGTCAAAAGACCCTGCCCGCGCAGCGTGAACGACTCTTCGCGGCGATCGATGTAGCCGCCGCCCGCGTTCAGGTTCGCGCTCTCGAGGGCGCTCACGACGTCGCCCAGGGCGAGCCCCTGGGCCTTCAGCCGGGAGCGGTCGACGTGGACCTGGAACTGCTTGAGCTGGCCGCCCATCGTGTTGACTTCGACCACGCCGGTCACGTTGCGGAGCTTCGGCACGATCTCCCAGTCGAGCAGCGTCCGGAGCTGCATCGCGGAGTGGTTCTCGCTGCGCACCACGAATTGGAAGATCTCGCCGAGGCCCGAGCTCACGGGGGCAAGCTCCGGGGCGCTCGCCTGCGGCGGCAGCTCCACGCCGCGCAGGCGCTCGAGCACGAGCTGGCGCGCGAACCAGATGTTCACGTCGTCGCGGAAGATGACGGTGACCGCCGACAGACCCGAGCGCGAGACGCTGCGCTGGTCCACCGAGCCCGGAACGCCGTTGAGCGCGTTCTCGATCGGCATCGTCACGGTGCGCTCCATCTCGACCGGCGACATGCCGGAAGCCTGCGTGAGCACCGACACTTGCGACGTGGAAACGTCGGGCAGCGCGTCGATCGGCAGCGTGCGCGCGGCCCAGACGCCGATCACGAGCAATAGCGCCAGGGCGGCGAGGACGGCACCGCGAGCACGAACGGAAGTCTCGACCAGGTTCTCGAGCATGAGTGAGGCCTCGTTGGCTAGCGGAACAGCTCGCTCTTCAGCGCGAAGATGCCGTCGCTCACGACGGTCTGGCCCGCGGTCAATCCGCTCTTCACTTCGGTGCGGGACGTGTCGGAAAAGCCAATCTCGACACCCACGACTCGCACGGACCCTTCGCCCGTCGACACGAAGACCGTGGGTTTGCCGTCGACGAAAGTGATGGCCGTCGTGGGGACGAGCGTGGTCGGACGCTCGCCGCGTGCAGAGCCGTGAATGCGCGCGTCCACGGCCTGGCCGGCGCGCAATCGCCCGTCGGCGTTGTCGACCTCGACGCGCACCTGGGCGCTGTGCGATTCCGCGTCGATGACCGCTCCGACGCGGGCGACACGGCCCCCGAACGCCTCGCCCGGCGTCGCGAGCGGGCTCAGGTCGACGCGATCGCCGAGCTTCACGAGCCCGATGTTCTTCTCGAACACGTCGACGCCGACCCAGAGGTGCTCGGTGTTTGCGACGCGAAACGCGACGAGCTCGCCCTCGACTGCTTGTCCGGGCGAGACCTTGCGCTCGACGACCGTGCCTTTCAGCGGGCTTCTGAGCTCGTGCGCGCCGAAGCGGGTCGAGCGGCTGCCGTGCCCTGAAATGGCCGCGACCTTCTGACGTGCCGCCGCGAGCAGATGCTCCGCGCGCTCCGCCTCCGCCGCCGCGAGCTCCGCCTCGCGCGCCGTCGAGAGGTGCTTCTCGGCCAGCTCCTTCTCGCGCTTGAGGTTCAGGTCGGCGGCGACCTTCTCGGCCTCGAGGGTGCTCACCGACGCCTGGGCCTCGCCGAGGTCGCCGCTCTCGATCACGGCGAGCACGGTTCCCACGTCGACGCTGTCGCCCTCGAACTTCTCCACGCGCGTGACGAGCCCCCGGAGGCGCGTCCCGATGGCGGCGACGTGTTCGGGATCGAAGTCGATCGTGCCCACGGCGTTGACGACGGGCACGAGGCTCGCCGTGACGACGGGAGCGAGCTTGATGCCGCTGCGTTCGGCGAACGTCTTCGAGTAGCGGATGTCTTGCCCTTCGACGCGCGGCGTATCGAGCGGCTTGGCCGCCGCGACGCTGCGATCCTTGCGGCCGACGAGCGCCCAAGCGAGCGCGGCCACCACGAGAAGTCCGACGGCGCCGAACGCAAAGAGGCGCGTTCGTGATTTCGCCGCGCCAGCCGGCGTGGTGGAGCGTGACGGGTGCGCGGACGAGGCAGGCGCGCCCGCGAGCTCGGGGTCGGTGCTCACGGCAGCTCTCCCGTGAGCTCGACGAGCTCGGCCAAGACCAGCCAGGTGCGATCCAAAAGCTCGAGGTGCCGCAGCCACAGTGCGGAGAGCTCGCGGCGGCTGACCAGCACGGTGAGCCAGTCGCCCTTGCCCGCGCGGCTCGTATCGAGCGCCGCTTGGACGGCGCGGTTGGCGGCCGGCAGCGCCGAAGTCCTCACGACGGCGATCGCGCTGTGAAGCCCTCGGATCTCCTGCTCGAGCAAGCCGACGCGCCGCGCGACGAGGTCACGACGTATGTTGAGCTCCTCGAGAGCGCGGGCTTTCTCCGCCTCGGCGCGAGCGCGCTCCGGCTGATTGGAACGGAAGAGCGGCCAGGTGTACGCGATGCCGCCGCCGAAGCGCGCTTCACCGAAGTCTCCGCGCCCTCCCGTGAGGCCGAACGCGAGAGGATTGTACCCTTCGCGCTTCAGCCGCTCGCCCGCGGACGCATAGTACCTGGCCTGCGCCTCGAGCACGCGCGCGCTCGGCATCGACTGCGCGAGCTGCGCGTTCGTGCGTTTGGACGCATACGCCGGCGGGATTTCGGTCAGGTTCGTCCCGGCCTCGAGCGTGCGCCCGGTGAGCTCTGCAAGCTCGCCCGAATAGTGTAGGACGTCCACCTGGGCTTCGCTCAGCAGCGCGTCGTTGCGCGCGGCGTCGAGCGACGCGAGCGCAGCGTCGCGCTCCGTGGTGTCCCCCGCACGGAGCCGCTCGCTATAGTGGGTCGCCTCGGCGCGCGCGACGTCGAGCAGCTCCGTGAGCACGCGGGCCCTCGCTTCCGCGACGGCAAGCCCGCCGTAAGCCCGCACGGTGCGCCCGGTGGCGGAAGCGCGCGCTTGCTCGAGCAGAGCCTCGTGGAGTCCGACGAAATCGCGCGCCTCGCGACCGCGCGTCTGCTTCTCTCCGGCAAGCTCTACCGGCAACCACACGGAGGCGTCGATGGTGACGTCCTTCGTGACGCCCTGCGTTCCGTGGTCCACTTTGACCTCTAGCGAGGGGTTGCCGACCGGCGCGAGCGATGCCGCCGAGTAGCTCGAGCGGCTGGCGCCGAGCGCCGCGCGGCCCAGCGAGACCTCCGGCGCGCGCTGCCGCGCGAGCGCGATCAGCTCGCGCA
>DATMCL010000449.1:0-3514 GCA_035558375.1 Polyangiaceae bacterium
CTCTCCTTCGCCCACGGCAGCTTCCAGTTCCCGCTCACGAACCCGAGCCAAGCTCCCGAGCTCAGCGCGCGCGCCGAGGAGTACCGGCAGAAGCTCGCCGGCGGCGGGCCCCCCGAGAAAGAGCTCGTGACGATGGACCCCCTCCGCGACAACGGGTTCAAAAACCCGTTCTCGCCGGTGGACTCGATGCGTCCGCCCGTCCCCAAACGCCTACCGCTCCTCGAGCTCGGGCTGTTCGGCGGGGCCGTGGCACTCGGCTTCGGGGTGCACCAGCTCCGAAACCACACGGGCGAGCGCGCGATCTACGAGCGTGCCGTCGCAGCCAACACCATCGAGAGCTACCGCGCCTACCTCGCGCGGGGCGGCCACCGCAGCGACGTGAGCGAGCTGCTCCTCCCGCGCGCGGAGCTCCGAGCCGCAGTCGCGGCGAACAACGTCGAGGCGATCGAGAGCTACATCGAGAAGCACCCGGGCTCGAAGATCGAGAACGAGATCCAGACGGCCCTGCGCGCCGCTCTGCTCCGCTCGCTCGGAGAAGCCAAGCAAAAGGGAACCATCACGGCCCTCCGCGAGTACGAGGAGAAGTACAAGCGTCACCTGAAGCTCGTGCCCGAGCTCCCGGGCGCGCGCGTGGCCTACCTCGCGGGCGTCCTCGATCACTTCCACAAGACCGCCAAGCCGAGCAAAGAGCTCTGGCTGATGGCACGCCGGCTCATCGTCTACGCGGACCAGCACGGCCCGAAGGTCGCCATCCGCTTCTCGCGCCAGGAGTCGCGCACCGTCGAGAAGAACGAGCACATGCTCACGGCGAGCGCCTACTACGGCGGCGACAAGACCCTGCCCTCGAAAGTCATCACGGGGACTCCCGCGCAGAGCGCGTCCGAGAAGGCCGCTCGGGATCTCGCCGCCGCGCTCGGCAAAGCCTTCCCGCCCGATCTCGTGCATTTCGAGCCTGGCCCCGCCGTCGACGCGAGCGCACCCACGCCGAAATTCGCCGAGCCGACCCTGTTCGTCGCCTATCGGCTCGAGATCTCGAATCCGCTCTCCGCCAAGAAGCCGCGCGGCATCTGGTCGACCGTGGGCGTGATCGCGACCACGTCGTTCAGCATCCCCGACAAGGAGCCGCCCGCGGAGACGAAATACACGTCGTGGCACGCCCCCGACATCCGCCGCGTCGAAGCAGGCGAGCTCGCTCCCGAAAACGTCTACAACGACTTGCTCGCCAAGGCCTGGACGCGCTTCACCACGAAGTACGCGGCGCCTTGGATCGGGCCGTAGTCCGCCGCCCGCCTCGACTCAGGGCGCCGGCATCTTGAAGAGGCCGGCCGTCGTGCCACCGCGCCGAATGAACTGGCGCTGGCGGCCGAGGCCCTCGATCTCGAGCTCGCACACGTCGCCGGGGACGAGGTAGGCGGGGGGCTTCATGCCCATCGCGACGCCGGCCGGGGTTCCCGTGCTGATGACGTCGCCGCCCTCGAGGGCCATGAATTGCGAGACGTACCAGACCAGACGCTCCACGCCCCAGGCCATCTCGCGCGTGTTGCCCCATTGGCGCACGGTGCCGTTGACGGTCAGGCTGAGGTCGAGCTGCTGCGGGTCGGCGATCTCGTCGGCGGTGGCCAAGAAGGGGCCGAGGGGATTGAACGTGTCGCACGATTTGCCCTTGGTCCATTGGCCGCCGCGTTCGAGCTGCAGCTCGCGCTCGGAGACGTCGTGCGAGACGCAGTAGCCCGCGATGCTCGCCCGTGCAGCGTCGGGCGACGATAGGTAGCGCGCGGGGCGACCGATCACGACGCCGAGCTCCACCTCCCAGTCCATCTTGGTGGAGCCGCGCGGGAGCTCCACGTCGTCGTAGGGGCCGACCACGGCGTTCGGCGCCTTGAGGAACAGCACCGGCTCCTTCGGCAGCTCGACGCCCGCCTCGCGCGCGTGGTCGCGGTAGTTCAACCCGACGCAGACCACCTTGCCGGGGCGCGCGACCGGCGCCGCCCAGCGCTCACCCTCGGGGAGGACAGGCAGCGCGCGCTCTTGGACCCGGCGCGCTAGCTCCTCGAGACCCCCGCCTTCGAAAAACCGTCGATCCCAATCGCGAAACAAACCGGAAGCATCCCGGCGGGCACCACCCAGAATCACGCCGGGGCGTTCCGCGCCGACCGGGCCGAAACGAACGAGCTTCACGCCGAGCTACATGCCGCGCATCAGCGCGAGCCACAAGAGGACGAGAAGAACGACGGCGATCGCCAGCATCAGGACGACGCTCGAGACGAAATAGGGAAAAATGAGCAGGACGATGCCGATGCCGAGCTGGGGCGGGCGGCGCATGCGTCGCCCGTACTCGAAGAGCACGAAACCCACTGACGACACGAGCAGGCTTGCAATGAGAGAGCCGGCGTCGAGGCTCATCGTCGCGCTGCTTCGGCGAGAAAATAGGCTTCCGCGTCGCCGCCGTCGGAAAGTCGCACGTGTGCTC
The DNA here is from genome assembly GCA_035558375.1 of Polyangiaceae bacterium. Taxonomy (GTDB): domain Bacteria; phylum Myxococcota_A; class Polyangia; order Polyangiales; family Polyangiaceae; genus PMG-095. The sequence goes on from DATMCL010000449.1 coordinate 2,471, forward strand.
GACGGTAGCCTGGCCCCTCGAATGCGTCCAGCGCCGGCAGATCGCCGGGCTCCACCGCGTAGAGCTCGCCGGCAACGGACATGCTCCCAGACACGAGTGCCGGGTACGCGCCTAGCCGAATGACGCCGTACGCGGGCTCGGTCGTGACCTCGCGCAGAAATGAGGCGCGGCGGAGCTCTTGGTGATTTTCTGCGCCGCGCCGCAGCGAGCCGTAAACGAAAAGGCGAATACGCGTCACGGTGATGACTCCACCACCGTATCAGGTCGAGACAAGCTTCGACGCACGGGAAGGCTCTGGACGGATCCGTCCGTGAGCTGCCCGGATCCGGGCAAGCATCACTCCTCAGGTTTTTGGCCACTCGAGGAATTTCGCGGCATTAGGACGACATGAAGAGCGCGCACGCTCCTTGCACCAAGGGGGGGCCTGTACTGCGACCTGAGGTCGCCGGAGGATGAAAATGAGCGCTCTCGCTTCACAGACTATCAATGATCCCCATGTTCAACTTCGCCGTCTCTACACGTCTCTTCTCGAGGAGCAGAACCGCTTCGACGAGTTCAAGCAGCTCCTGGCCCTCTACCCGGTGAGTGACGCCGAAGAGGAGAGCGACGAAGCGCAGGGCGTCCGCGCCAAGCTGAACGCACGGATCAACGAGTGGCTTTGTGGGCATTTCGATGGCCTGAGCGCTGCCCAAGTGACGCTCTGGCGCAGCATCGTGGTCGAGGAGCGCATCAACGTCGCGCTCTCCCCGTGGAAGGAATCGAACATCTACTGAGCTCGGCCGCGACCGCGAGCCCCAAGGGGGCGTGCGCTGGGGAGACGCGCGCCCCCATTTTGCTTGTCTGTCCTCCCTATGAATAGCATCGACGCGTTGTATGCCGGCTTCGTGAGCACGCTCCCCGAAGCGCTGCTGCCACTGGCCCGCTCGCTTCCGCACGCCCTGGGTCTCGCCCCCACCGAGCAGGCCACCTGGAGCGACGTTTTTTCTCATCCCGTCACGCTCGAAGCGCCCTACGTCTTCGCCGCGGCGTTTCCCGGTGCGGGGC
>DATMCL010000450.1:0-7015 GCA_035558375.1 Polyangiaceae bacterium
AGCGCCTGATGCGACTGAGCAGCCTCTTCAGCGGCGGACTGATGGGGACCAGCACGATCTTGGGCGCGGACGGCAATCAGCTCTACGTGTCCGGCTACGCCGACGAGGACATGCTAAAGCCCGGAGTTTACCGCATCGACCTCGCGAGCGGAGGCTCCCAGCAGCTCGACAAGCGCTTCGTGCGCGGCGACGCCTACGTCGTTGGCGACCGCGTCGTGATCGTCGGGAGCGGAGCGATCGCGCCGCCGAAGATCGACCACGCCACGCTGGTGCTCACCGTACCCCGCGGCGGCACGAGCCTCACGCTCGCGAGCTGCGTCGCAGACACATCGTCCTTGCACGCGTCCACGGTGACCGGCGATGTCGTGCTGCTGAGTCTCTTTCTGAAGAGCGAGGGCTTGGCCGGCATCGCCAAGCTGCCGTTGCGCTGAGCACGCCCTTGCCCGGCGCCGCGGCCACACCGTAACCATCTAATTTTATTCAGTTTTATGACGAACGATCGGCACCCCTGAAGTTTGTCGGAGGCCGGCCGTTCGATCGCGCCGGGATACCTCCGATGGAACAAACGGTCCACTTGCTTGCCATCGACCTCAAAAGCGCTTCCGCTGCGGTCCGGGATGCCTTCGCGATGAGTCGCAACGAGCTCGCCTCGCTGTCGAGCAAGGCGCGTGCGGCGGGTGAGGACATCGAGGTCGTCGTGCTCGCGAGCGACGAGCGCTTCGAGATCTACACGACGGAATCGGCACGACAGGCGGCGTACCGGGCGGTGCTCGGCGCCATCGTCAATCGCATGCCGAGCGAGGAGCGCACGAGCGTCCGGACGACCGAGGTGATCGGCGTCGCGGCGGCGTGGCACCTGATGCAGCTGATGACCGGCACGGAGGGTCAGTCGGGCGTGCGCATGCTCGGCGCGGTGAAGCACGCCGTCGTGCTCGCACGCGCTTCGGGAACGCTCGGCTCGGAGCTCGCGGCTCTCTTCGATTGCGCCACCAACGCCGGCTGGCGCATTCAGAGCGAAACGACGCTCGGCGACGGCCAGAGCTCCCGCGCGGAGCGAGAGGTCGACCGGTTCGAGGCCGAGCGCATCATCGAGGAAGAGCTCGTCACGTGGCAGGCCGCGCGCGCGAGCCAGGGCAGCGTGCAGTCGATTCCCGCAAGCCGCCTCGACCCGAGCTACTACGCCGCGGCCGAGCCGGGCAGCAGCATCCGTCTCCGGGCGCCGCACCTCAGCAACGTCGTGCGCTTTGCGAAGCCGGCTCCGCGACGCGGCGTCGCCTGAGCGCACGCCGACCGCGTTACTTCACCGGTTCCCAATCGTCGCCGCCCGCGGGCTTCGCTTTGGGAGCGGCGGGCGCTTTGTCCTTCCCCGTCGCTGCTGACTTCGGCGCGGGCTTGGCCGGGGTCGCGGGGCTAGGAGCAGGAGGGGGCGGCGGAGCCGACGCAGTCTCGACGGGGGGCGGTGGTGGCGGCGGCGGCAGCGCCGAGGCCGTCGCGGGAGCGGAAGCCGCGCCACGCTTGAGCTCACCTTTGAGCGCGTCCTCGAAGTACGTGATCTCGGAGGAGAGCCTCGGGTGCACCTTGTTGTTTTTGACGAGCGAACCCGACGGCGTGATCGTGACGCGCCCCGCGGCGTCGACCTGGATCGTGATGTAGGACGCGTGATCGCTCTTATTTTCGTCGACGTGCGAGCGGAGGCGGAGGTAGCGGTCGGGGTCGCGCCGCTCGAGGACGTTGTACTGGCGCTCGCCCGCGACCTTGACCACGGCGGCAAACGCGCTTGCCGGATCCACCTCGGCCTGCATGGCGTGATCGGTAAGCGGAGCCCAATGGGCGCACCCGACTGGACCCAAGAGGAGCGTGACCAAGCACGCGCTGGCGAGTGTGAAACGCATCGCGGGGGCCATCGTTTCCCGATCGAGTCGGGGCTGCCAAGCGAATTGCGTCTGGCCGCGGCGCGGGGCCTTTGCTAGAGCTGGGGCAGCGTGCTCGAGCTCGTCCCGGGGCAGATTTTCGCCGCCGACTTCCGGGTGGTGCGGCCGCTCAGTAAGGGCGGCATGGGGTCCGTCTACGTCGTCGAGCAGGTGAGCACGCAGCTCCAGCGCGCGCTCAAGCTCATGCACCCGGAGCTCGTGCGCGACCCGCGCCTCCGGCAACGCTTCGAGCAGGAAGCGCGCATCGGCGGGCACATCGCGAGCGATCACATCGCCCAGGTGATCTCCGCGGGCGTCGACGCTGCTACCGGCACCCCGTGGCTCGCGATGGAGCTTCTGCAGGGCGAGACGCTCGCGGAGTGGATCGTCCGGCGCCGAACCTCGCTCAACGAGCTGTTCGAGATCTTCGGTCAGCTCTGTCACGGGCTCGGCGCCGCGCACGCGCAAGGCATCGTCCACCGCGACCTCAAGCCCGAGAACATCTTCGTGGCGCTGCCGCGGCAGGCGGGCTTGCCCTTCTTCATCAAGGTGCTCGATTTCGGGATCGCGAAGATGGCGTCGCAGCACGGCGCCGGCTCCACCACGACCTCGATGGGAACGCCGCTCTGGATGGCGCCCGAGCAGACGGAGAACGGTCGAGTCGGACCGCCCACGGACGTGTGGGCGCTCGGGCTGATCGCCTTCTCGCTTCTCACCCAGCGTCCGTACTGGACGCGCGCGACGCGCGACGACACGACGCTTCCCGCTTTGATGCGGGAAATCCTGTTCGAGCCGATGGTCCCGGCTTCGGTGCGCGCGCGCGAATACGGCATCGTGCTCGAAAACGAGCCGGCTTTCGACGCCTGGTTTGCCCGAGCCGCGGCGCGCGATCCGGCAGCGCGCTTCGCGAACGCGAGTGAAGCGCACGCCGCCCTCACGAGCTGGCTCGGGCGCCCCGGCGTGCCGGTGGGCGCCGTGCCCGCGATGCCGAGCTACCCGATGGAACCCGTGCCCCCGACGATCGGAACCGGCACGCACCTGCCCGGCGCGCAATTTTCCGCGTCGGGCGCCGCGTACCCCGCTGCCCAGCCGGGGTTTCCCGGCGTGACGGAGCGTGGTGTCTCGGAGACGGTCCGTGAAGCACCCTCGAAGGGAGGGCGCGCCCTCGGTGCCGTCGCGCTCGCGAGCGTGCTCCTGATCGCCGCGGGGGTATTCGGTTGGATGAAGCTTCGTACGGAGCCGGCGGTCGCTCCCGCCGCCACCAACGCAGTGGCAAGCCCCGCTCCGTCGTTCGCGCCAGCCGCACCCATAGCCACCATGGCTCCGCCGGCTGCGACCTGCAGCGCTGCACCCGACCAAGCCGCCATCCGCGCGGCGCTCAAGGATGCCGAGAGCCGCGCGCACGAGGGCTGCCGCGCACCGGCGGCCGGCAAGAATACGGGCACCGTCACGATCGCCATCGCACCGAGCGGGCAAGTGAGCGCAACCATCGACGGAGCGCTCGGGCAGAGCGAGGGCGGACGCTGCCTCACGAATTTCCTCACGAGCGCCCGCGTCGCCTGCTTCACGGGCGAGCCCGTCAAGCTCCGAAAGAGCATCACGCTCGAGTGAGCGGTCGCTCGAGCTGCGCGCGTTTCGAGCCATGACGCTCGCTCCTCCCCTCCTCTACCGGAGCGCGGCGCTCGTCGCCGTGAACAAGCCGAGCGGGCTCGCCGTGCATCGGGGCCAGTCGCGCGACCCGGTGCACGCGTTGCAGCTCGTGCGCGACAGCGTCGGCATGTACGTGTACCCCGTCCATCGCCTCGACCGCGCCACGAGCGGCGTCTTGCTCTTTGCGCTCTCGGCCGAGGCGGCGCGCAGCGTCGGGGCGCTATTCGAGGCAGGCACCGTCGAGAAGCGCTACCTCGCGCTCGTGCGAGGCAACCCGCCCGACCGCGCGCTCGTCGAGCACCCGTTGTCGCAGGAAGACGACAAGCCGCCGCAAGACGCCCGCACCGAAGTCGTTACGCTCGCACGCTACGGTCGCTACGCGCTCGTCGAAGCGATCCCGCAAACGGGCCGCACGCACCAGATCCGCCGGCACCTGAAGCACCTCTCCTGCCCCATCATCGGCGACGTTCGCTACGGCAAAGGCGAGCATAACCGCTTCTTTCGCAGCGAGTTCGGGCTCCACCGGCTCGCGCTCCACGCCGCTAGCCTCACGCTGACCGATCCGGCGACGGGCGACCCAGTCACCGTCCGGGCGCCGCTCCCGGAGGAGCTCGCCCGCACGCTCGCGGCGCTCGGTACGCGCCTGAGCCCGACAAATCCCCTCGACGCGCAGGGTAGCGATGCTCGTGGCGAGGAGACCGGCGCCACGCGGTAGACTGGCGAGGTGCGGTGGGCGAGAGTCGCTATCTTGTCGTGGTTCACGTTCGGTTGCGGAGCGCGCGATGGTCTCGGCGTGAGCGCCTTCGGCGGAGCGAGCGCATCGGGAGGTCTCGGTGCGGCAAGCGGAACGGGCGGGACGGGTGGCACCGGCGGCGCGCCTGCAGTCGGCGGAGCTCCAGCGCTGGGAGGCGCGGGGACGGGAGGCGCGGCGTGTAGCCCCGACGTCAGCCGCGATCCAGCGAACTGCGGGCGCTGCGGCCACTCGTGCTTGGGTGGCGAGTGCGCGAACGGCTGGTGCCAGCCCGTCGTGCTCGACTCCCTGGGCAACACCGGAGCCAATGCGCTCGCGCTCGACGCTGAGAGCGTCTTTTGGGTGTCACCGGCGATGGTGCTTTCGAAGCTAGGCGGGAGAGCGAAGGTGCTGGCACCGGCCCCGCCGGTGATCTTCGGGATCGCGGTGGATCACGACGACGTCTTCTGGACGGACTTGAACGGCTTTCTGCAACGCGTACCCAAGACTGGCGGCGCACCGCAATCGCTCGCTCTCGGCGGCTACCGTGTTGCTCTCGACGACAGCTACGCGTACACGGCGTGGACCGACGTGCATCGCGTCCCCAAGGGCGGCGGCACCGTCGAGACGCTGGCTGATTTTGGAGGTCAGGGCATCGCCGTCGACGACGATTCCGTCTACTTCACTACCTGGGGCAGCGGAATCCCGGGCAAGAGCGACGGCGGCCTGTTCAAGGTCCCGAAAGCCGGAGGTCCGGTGCTCGAGCTCGCCGTGACCGACTGCTCGTCGTACGTCACCACCTACGGCGACACCGTCTATTGGGGGAACCAATGCGGCAGCGCCGGCGTGCGCGCCATCCCGAAGCTCGGCGGAACCGTCACCCTGCTCGCCGGGGCCGGCACACCGTACGGGATCGCCGCCGACGCCGACGGCGTCTATTGGGCGGACCACGGTGGCTGGGTATCGATGCTTCCCACGGAGGGGGGTCAGCCCGTCACGCTGGCCGACGGCCAATTCGCACCGCGCGACCTCGCCGTCGACGCCGACGCCGTCTACTTCACCAACGACTCGAGCATGAGCTCGATCGTGAAGGTAGCGAAGCCCTGAGCGCTACCAGGTGTTGAGATCCCGTCCCCGAGCAATCGCGTCTGCCGCCGCCCCGCGTGCCGTGCGAAGCTTCAGCCCCATGCCCGCGCGTGCCAAAGCTCCCAACTCGAAACCCAGCGTGTCGCACAACGTCGAGGAGACGCTCGCCTGGCTCGAGCGGCGCGGGTCGAAAAAGAACCGCGACGGCATGGCGCGCTACGGCATCACGGCCAAGAAGGCTTATGGCGTGTCGATGGCGACCATGCTCGGTCTTCGGAAGAAGCTCGGGCGCGATCACGAGCTTGCCATCGCGCTGTTCCGGACGGGCTGGTACGAAGCACGCATCATGGCTTCCTTCGTCGCCGAGCCGGAGCGCGTGACGCCTGCACTGATGGACCGCTGGGCGCGCGCGTTCGACAGCTGGGCCGTCTGCGACTCGATGTGCTTCCACCTCTTCGATCGCACGCCGCACGCGTGGCGGAAGGTGCACGAGTGGGCGCGGCGCGACGAGGAGTTCGTCAAGCGCGCGTCGTTCGCGCTGATTGCGAGCCTGACCGTTCACGACAAAGAGGCTCCGGACAGCGCCTACCTGAAGGCGCTGCCGCTCATCGAGAAGGCGGCATCCGACCCACGAAATTTCGTGAAGAAGGCCGTGAACTGGGCGCTCCGGAGCGTCGGCAAGCGCAATGCCGCGCTCCACGCGGCATCCGTCGCGGTCGCGCGCCGGCTCGCTTCGTCCGACGACGCTGCGGCACGCTGGGTGGGGAAAGACGCGCTGCGCGAGCTCACGGGCGCGGGAGTGGCGCGCCGGCTCGCCAAACTGAAGAGTGCCGGGCGGGGCTGACGACCGGGCCGCCGCGTGCCGCCGCCACGCGCGGCTGTTAGGATGGCCGCGTGGTGCGGAAGCTTTGGGCGCTCGTTCCCTTCGTCATGGCGTGCTCCTCGCCCTCGAGCCCGACAGAAACCCCGCCGCAGGGCCCACCGAAGCCGCTCACCTGGAGCGTCGCCGCCCCGTGCCCCCTCGCCCGCTTCGAAGCGAACGGCGTGATCGTCGACGGCGAGCTCTGGGTGATGGGCGGCTTCGTCTCCGCGAGCCTCGAGGTCACGCGCCGTATCGACATCTATGATCCGACTGCCGATTCCTGGCGAAAAGGACCGGATCTGCCCGGGGCCGAGACGCACATCGCCGCCGTCACGATGAATCGCGACATCGTCGTCGCGGGTGGATTCAGCGGTAATTTCTCGTTCTCGTCGCGACTGCCGACGACCGACGCGGTCTGGCGTTGGAATGCCGCCACGGCCACCTGGAGCGCGGGACCTTCGCTCCCCGTGGCAGGCGCGGCGTTCGCTTGGGCGCTGCTCGGTACCAACTTGCACCTCGCGGGCGGCCTCGGGCCGGACGGCAATACCGACGCGACGGTCCACCACGTCTGGGATCTGTTCGGGCCCGCAACCTGGACGGAGGCGACACCGCTCCCGGGGGGCAGAAACCATGGCGGCGGCGCAGCAGCCGGCGGTCGCTTCTACGCCATCGCCGGGCGCCTCGGCTGGGACGAGGCGGAAGGCGATCTGGCCGAGGTCGACGCCTTTGACCCCACGACGAACGCGTGGAGCTCGCGCGCTCCGATCCTCGGCGCAC
>DATMCL010000451.1:0-6528 GCA_035558375.1 Polyangiaceae bacterium
CCTCGCGCAGGGCGTCCGTCAGCTCGCGCGCGGTCTGGAAACGGTTCTCCGGGTCGCGCGCGCAGGCCTTTGCGAACCAGGCGTCGAAGCCGAGCGGAACGGGCGCCACGTCGCTCGGAACCGGCAGATCGCGCACGCAGATCGTGAGCACGAGATCGCCGAGACCGTCGCTGTAGAACGGGCGTTTGCCGGTCAGGCACTCGAACGCGATGACGCCGAGCGACCACAGGTCCGAGCGGCTATCGACGGTCTTGTTCCCCTGCGCCTGCTCGGGGCTCATGTAGTACGGCGTGCCGAGGATCGAGCCGGTGCGCGTCCGCGTTCCTTCGGGCCCTTCGAGCGCAGCGCGTTCCACCTTGGCGACACCGAAGTCGAGGACCTTCGCGATCTCGTCGTCCTCGTTCTTCACCAGGAACACGTTCTCGGGCTTGAGGTCGCGGTGGACGATGCCCGCCTCGTGCGCGCGACCGACGGCGCGTCCGACGTGCGTCAGGACGCGCGCCGTGTCCTGGCGCGAGAGGCGCCGCATGCGCTTCAGGCGCTGCGCGAGGTTCTCGCCCTCGAGCAGCTCCATCACCATGAAGGGAATCGGCCCCTCGACGCCGTAGTCGATAATCTGGACGACGTGCGGACTGCGGAGCGCGGCCGCCGACTTCGCTTCGCGCAGGAAGCGCGCCAGCGTGTCCTCGTCGGGCACGGCTTCGCGATCGATGAGCTTCACCGCAACGGGCGCCTGCAGGACGAGGTGCTCGGCGCGCCAAATGGCCCCCATGCCTCCCTGGCCGAGCCGCACCTCCAGCCGATATCGGCCGGCGAGCACCCGGTTCGGCTCCAGCGCTTCAACGCCCATGCTAGGAAACCGCACCATAGCGCCCCCGGAAGCCGGGCGCACCCGCCGTTCCGTACCCTGCCCTGTACCCTGGAGAGCGCGATGCAGCTCGATCTAACGATTGTGGATGCAGCCGAGCTCCCCGAGCGAGCGGCCCGAAAGATTCGTGACCTCGTCGTCGAAAGCGCGAAGTCACGCGGGCGCGCCTGCATTGCACTGTCTGGAGGTACGACACCGCGGGCCGTCCACGAGGCGTTAGCAAAGCTGCCCGAGGTCCCGTGGAACCTCGTTCACGTGTACTTCGGCGATGAGCGGGCCGTTCCGCCTGACCACTCAGACAGCAATTATCGGATGGCGAAGGAGTCGCTGCTCTCACGAGTGCCGATTCCCAGCGATCAGGTCCACCGTCCGGCCGCCGAGCAGCCGGATCGTGATGCCGCCGCCCGAGCGTACGAGTCGATACTTCCTGCCATCTTCGATGTCGTGCTGCTGGGCATCGGGGAAGACGGCCACACGGCTTCTTTATTCCCGGGATCGACCGCTTTAGGTGAAACCGAGCGTCGCTGCGTTGCAGTCATTGGCCCGAAGCCGCCTCCGGAGCGCCTCACGCTGACGCCGCCCGTGCTCGCGAAGGCACGCTCGCTCGTGATGCTCGCGACGGGCGCGGGCAAAGCGGAGCCGGTCGAGCGCGCGCTCTTGGGCGCCTGGGATCCGCTCCGGACACCGTCGCAGCTCGCGCGACGCGGCACGTGGTTCCTCGATCCGGCCGCCGCGAAACTCGTCGCGGCTCACGCTCCCAAGAAATGACCTGATGCTGACAGAAACCGAAGCCAAGCGAATCGCCGCCGAGAACATCGCCGCCTGGAACTCGCACGATCTCGAGCGCATCCTCGCCCACTACGCCGAGGACGTCGTGCTGCTCTCTCCGGTCGCCCTGCTGCGTTTCGGCGCGCCCGGCGGAGAAGTGCGCGGCAAAGCGGCACTGCGCGCGTATTTCGGGCGCGCGCTCGAAGCGAATCCCGAGCTTCGTTTCGAGCTCGTGGACGTCATGTGGGGGATCTCGAGCGTGGTGCTCTATTACAAGAACCAGCGTGGCTCGATGACGGGCGAGGTGCTCGAGATCGACCCGAACGGCTTGGCCGTGCGCGTGCTCGCGAATTACAGCGCGCCCGTCACGAGCTAGGGAGCGTGGCTCGGCGCGCTAGCTGCCGGTGCTCTGGTAGCCGCGAAGCGCCGCGTTCCACGTGAGCTTCGCGACGACGCCGCTCGCGAGCGCACCGGCGATCGGCCACAGCACCGCGCCGAGGAGCGAGCCGTGCCCGCGCAGGAAGTCGGCGGGCACGAAGATCGCGGCGCCGAACGGCACGACATACATGACGAGCGCGCGCAGCCAGCCGGGATACATCGAGAGCGGGTAGCGCGACGTATTGAGCAGCTGGTGCATCGTGAAGAGGTGCGACGCCCAGGGGCCCACGACGCGCAGCATGAGCGAGCCCGTGACGACCAAGGCGCCCGTGTACACGACCGAGCCACACAGCACCCAAAGCGGAACGAGCAGCAGCATCCAAGTCGGCACACCGAGCGTCGACCAAGCGATACCGAGCGTGACGGCCCCCGTCGCGAGGTTGCCGAGCGCATGCAGCTCGGGCCGCGACATGAGCACGAACGTGAGGCTATCCACCGGGTAGATCAGCAACCGATCGAGCTGTCCGTCCTGCACGTAGTACGGCAGCCACCAGATCCCGTTCGACAGAAGCTCCGACAGGCCGAGCACGAGCGCCGTCAAACCGAACAGCAGCAGCACCTCGCTCGCCTTCCACCCGCCGAGCCCGGGCGCGCGCGAAAAAACCACCCAGTAGAACCCGAGCGCGGCGAGCTGCATCGCGACGGCCGTGACCACGCCCACGGCAAAGTCCACGCGGTACTCCGCAATCGCTTTCACCGCCGTCCGGTAGAAGAGGAAATAGAAGCGCACGCTAGCCACCCTGCACCTGGTGCCGGCGCATCACGGCGCTCAGGATGAGCTCGCCCGCGGCGAGCAAGCCGACGCCCCACGCCGCCTGCCACGCCATGAGTCGCAGGGCTTCGGGCCATGCCACCAAACCAAGCCAAATTCGCGCCGGAGTCTCGATTTCGTGGTGAAAGGGCAGCGCCTCCGCCACGGCGCGAAGCTGGCGCGGAAACATGACGAGCGGCGCCGAAAGCCCCGAGAACACCTGATGCAACGAGGCCCGCAGGAAGAAGACGCCGTAGCCCGACTGCAGCACGAACGACGCCTGCACGATGAGATAGCTGAGCCCGAACGCGATCAAGAACCCGAGCCCGATGCTCACGACTGCGAGCGCCAGCGCGACGCCGTCGTGCGGCAAGAGCGCCGATCCGAAGAACCAATACCCGACTCCGAAGAGCGGCAGCGCGTACACCAGGTTCACGAGCACGTCGCCCGCCGCCTGCCCCATCTGCAGCGCGAGAAAGCCGATCGGCCGCAAGAGATCGCTCGCCACGAGCCCCGAGCGAATGCGCTGTCCGAAGCGGAGCTCGACGCTCATGACGAGCAGCGAGTTCACGAGGAACGCGACGATGAGATACGCGAGCATCTCGTCGCGGGAAAGCGGCCCCGGGCGCGGATTTTCCCGGTAAATCGCGAGCCAGACGAGCAGGTACACGCCGTAGCTCGTCACGCTCGCGAGCAACGACACGAGCGTCGCCAAGCGGTAGGTGAGCTTGGTTTGCGCGGTCTTCTGCGCGAGCACCACGAAGCCGTGGAGCATCTGCAGCGCGCTCGGGCGAGGGAGCGCGCTCATGCCGGTGGCTTTGCGTTGCGGTAGAGGCGCGTGACGATCGCGTCGAGCTCGGCGCCGTGCACGGTGAGGTCCGCGACGGCGAGATGACGCAGCACGCTCGCCGTGACCCGCGGCGCGCTCGTCGCGTGGGTGCACTCGATCCGCAGCCGGCGCGGCACGCTGAAGTCGAGCGCGAGCTCCTCGCCCGCGAGCTCCTGCTCGAGCCGCTCCCGCGCGCCGCCCTCGAGCGGACCCTCGAGCGTCACGAGCAGCGTACGACCCTCGGCGTAGCGCTCCTCGAAGCCCGTGCGACTGCCGTCGTAGAGCAGGCGGCCGCGATCGAGGACGAGCAGCCGCTCGCAGGTGGCGCTGATGTCCTTCAAATCGTGCGTCGTGAGCACGATGGTCGTGCCGAAACGGCGCCGCATCTCGACGAGATGCTCGCGGACGCGCTCCTTCACGAGCACGTCGAGACCAATCGTCGGCTCGTCGAGAAACGCGATGGCCGGCGCGTGCAGGAGCGACGCCGCGAGGTCGCAGCGCATCCGCTGCCCGAGCGAGAGCAGGCGCACCGGCGTGTCGAGAAACTCGCCGAGCTCGAGCCGCTCGACGGCTTCGGTGTAGGTGAAGCGGTACACGTCGTCGGGCACGCGGTACATCGCCTTCAGGAGCTCGAAGCTGTCGCGCGCGGGGATGTCCCAAAGCAGCTGCGGCTTCTGACCGAAGACCACGCCGATGCTCTGCGAGAGGCGCCGCCGATCGCCGTGCGGCACGAGACCGAGCGTCTCCACTCGACCCGCCGTCGGCACGAGGATCCCGGTGAGCATCTTCACGGTCGTCGACTTGCCCGCGCCGTTCTCGCCGATGAGCCCCACGCTCTCACCGCGCTCGACGCGGAACGTGAGCTCGCTCACGGCGGCGAGCTCCTCCGTCTCGAACGAGAAATACGCGCGCAGGCCCGCCCAGAAGCCCTCTTTCCGCTTCCGGCGCCGGTACGTCTTGCCGAGTCCTTCGCAGAGAATTGCCGTGTTCATGGGAGCGAGCACCCCCCGAGCGTCAAGCCGACCAGGCTTGAGTCAGGCGAGCCGCAAGCGTGCCGAGCGCCTCTTTCGACGACGCGCCACCGATCAGCAACGGCAGCTCGATCTCGCGCACGCCGAGCGCGCGCAGGCGGCGCTGACTGTCGGACTGTATCCCTTCGCGCACCGCACGACGGATGCCTGCTGCGACGGCCGCGTCGCCGGGAACGCGCACGGCGGGCGGCGCGCTCGCGAGGGCAGAAAGCGCCTGGCGCGCGTCCCGATCGAAGAGCTCGGGGCGTACGGCGTTCACGATCAACGCCGCGATCGGCAGCCGCAGATCGGAGCGCAGTGCCTCGACGAGCTCCTCCGTTTCGTTGACGGGGAGCTCTTCCGGCAGCGTCACGACGACGACGCCCGACTGCTTCGGATCCTGGAAGGTGCGCCAGGCTCGCTCGGCGTCGGTCCGCAAGAGGCCGGGAGGCGCAAGCTCCACGATCACCTTCGGCACGCGCAGCATGTCGAGCCCGTGCCCCGTGGCGGGCGCATCGAAGAGCACTATGTCGAAGCGTGGCTCGCCGTCGACCACCTCGATCGAGTGGTACCAAGCCTTGCCGAGTAGCGCCCACTCCTTGAGCCCGGGCGCACCCGCGAAGAAACCTTGCACGTAGCGGTTGTCGAAGATCGCATCGACGAGCACGCGGCTCTTGAGCTTCATCTGCCCGTACTCGCGCAGGGCGATCTCCGAGCGCAGGAGCACGCCCGAAAGGTTCGGTCGAAGCTCGCGGATCTCCGTGCCGAGCGGAGCCACGCCGAGCAGCTCCGAAACGCGCTCTTTGGCGCCCGTGACGGCAACGAGCACGCGCTTGCCGCGCGCCGCGAGGGCGGTCGCCAATGCGGCCGTGACGGTCGTCTTGCCGACACCGCCTTTGCCGGTGACGAAGAGAAAGCGGCGATGTTCGAGATCGATCACGACGGGCGTGTCGTGCTACATGAGCCCGGCGCGTCCTGGAGGTCAAATGCGCCTACAAGCCATCGTTCAGAGCTTCATCATCGCGGCGACGGCGGGGTGCACCCAGGCCGAACGGCCCCGGAAATCGACCGTTGAGGAGGAGATCGCGGCTGCCGTCGCGGCCGGCGCGATCGAGAAGGACGCCCGCCAGGCCGCGCACGCCAAGCGCTGGGCGCCGCCCAACGGGCCGATGCTCGCCATCGAAGCCGGCAAGGGCGTCGGCGCGATCCGCATCGGCGCCACCGTCGCCACCATCGAGCGCTTGATGGACAAGCGCTGCGAGGTGCTCACGGAAGAGGTGTGCCGCTACATCACGCGCGGCGTCGACTTCCACCTCGTCGGCGGCATCACCAATTGGATCCACGTTCAGCGAGCCGGTCGTCCGGCAGGCAACGACTACACCGGCGAGCCCGTCGAGTTCGGCTTCTTCAACGGCGCCATCCCGCCCGACGTTCGCCTCGGCATGATCCCCTCGGCCATCCAGGAGTACCTCGGCCCGCCCGAGCGCATCGAGCCCGTGCCGCAGCCGAATCCCGCGTCGATCGTCGCCCGCGACTACTACCCCGGCATGGTCATCGAATACGACCGCTACACGAACGGCAAGATCATCATGGGCGGCGTCCGCATCATGAAGGATCCCCTCGGCCGCCCCGGCTACGAGTACGTCCCCCGCAGCGCCGCGATCCCCGGCAACCCGATCAGCGGCGAGAACGTGCGCAATAGAGACGTCGTTCGGTAGCCGCTGCGAAGCGTGGCGCGCAGACCGTCGCCACGCCTGACCGCTGCGGGGGCGCCCAGCGAAAGCCCTCGTGGACGAAGGCGGAAAGTGGGTGGACTGCGCGGAATGCGCCGCGGGCGACGCACTTGGTCGTTGCGGCGCACGGG
>DATMCL010000452.1:0-14797 GCA_035558375.1 Polyangiaceae bacterium
GTCTGGTATCACGCGTTGTGCATCGCCCCCGCGGCAGCGCAGCCAACGAACACGGCGGACCCGGCATTCGGCTGCACCGTCTTGCGATCGGGGCAGGCGCGCCCGTCGAGGTGGTAGCCGTCGCCGATCGCGCTCGCTCCAAGCCCGGCGAAGAACGCGCTCGTCTTCGCGAGGTAGGCGCGGGCGCGCTCGTCGCGATAGAAGGCGAAGTCCTGCGCGATGCGAAACGGCAAGCGCGCCGAATCCGTCTGGTAGTTGGTCTCCGCGCCCGGAAAGGCTTCGACGGGCGTGCCCTTCGCATCGCACCAGGCAGGAACGAGCCCATTGTGCGCGTTACCGCTCGTGCGGTTCAAGCTCGCGGCGACGACCTCGTAGCCGCGGTCGACGACGCGCTGCCAGCCGTCGCGGTTCCCGGAGACTTCGCCGAACAGGCGATACTGGTTCGGGGCGAAGTAGGATGGATTGAAGACGTCGGGCCGCCATTCGTCGCCGGGCTTGAAGAGATCGGGGACGCCCGTGTGATCGACCTCGTGGGTGTAGATGCGATCGATCTGCCGCTTCGCGTGATCGAGGTAACTTTCGGAGAGCGCGCCGCGCCCGCCCCATTGACGGTGCGCCATCACGAGCGCCCACGCGATGTCTTCGTCGGCGTCGCTCGCGGCGCCCGTGTCGCGCGGCTCACCGTCCGCTCCGACGTACCAGCGCATCAGCCCGCGCTCGTTCGCGACGCTCAGCGCATAGCCGTAGAAGCCGTCGAAGAGCGCCTGCTCGCCGAGCATCACGGCGATCAACATGCCGTAGGCGATGCCTTCCGAGACGGTGGAGTTCGGGACGCCGTCCGGCGTGTCCGGGCGCCGCGTGCGCAAGAAGCCACGCGCGCCGTCAGCCGTCACGATCTCGTCGCGAAACGCCTGGAACGCGCGGAGCACGTCGCGGTGGTCGGCCGCGCTCGGGTAGGCGCAGTGCTCGAGCCGTTGATTGTGGGGAAATGGGAAACGAGTGATGGCTACGTGAGCTTTCGCTCGCAGGCGGCCCACGCGACGTGCGACTCGTGGAGCGTCACTTTCATCTCGCGCAGGGCGCTCGAGCCGGGGCCGAGCTCGCCGCGCCGGATGCGCTCCGCGACGCGGTCGAAGATCACGCCCGCCAGGAACTCGGTCGTCGTGTTCTTGCCGTGAAAGTCCGGATCGTCGTCGAGGTTTCGGAAGTTGAGCTCGCCGAGAATCGACTCGAGAACGTCCGTCGCGCGACCAATGTCGACCACGACGCCTTCGGGGCCGAGCTCCGGGCGCCTGAGCTCGACATCGACGACGTACGTCGCTCCGTGCAAGCGCTGCGCGGGGCCGAACAGCTCGCCGCGGAAGCTATGGGCAATCATCACGTGGCCTCGAACGCAGACGCTGAACATGGCTCGCCTTTCGAGGCCGGAGGATACGCACTTTCTGCCGGCGCTGGCCCCTCTGCTGCAAAAATAGCCGGAGATCCCGCCAATCTTGGCCAGCTTTCGGCCCGCGCGGGGGCATGCGCCTTGCTACGTGCGAGAGCGTGCGGCCCTTAGCCTTGGTGTTCCTTGCGGGCGGATGCTCGATGCCAGGCATGCCGAGCATCGACCAGCCCAATGCCGGCGCGGCGACGGCACTCTCGCCTGCAGAAGCGGTCGATCGAGATCCGCGCCCGGACGTTGTCGCCGTGACGCTCGTGGCCGAGCCGGTTGTGCGTGAGCTCGAGCCTGGTCGCACCGTGCACCTCTCCGGGTACTCCGGCAACGTGCCCGGCCCGCTCATTCGGGCGAAGCCCGGCGACCTGGTAGAGGTTCATCTCGACAATCACCTGACCGAGCCGACGACGCTGCACTTTCACGGCGTGCGCGTGCCGAATGCGATGGACGGGGTGCCGGACATGACGCAACCCGCCGTGCTACCCGGCCAGAGCTTCGACTACTCGTTCGTCGTCCCCGACGCGGGGCTCTACTGGTACCACCCCCACTACGACTCGGTCGCGGAGCTCGGTAGCGGCCTGTACGGTCCGATCCTGGTCGCCGATCCAAGCGATCCGCCGGGGCTAGGGGACGAGGTCGTGCTCGTGCTCTCCGATCTGGGCGTCGACCAGAACGGACAGCCGCTGCCCCCGGCGAGCACGCCGGACGGCATCGTGAGCGGCAGCGAGGGCAGCGTCGTACTCGTGAACGGCCTCGTGCATCCGCGCCTGGACGTCGCCGTGGGCCGCCGCCTGCGGTTGCGGGTGCTCAATGCGGCGCGCTCGCGCTACTTCAAGCTCGGCATCGCGGGTCAGTCGTTCACCGTCATCGGTGGCGATGGCGGGCGCTTCTCGGCGCCGCTCACCGTCACGGAGCCCGTGGTCACGCCTGGCGAGCGACTCGATCTCCTCGTCACGCCGTCCGGCGCGGAAGGCAGCACCCTCGAGCTCGTGGCGCGCCCGGTGTCGCGCGGCGTGCCGTTACCTGAGTCCGCAGAAGCGCCGCTCGTCGGGCTCGAGCTCGTCGCCGACGCGAGCTCGGCGTCGCCGCCGCTACCGAGCCTCGCGCGCGCCATCACTCCACTCGACACGAGCGTCGCGAGCGAAGTGCCGATCGCGCTCACGCTGAACGCCGACGAGACCGAGGTCGTGATGGGCATCGACGGCGTCCCGGGGAGCCAAGCGGAGCCCGTGCACGCGCAAGTCGGCGCAACGCAAATCCTCGTCGTGACGAACATGACGCCGTACAATCACCCCTTTCACCTGCACGGCTTCTTCTTCGAACCGCGCAGGGAAGACGGTTCACCGCTTCTTCCGCTCGAGCGCAAGGACACGATCGACGTGCCGCCCGTGTCGCGCGTGAAGCTCGCCGTGACCTACGACGATCGTCCCGGTATGTGGATGTTCCACTGCCACATTCTCGATCATGCCGAAGCAGGCATGATGGGAATGCTGCACGTGATGCACTGAAACAACCCCTCGCCCGTTCTACCGTCGACGTGGCGCGTTTTTCGTACGAGCCGCGGGATCACGAGAGTCGTTACCGAACGCGCATGTGTGCCGGTGTGTGCGCCAGTCGTTGCTCGTGCGAGAACCTGCGAGGGCGCACAAGCCGCGCTGGAACGACGTGCGGCAAACCTGTAAACGCGTAGCGCAAAACTGTAACGAGTGAGGCGAAACGGATCACGCGCGCTGTGAGCAACGTGCAACATGAAATTTCTGACCTGCGAGGCGGCGTGACCGTAATAGTCATTCCCGTCGAATTGTCGTGACACGTAGCGTAAGAGGGGTTATCGTCGGCACTAACTGAGGAGGTCCAACATGAAGGGGTATCGTCTCGCGACGGGTTGTTTCGCGGTCGGCGCTGCGGTCTCGCTCATAGCGTGCTCGGGCAGCCCGTCGCAGGAAGAAGGAACCGCGAGCAGCACGGAGCTCGAGGTTTCATCGGCGCCCGTGATTTGGGGCGCCGACACGGGGTTCGCAACGCCGGAGTCCGTCCGCTGGGACGAAGACGCCGACGAGTACATCGTTGCCAACATCAACGGTGGTCCGGTCGATTTCGACAACAACGGCTTCATTTCCCGGCTCGATCCCGGCGGCGGCGTGATTGCGCTCAAGTGGATCGAGGGTGGCGTGAACGGCGTGACGCTGAACGGTCCGAAGGGGACGGCGCTGCTCGGCAATCGTCTGTGGGTCGCCGACATCGACACGGTGCGCGCGTTCAACCGCCATACCGGTGCGCCGATTGGCTCCGTTCAAATCCCCGGGGCCCAGTTCCTGAACGACGTCGAGGTCCGAAATGGGAAGATCCTCGTCACCGACAGCGGTCTCGACGCGACGATCACCCCGGCGGGTGGCGACGCGCTCTATCAAGTCGACCAGAACTTCAACGTGACGACCATCTCGAAGACGACGGATCTCCATCTGCCGAACGGCATCGCCGTCACGTGCGACAAGACCTGGATCGTCACCTTCGGGAGCAACCAGCTCATGTCGGTGGCGTCCGACGGCTCGCTACACGACGTCCAGGCGCTGCCGGCGGGAACGCTCGACGGCATCATCGTGCTCAACAACGGGCACTTCCTGATCTCGAGCTGGGAGACCGGCACCATCTACCGCGGCAAGCCCGGCTTCACGTTCACGCCCGTCATCACGGACGTCCCCATGCCGGCCGACATCGGCTACGACTTCGACCGCCATCGGGTCTTGGTTCCGCTTTTCGGCGGGAACGAAGTCCGCGCGATTCGCCAGAATTAGTCGATTAGTACCGCACGCGGGTGCAAAGGCCGCCTTGTTGGGCGAGCCTTTGCATCGTGGCGGGGAGGGCGTCGAAGCTGGTTTCGGCGTCGATCAGGCTGTCGAGACGGGGGTCGGTGAGCAGGGAGAGCGCGAGCTCGAGGCGCGTGCGGTGCGTGAAGCGCGCGCGCGCGTTCGGGCTCACCGTGCCGACTTGGGAGCCGCGCAGCGTCAGGCGGCGCGCGTGGAAATCGCGGCCGAGTGGGAGCGGAACCTCGCCGTCTCCGAACCAGCTCAGCTCGACGACGTTCGTGTCGGTCGCTCCGAGCGTGAGCGAGAGCGCGGCGCCTTCGGCACGCCCGCTCGTGTGAAAGACGAGATCGCGCTCATGGCTCGCGTCGCTCGGTTGGGCGAAGCGCGCGCCGAGCTCTTCGGCGACGGCGCGCCGCGCTCCGAGCACGTCGACGAGCTCGACCTTGCACCCTGGAATGCGTGTGACGAGGTACGCGACCAGGCACCCGACGACGCCTGCGCCCACGACCGACACGCGGTCCCCCGCGCGGGGTAGCGCGTCCCACACGGCATTGAGCGCCGTCTCGAGATTCGCCGCCAAGATCGCGCGCTCCGGTGGCACGCCGTCCGGCAGCGGCACGAGCGCGCTCTCCGGCACGAGGTACGCGGTTTGATGCGGATACAGGCAAAACACCGAGCGCCCCGCGAACGCTCCGCTCGTCGCGCGCCCGACGCTCGAGTACCCGTACTTCACCGGCGCCGGGAACTCGCCTTCCTGGAACGGGCAGCGCATGCGCTGAAACTCGCTGGGCGGCACGCGCCCCGCGAGCACGAGCGCTTCCGTCCCGCGGCTGATGCCCCCGAACGCCGCTTCGACGAGCACGTCGCCGGGTCGCGGCGTGCCGAGCGCGTGCTCCCGAAGCGCGCCCTGTCCCGGGCCCGTGACCCAGTACGCGCGGACGGTTCGCGAGGCGCCGCTCATCGTGACTGCCCGACCCTCCCACGCTTCTTCACGACCCCGCAAGAGTGCATGCTACGCCGCAGACCAGTTTCGTCGATCGTGAATTTTTGGGGCCCGCTTCGCTCGAGGTCCCAAAAATTCACTGGCCTGTGCCCAGATCTGTCTGCGGTTGTACGTTTGTTTTCCACCACCCAAGCGAGCTTGGGTGTAACTCACGAAGCATGCCCGCCCGAACGCTCCCGCTCGCCGGCTGGAGTCGCATCAACGCCGCGTGGCTGTTGCT
The DNA here is from genome assembly GCA_035558375.1 of Polyangiaceae bacterium. Classification (GTDB taxonomy): domain Bacteria; phylum Myxococcota_A; class Polyangia; order Polyangiales; family Polyangiaceae; genus PMG-095. The sequence continues at coordinate 5,469 of DATMCL010000452.1, forward strand.
CGCCACCGTGGTGGCGCTCGGCGTGCGCGACACGGCCCCGTTCGTGGTCGCGGGCTGCCTGTCGTTCGTCGGGTTGCTCGTGGTGTGTCGGGGCGGCCATACGCCGAGCGGCGCGTTCGGCGCCGGCAACGGCGTGACGGCGCTGCGCTTTCTCGTCGCCTCCTCGGTCGGCCTCGTTCCGGATGACGTTCCCACCTGGGTGCTCGGCGTGGTGGTCTTTGCCGTCTTCGCGCTCGACGGTCTCGACGGCTGGCTCGCGAAGCGCAAAGGTGAGAGCTCCGAGTTCGGCGCGCATTTCGACATGGAGACGGACGCGTACTTCGTGCTCCTCATCGGCATCGAGCTCACGACGCGCGGCCGCTACGGCGCGTGGGTGCTGAGCGCCGGGCTGCTCCGCTACGTCTACGTGCTGGCGCTCGCGCTCGTGCCCGCGCGCCGGGGCGACAAGCCGCGCTACGCGTTCGGGCGCCACGCGTTTACCGGGCTGATGCTCGGTCTGACCCTCGGGATGGTGCTCAGCGATCCGCTGGGCACCGTCGCCACGCTGGTCGGCTGCGGGCTGGTCGCCGCCTCGTTCGCTCACTCGTTTTACTGGTCGTATTCGTCGCCGCCCGAGGCTTAGCGGTGCTGTGCCTTAGAGCTGCGCGAGCAAGCGCAGCGCGGCCCGGTCCCAGGTGCTCGGGCCGGGCGTCGCCGTACGCCGGGCGCTTTCGAAGAGCGCGCGCATCGCGGCCGCGTCGCGCACGAGCCGCAGGAATTCGTCGGCGAGCGCTTCGATCGAATCGAACAGGCGGCCGTTCACGCCGTCCTCGAAATGATGCTTCGCGTAGCCGCCGTCGAACGCGAGGATCGGAACGCCGTACGCGCGCGCTTCGGCGAGCGCCATCCCGAACGTCTCCATGCTGGCGGCCGAGAGCAGAACGCTCGCGCTTCGGTAGTGGACGCCCATCGCGTCGTAAGCGACGGCCGGCTGCCAGCGGACCCGCTCCGCGAGCGTCGAGGAGCGTGTGATCACGCGGCCGACGGTCTCCGCGTACGCGGGATCGATATCGACGCGACCCACGATGTCGAGCGTGAAGGGGTCGGTCGGCAACGTCCGCGCCGCGAGCGCGAAGAGCAGCTCGCGCACGCCCTTGCGCGGAATCAGATTGGCGACGAGCAGCGCTCGATAGGGCGACTCGACGCTCGGCGGGCCGAGCTCGACGGCGGGCAGCCCCGGCTCGACGATGCGGATGCGCTCCCGCGCGAAGCCGCGGCGCGCGAGCAGCTCGGCGGTGAGCGGGCTCGTCGCGACGAACGCGTCGAAGAGCGGCAACGTCACGCGCTCGAGCACGATCGCGGGGTTTTCCGGCGACATTCCCGGCTCGAGGCTCGGCAGGTGGTGCACGACGAGGAGCGCTCGCTGTCCTGGCACCTTGCGCTCGAGCACTTCCGCGTCGGCGAGGTTCAGCGTGTCGACGAAATAGTCGCCGGCTTCGCCCGCCGCGATCTTCCGCCGAAATTCGGCCGGCGTCAGCGTTCGGACGCTCGGCGCGGCGCGCCCCACTGCACCCGCCCCGGGCGCTTCCGCGAGGCGCTCGAGCGCGCGCACGAGCTCGCGATTGTAGACGTTGCCGCCGGAAGCGAGCTCGTTGCCTTGGGGGAGCACGAAGCTGAGCGCCGCCATCATTTCCTTTGCCGGGCTCAGCTCGGCTCGAGCCGGCCGCCGTGAAAGACGCGCACGCCGAGGCCGCGCAGGCTCGCCGCGAAGGCGCGCGTCGCGTCGAGCTTGGAGAGAATGGGTGCCCCGCGTGGGTTGAGCGAGGTGTTGATGAGCAAGGGGACACCCGTCGCCTCGCCGACGCGCTTCAAAAGAGCATGAAGGAACGGATCCTCGCGGCCATCGACCGTTTGGATGCGCGCGGAGTCATCGTAGTGGCAGATGCCCGGGGCGGCGATGCGCGTGCTCTGCTTCACGTCCGCAGCGTACAGCATGTATCGCGACTCGCCCTGCCAATCGAACCAGGTGGAGACGGCCTCGGCCGGCACGAGCGGCGCGAGAGGCCTGTAGAACTCGCGCTGCTTGATGACGTGGTTGATGAGATCGTAGCTCCGGCGCGTCGGCAGCGCGAGGATGCTGCGGTGCCCGAGCGCGCGCGGGCCGATCTCGCTCTGCCCGCGGTGCAGGAACACGATGCCGCCGGCGACGAGATGCGCGACGAGCTCGTCGTTCGCGTCGCGCGCGCCGAGCACCGGCTCCGCCAGCCGATCGGCCCAGCCGAGGAACGGTAGCGCCGCGCTGATCCGGGCGCCCGCTCGCTCGTGACAGAAGTAGAGCAGCGCACCGAGCGACTGCCCCGTGTCGTCGCAACACGGCGGCAACAAAAGCTCGCGCGTGCCGAGCGCCGCCTTGACGCGGCCGTTCGCGAGGATGTTCAGGGTCGCGCCCCCGGCGAGCATGACGTTCGGCGCGTCGGCGGGCAGGGCGAGCGCGCTCTCGACCCGGAGCTCCTCGAACACGGCCTGAACGGACGCCGCGAGGTCGAAGGCCGTCTGGCTCTTCAAATAGTCGTCGAACGGGAAATGCCGCCGGAGCTCGGCGAGCGACTGCTCGGGGGGCGCGGCGTGGAACAGCCCGAGGTGCTCGCGGATGAATGCGGTCATCGCCGGACGCGGCTCGCCGAGCGACGCGAGCGCCATCAGCTTGCCCTCGCACATGATGCGCCCGTACACGTAGCGCGAGACCACGTCGTAGAAGCGCGACGAGAACGAGTCGTGAATCGGCCGGTTCGCGAGCTGCTCGATGCGCCCGTTCCGGCAGCGGTAGATCGCGTGGGTGTCGCCGCGATCGCCGCCGCCGTCGCACACGTCGATAACGGTGTCCGCCGCTTGGGGGAACGCGTGCACCATCGCCGCGTGCGACAGGTGGTGGTTCAGGACGAGCGCCTCGAACGAGCGGCCCGCGAGCTCCACGCGGCTCTCTGCGAGCCACTCGATGTTGCGCAACGCTTCCGGTACGTGCTCGTTCTGGTACGCGGTGCAGGCGACCGCGGCGAGATCCGCCGCGCCAATGCCGCAAAAATCGAGCGCCACGGCGACGAGCGTCTCCATCTCGGCGCGCGTGCAGCGCTTCTTCTTCTCGCCGAAGTAGCGCTCGGCCTCGAGCACGGCGAGCACGCGCTCTTCGTCGGCGATGCTCACCGAGGAGTCGTGCACGTTGTACGAGAACGCGAGGTAGTAGCGCAAGCGGGTCTTCGGGTGCCGAGACGGCCGTTCGTCAGGCGAAATCGCAGTCGAACAGCACGTCTTCGCCGAGCGTGAAGCGCCGCACGCGAGGCCTGAGCGCGCCGTCGAGACGATCGATGCCCGGGAGCGCGATGCCCGGCCGCCCCGCGCCCAGGAACACGTTGCTGACGGTGAGATGCAGGCGGTCGAGCGCGCGGGCTTCGAGGAAGCGGGAGACGGTCACGCCGCCGCCCTCGACGAACAGGCGCTTGAGGCCCCGGGCGCGCAGCGCGGCGATCACGCTCGTGACGGGCAAGAGCTCCCCGTCGGCGTCGATGCCGAGCACCTCGGCTTGGCCGAGCCCGTTGTGCTGCTCGAGGCCGCGCGAGCAGACGAGCAGGGTGGTCGCCGCGCCGTCGCGGAAGAGCACTCGCTCGCCGTGCAGCCGGCGGCGGGGGTCGAGGACGACGCGTGTCGGGTTCGGTCCGGGCACGAGCCGCGTCGTGAGCTGAGGATTGTCGCACTCGACGGTCTTGGCGCCGACGATCACGGCGTCGAAGAGCGCGCGCAGGCGGTGCATGTGCCGAATGTTCTCGGGCCCCGTCACGTATTGGGAGGCGCCGCTCGCGGTCGCGATCTGCCCGTCGAGGCTCTGGCCGAGATGACCGACGACGATGCTCTCGCTCGTCGCCCCGACGCAGAGGGGAAGGAACAGCTCGAACAGCTCCGCCGCGGCGCGGTCGGCCTCGGCGCCGAGCTCGAAGCACGGTGCTGTCCCCGGCGAGACGCTCACGATGCCGCGACCCACCGGCAGCTCGACGAGGGAGCCGTCGGGGTCGAGCGCGAGCCCGGCTGGGCGCACGAGCGGGTGGCCAACTGCCGCGCGGCGAGCGAGCGCCTGCAAGAGGCACCACGCCGTTCCCTCGTCGAACACGGGTTCTCCGAGCGGCTGCTCTTTGAAGGAAGAAGTGGATCGGGTCGTCACGGCTTCTGCCCCCCCACGACGCTAGTCTGTCGCAAATCCTCCGAGAAATCGCGCAGGAACGAAAACAAGAAAGTCTCCAGGCCCCGGCGGGCCCCGGAAGTAGCCGGAACCATGCCCGAGGTGTAGCCGCGCGCGACGAAGGGTTCCACTAGGGCGCGCTTTCGGCTGAGAACGTGGATGGGCACGCCGTGGCCGTTGCTCTGCCCCGTCACGCCGCCGGGCGGCTGGTGGTCGCCGAGAATGATGACCAGAGTGTCATCTTTCACACGGTCCGCGAGGTAGCGGCGCAGCACCTCGAGGTCGTAGACGAGCGCGTCGGCGTAGGCGCCCGAGGCTCCCTCGAGGTGGGACCACGACGTGCGGTGCTCCTTGATCGGCAAGCTCGAAAAGACGCTGCCGTCGCCGACGGCGGACCAGTCGCGGACGACGGTCGCTTGGCGCGTCCACGGCGCGTGGCTCGTGATGAGCGCGTACTCGACGAACCGCGGCCCGCTCGGGGCGCGCTGCGAAAGCTCCCTGCGATCGACGAAATCGATCACGTACTGGTCCGGCAACGTGCCCCAACCAAACGAGGGGCCGCGGTAGTCGAACGCGGCTCCGAAGTAGCTCGCGTCGAAGGTCAGGTACCGCCGCTTGTCGGGGCCGCGCGTGTTCGCGGGCTGGACCAGCACCGTGCGGTAGCCGGCGTGGCGAAAGAAGTCGCCGAGCGTGACAGGGTCACGCACCGCGACGAGCTCGTACTCGAGCTGGTCGTCGGTGCGGAGGCCGGTGTTCAGCGCCGCGTGTGCGAGCCAAGAGCCGCCGCCGAAGGTCGGTGATTCGAGGACGCTCGACGCCGCCGTGTACCCCGCAGTCGTGAGCTCGCTCGCCATGGCGTCGAGCTCGGGGCGGACGCGACGCGCGAGCGCCGGATCGGCCAGCGCGCCCTCTCCGTACGATTCGACGATGAACAGGAGCACGTCCGCGCCGTGGAGCCGCGCGAGATTCGTCGGCTGGCGCGCGAGGCGCTCGCGAACGTCGGTGATCGCACGCTCGACGCGCTCGCGGTAGCCGCGCGCCTGCCACAAGGCCGTGCCCTCGGCGAACAGACGCGCCGCTCCGCTCGAGGCGAAGGCCCCCGTGTAACGCTCGTCCGCGCGCGCTCGCGGCACGAGCGAGGCGGCGAGCAACACGAGCGTGATCCCGGCGAGGATGCCCACGTTCGTGCGCTCGGTGAGCGCCTTCTCGAGCGTACGCAGGGCGAAGAACGATAGCCCGAGCACGAGAGCCACGCCGACCGCGACGCCGACGGTGCCGAGTATGAGCGTCGCCAGCGGCACCGTGTCGAAGAGCAGCCTCGGCACCTCCGGCAGGAGCGAGAGGTTCACGTACAGGCTGAACGGGCGGTGCAGGAAGCGCGTCGAGACACCGTCGCCGATGCGCAGGAGCCGCACGAGGAACAGCGTGAGGGTGAGCGCGCCGTGAACCCAGAGCGGCACGCGCCGCCGCAACACCCCGAGCACCGCGAACACGCCGAGCAGGACGACGATGTCAAGCGAGGGGACGAGGTACCAGAGCCGCGTCTCCTTGCCCGGGTAGCGAACGTTCGCTACGGCGTCCACGAGCAGCCACGCGCCCAGGAACGTGAGTGTCGCGACCGTCCCCTGCGAGCGTGCGCGTGCCTGCCCTGTCATCGGCCCGATGAAGGCCCCATAGCACCACCCCCGCGAGGCTCGTAGCCCCGAGGACGACCGCTGCGTGCGAAATGAACTCCGGGCAATGGTAGGCGCCGCCTAGCAGCGGCGTCGCGAGCGTTACGGCGACGTAGCAAGCGAGCGGAAACCGGACGTTCTCCGCGCGGCGCCCGAGCACGCGCTCGGTTCCGAGGTAGATCGCCACGAGGGCTCCGAGGTAGATCGCCACGCCGACGGCGCGGTGCACGGCCCCCGCCGAGAACCAGCCGCGGAGAGCATGACCCTGCTCGAAGGCGAGCCCGAGCGAGATACGCGCGGCGTTGGCGACGAGCGTCACGGCATACGCGGCACCCGCGGCGACGGCGAGCCAAGCGAGCGAGGCGAGGCGGCTCGCGAAGCGGCAGGCAAAGCCGAGCGCGAGCGACGTGAAGGCGACGATCGCGAAGTTCGCGCCCGAGCATGCCGGCGCGATGATGACGTGCGCTTCGCGCGACACGTGCCCGGCTCCACTCTCCCGAACGAAGTCGTAGCCCGTGACGAGGTGAACGAGCGCGGCCGTTGGAGCGAGCAAGAAATCGAGCTCGCTCGCGCTCGCTTGCGAGCAGAAGCGCTTGAACGCGTAGTCGCCGCCGAGCACGAGCGCTGCGAGCGCGAGCGGCCACGGCGCGAGCCACGCCCTCCCGCGTGGCTCGCTGTCCATACGGAGCGCGATCATGCTGCCCCGAGCGCGCGCCGGCGGCTCCGCGCGGCGAGCAGCGAGAGAACGACGCCGAGCGCGCAAAGCAGCACGAGCTCCGGCTCGTCCGCCGATTGTACCGGCTCGCCGATGGCGCTGTTCGACACGCCTTGCGGCAGCGGCAGCGGTTGATTCACGTCCTTGGCGGCACCGGTCGTGTTTCGCACCGTGTGCGACACCGCGACGAAGGAGGTGAGCTGCGTGAGCAAGCTGTAGCGCAAGCCGAGCGTCAGCACCTCGGTCTTTGCGCTCGGCGACAGCTCCCCGAAGCCGAAGTCGGAGACGCTGGCGATGCGGCTACGTGCCCACAGGTACTCGAGCGCGCGGTGCTCGGGTCGTGGCTGGGAGCGCGCGACGTCGAAGCGCTGGGTGTAGGGCGCGCGACCGCCGACGCCGGTCAGCGCGATGGTGCCGCCGGGTTTGCCGCGGTACTTGCCGAGCACGACGACCGGGCGCGACGCGAGCACGTCGGGGATGGCGCGCGGTTCCACGTCGTACACGTCGAGCCCTTCGTAGGCGACGCGCACGTCGGTGAGCACGGGCGAGCGCACGTACTCGCGGAAGCGGCGCGCGGCGTCGGGGGCTTCGGCCTCCGAGCTCACGACGAAGGGCTCGCCGTAGCCCGCCTTGGCGATGCCTTCGATGAGGTAGCGATTGACGCCCGAGCCGATGCCGAACGCGAACGCGTTGGCGTCGCCCAAGTGCTGGCGCACGAAATCCATGGCCTGCTGATCGGCGTCCACGTACCCGTCCGTGACGAGCACGAAGCTCCGCGAGCGTCCCGCGCTGCTCTCGAGCGCGAGCGCGCGGTTCAGCGCCGACATGAGCTCGGTCCCTCCGCCTCCCGACTCTTCCTTGATGGCGGCGAGCGCGCGCGTGACGTTCTCCTTCGACGCCGGCAGCGAGCGCGGCGCGAGCAAGCGCGAGCCGCCCGCGAACAGGAGCACGTTGAACGTATCGGTCGGGCGGAGCGAGAGCACCAAATCGGAGAGCAGCGCCTTCGCCGTGTCGAGCGGGAAGCCGTTCATGCTGCCCGAGACGTCGACGATGAACACGTACTCGCGCGGCGGCAGATCGGCGTCCGCGACGCGCTCCGGCGGCTGCACCTGCAATAGGAAAAACTTCTCGGCGCCGCCGTCGAAGAGGGTGAGCCCCGATTGGATGGCGTCGCCGGCGAGCCGATACGACAGCACGAAGTCGCGGTTTCCCGAACGCGCCTCCGACGCGGCGAGCGCAAAATGCGTGAGGTTCGGGTTGTCTGCGTTGGCCGTGACGGCGTGGGTCGTGCTCTTCACGCTCGCGAGCGGGATCCCCGCGGCGATCGTGCCGCTGATGGCGAGCGTCGACGGCACCGTGGAGCCTTCCTTCAGGTACGGCGTCGCCACGAACTTCGACGTGTCCGGGGCTCCGGCGGCCGGCTGGTTCGAGTAGCGCGGGCCGACGACCGTCGGGAAGACGAAGTCGTAGCGGCTTTCCGTCGGCACGATGAGCTCGTTGTATTTCAGCGTTACCTCGATGCGATCGCCGGGCATCACGTTGGCGAGGCTCATCGTGAAGACGTTCGGGCGCTGCTCCTCGAGCAACGTCGCGGTCTTGCCCGCCTGCTTGGCGCTCTCGAACGTCTTCTGCGCCTGCTGTCGCTCCTGGATCTTGGCTTCGATCACCTGATCCCGGATCTTCATGCTGAGGCCGTGGACCGCCGCGCGGGTCGACGCGGGAAACACGTACTTCGTGTTGATGGCGCGCTTGCCGCGGTTTTCGTAGACCTGCGTGACCGTCACCTCGGCGACCACGTCGGTGATCGCGACGTCCACTTGCGTCGATTGCAGCGGCAATTGATCGACGAGCGGATCGCCGTGCTCGATCACGAAGAACGGCGCTAGCGTCTTTTCCGGCGCCGCTGCATCGGCAGCGAGCCCCGTCGACGCAAACGAGAGCACCCAAGTGAATGCGAGGGCGACCCTCATCCAAAGCTTTTCGACCATGCGAGTCACGGCTTCCTTTCGCCGCCGGTTGGCGGTCCCCCTTTGGTTGCAACCGCCGTGCACGCGCACACACACGCTCGGCCCGAGACGAATTGGGCCGTATTGATGCCGGATCGCCGCGTCAGCCGTTCGGCCGGGCTCCCGGCCCTTGTGGCCCTCGGACCACTCGGCGCGTCGCCCCCGCCACGCGCGGTCTCGGCAAAGCGGCCATGCGAGCGTTGGTGACCGAGCGTGGATTCCGGGTGCTCGGCCCCAAGCCACGGGAGCACACAGAGGCTCGCGTCGTCGGGCGCATCTCGAGGAGCTCCCGAGAACGGTGCGCCGCCGACGGGTGCAGGAGCGCATCCCGCCGTCTTGATACGCGCGAGTCGGAGTCTCTTGGCTCACGGTTCAAGTGGGGCAGAGTTACAGGACCCCCACGTGGGCGCGGCGTCATGCTGTCTTGGTAGAGTTTCATCGCGGGAGGCTGCAGTTGCCCCCAGCTGGGTACGGCACGGTGCGGCCCGCGTGCTCGCCTTCGGGCTGCGCGCGCGGGTGCCCCCAAGCGCCGGCGAAGCCGGCGCGGAGGCACGACGGCATCGGGCGGTGACGCTCGGGGCGTGCCGTCAGGCGAGAGGTGCGGCGCGGTAGTGACGTGCGGCGCCGTAAAGACGTGCGGCGCCGTAAAGACGTGCGGCGCCGTAAAGACGTGCGGCGCCGTAAAGACGTGCGGCGCCGTAAAGACGTGCGGCGCCGTAAAGACGTGC
>DATMCL010000453.1:0-7102 GCA_035558375.1 Polyangiaceae bacterium
GAGGTGCGCGAGCACGCGGAGCTCGATTTGCGAGTAGTCGGCGCTCACGAGCACGGTGCCGGGCGGCGCCACGAAGGCCGCGCGGATCTTGCGCCCGAGCTCGGTGCGAATCGGGATGTTCTGGAGGTTCGGGTCGATCGAGGAGAGGCGGCCCGTCGCGGCGACGGTCTGATCCCAGGTCGTGTGCACGCGCCCCGTGCGCTTGTGAACCAGCGCGGGCAGCGCGTCGATGTACGTGCCCTTGAGCTTGGCAATTTGGCGGATCTCGAGCACGAGCTTCGGCAGCTCGTGCTCGTCGGCGAGCGCCTCGAGCGTCTCGGCGTCCGTCGAGCGACTCGTCTTCGTGCGCTTGAGCGGCTTCATCCCGAGCTCGTCGAACAGGATCGTCTCGAGTTGGCGCGGCGAGTTCACGTTGAATTCGTGACCTGCCGCGCGGTGCGCCTCGCGCTCGAGCCTCGCGATCTCGCGCTCGCAATCGCTGCCGAGCGCCGTGAGCACGGTCGTGTCGACCAGTACCCCCGCCTGCTCGAGGTCGACGAGCTCACGCGCGAGCGGGAGCTCGAGGTCGTCGTACAGCCGCTCGAGGCCCGCGTCGGCGAGGCGCGGGCGCTGTCGCTCCGCGAGCCGCACCGCCAGGTCCGCGCTCTCCGCGCTGTAGCTCGCGCCCTCTTCGACGGTGAGCTCGTCGAAGGCGACCTTCTTGCCGCGCCCGCGCCCCGTGAGCTCCTCGAGCGCGCGCGCCCGAATGCCGAGCTCGCGTTCGGCCAGGGCTTCGCGATCGTGACGCGCTTCCGGATCGAGCAGGTAGCTCGCGAGCGCGGCGTCGCCGCGAAAACCCTCGAGCGTCGTGCCGAGCGCAGCGAGCGCGACGCCGGTGCGCTTGAGATCGAGGCCGTGCTTCGCGATGGTCGGATCGGAGAGCACCGGGCCGAGCAGGGCGAGCACGTCACCCGGAGTGGGCTGCTTGGGCGCTCCGACGTAGCGGTGGCCGAGCGGGACGTACGCGGCGTGGCCGGCGCGCGTCGCGAGGCCCACGCCGATCACGGAGCCGCGCATGGCCGACGGAGGCTCGAGGCCGAGCTCGATGCCGAGCGTGCCCGTGGCCCGCGCTTCCTCACAGAGGCGAGCGAGCTCGGCGAGGTCGGTGACGGTGCGGATCTCGGTCGCGCTGGCGGCCACGGCGGGGGTGGCAGCGGGAGCGGGACCGGCAGCGGTTGCGGTGTTCGGGGCGGGCGCGGCGGTCTCTGCCTTGGCTTCGGCGTCGAGCTGGGAGAGCTGGCGCGTGAAGCCGAGCTCGGAGTAGATGCGGCGCAGCACGGCGACGTCGCGGCCGCGCCAGGCGAGGCGGTCGTGGCTGAAGTCGAGCGGGCAATCGTCCTTCAGCGCGACCAAGCGCCGGCTCAAGAAGGCTTGCTCCCGGTGCGTTTCGAGCGTCTCGCGCAGCGCTTTGCGTTTGATCTCCGCGGTGTGCTCGTAAATCCCACCGAGCGTCTTGTATTCGACCAGGAGCTCGCGCGCGGTCTTCGGCCCGACGTGCGGAACGCCGGGCACGTTGTCCGAGCTGTCGCCCATCAACGCGAGAAGATCGCCGAGCTGCGACACCTCGATGCCGAAGCGCTCGGTGACCTCGGGCGGCCCGATCACGCGGTCGCGCATCGTGTCCCACATGAGCACGTCGGGTCCGACGAGCTGCATCAGGTCCTTGTCGGCGGCGACGATCACGGTGCGCAGTCCCTGCTCCTTGGCGAGGCGCACGGCCGACGCGATCAAGTCGTCGGCTTCGACGCGGTCTTGCTTGAAGCAGGCGACGTCGAACGCGCGCACGACCTCTTCGCATCGCTTGAGCTGCTGTGACAGATCGGGCGGGGAGGGCGGCCGGTGCGCCTTGTACTCGGGGTAGATGTCGCGCCTGAACGTGTCGCGACCCGAGTCCATCGCGATGGCGAAGAGCGCGGGACGTCGCTCGCGCACCAGGCGCTCGAGCATCGTGACCGTGCCGTGCACGGCGTGCGTCGGCTCACCCGAAGGGCTCGAGAGCGGCGCAATCGCGTGGTACGCCCGGAGCACGTAGCTCGACAGGTCGACCAGATACAGAACATCGGGTGCCGCCACTGGAAAGAGCGCCGTCGCCATCGCGCCCTCTCGTTACCACTCGCTGTGGGAAAAAGTTGAGTCGCTTTGCGCCGGGGCCTGTAAGGAAACGTACGGGAAAGAGTTTCCCGTGAAGGATCCCCCGTGATTCCAAATGGTCGGCAAGGGCGGCCCGGAGCGCGGGACGCCACTAGGCTGCCGGCCGGCGCGTCTGGCCTTCTGCGCGGGGTCCACGTTATCATTGGAGCAATTACCGGTGAGTGAGCCAGGGTTCCCGACCGCACAAGCGCCATCGGCGCTCGTCGCGGGCAAGTATCGACTGACCGAGCTTTTGGGGCGCGGCGGGATGGGCTCGGTCTGGGCGGGCGTGCACACGACCCTCGGCACGCGCGTGGCCGTGAAATTCATCGACGCCGAGCACGTCGATAGCGCCGAGGCCCGGCACCGCTTCGAGAACGAGGCTCGCGCGGCGGCCGCCCTCCGCAGCAAGCACGTCGTGGAGGTCTACGACCACGGCGTGATGGACGATGGCCGCCCGTTCATCGTGATGGAGTTCTTGGACGGGGAGCCGCTCGATCGGCGCCTCGACCGGCTCGGGCGGCTCGCGGCGAAGGACGTGGCGCGTATCGTCGGGATGGTTTGCCGGGCCTTGTCGAAGGCGCACGCGGTCGGCATCGTCCATCGCGATCTCAAGCCCGAGAACGTCTTCTTGGTCTGGGACGACGAGGACGGCGCCGACGTCGCCAAAGTCGTGGATTTCGGCATCGCCAAATTCACCGAGTCCATGGGTCCGAGCTCCGCCACGCGCACGGGCTCGGTGCTCGGCACGCCGTATTACATGAGCCCCGAGCAGGCGCGCGGCCTGCGCTCGGTCGACTACCGGTCGGACCTCTGGTCTGTCGGCGTGATCGCGTTTCGCTGCATCACCGGGCGTTTGCCGTTCGAGGGCGAAGCGGTGGGCGACGTGCTCGTGAAGCTCTGCACGGCGCCGATCCCGGTGCCGTCGGAGCTGGTGCCGGAATTGCCGCCAGGCTTCGACGCTTGGCTCCTGCGCGCGCTCGGGCGCGAGCCGGAGACGCGCTTCCAGAGCGCGACCGAGCTTGCACGTTCGCTCGCGACCGTGTGCGGCCTCACGACTCCGCTCACTCCGAGCTCCGGCGAGCAGTACGCGCTCGGGTCGTACTCCGGGGGCACGCCCGCTCGTCCCGGCCATAGCCCGTTCGCGGCGACGACGCCGTCTCCGGCGATGACTCCCGCACCGGCCCTGCAGACCGGGGCGCCCATCACGCAAACGCCGTCGCCGATCACGCGAACACCGCGGAGCACCATCGTCGTCCTCGCGCTCGCGGCGCTTGCTGTCGTGGGCATCGGCGCGGGCGTTGCGACCAAGCTCCTCGAAAAGGGCGATGCCGGTGGCGCATCCGCGTCGCCTCCGGTGGCAACGCGCCCCCTCTCACCCCCGACGGTGGCGGCGCCCGCGACCGCAACGACGGCGGCTCCGGTTCCGGCTCCCACCCCGGCACCGAGCCCCGCCGAGACCGTTGCCGCCGCGCCGACAGCCACCACCGCTGCTCCGGCGACGGCCCCCCCTGTCGCCGCGGCGCCGACGAGTGCCGTCGCAGGGCCCCTGAAGACCATCAGCACGCCGGCGCCCGTGCTCCGACACCCCCCGGCCAAGCCGCAGAAGGGCAAGCCGGCCCCGCCCGAGCCCCCGGCACCGAAGCCCGTCTCCGACATCGGCTTCTGATCGCACCCATCGAGGCTCATCCTCGGGAGTAGCCGAGCGTCCGCGCCTCACCGCCGGCGAACCATCGACATCAAGCTGCAACGAATTACACGGCAGTGACATTCGGCCGGCGGGTCGGTGGTACTCGGCTGAACGGATGTCTTGGCTGCTCCTCATTCCGTACGCCGTCGTCCTGGTCGTTCTCTGCGGCTACGGTGCGCACCGCGCGCACCTCGCCTGGCAGTGCTCACGCTACGCGCGGAAGCTCGCGCGGCTCGAGAGCACACCGGCGCTGCCCGCTGAGCTGCCCACGGTCACGATCCAGCTGCCGCTCTACAACGAAGCGACCGTCGCGCGCCGCCTCATCCTCTCGACGGGTGCGATGGACTACCCGAAGGACAAGTTCGAGATCCAAGTGCTCGACGACTCCACGGACGAGACGGCCGCCATCGCACGCGCCGCGGTGGAGGAGCTCCAGCAGGCAGGCATCGACGCGAGCTACGTCCGCCGTCCGAGCCGCCACGGCTACAAGGCGGGCGCGCTCGACTACGGTCTCAAGTTCTCGCGCGGCGAGCTCGTCGCCATGTTCGACGCGGACTTCATTCCGCAGTCGTCGTTCCTGAAGAGCGTGGTCGGGCACTTCACCAATCCGCGCATCGGCATGGTGCAGACGCGTTGGGATCACGCGAACCGCGAGCACAGCATGCTCACGCGCGTGCAGGCGCTCATGCTCGACGGACACCACCTGGTCGAGAACCGCGCGCGCTACGCGGCGGGCTGCTTCTTCAACTTCTCCGGCACGGGCGGCATCTGGCGCGTCGACGCCATCCACGAGGCGGGCGGCTGGCAGCACGACACCCTGACGGAGGACCTGGATCTTTCGTACCGGGCGCAGCTCGTGGGCTGGCGATTCGTCTACCGCGCGGACGTGCTCACCCCGTCCGAGCTGCCCGAGGACATGTCGGCTTTCCGCGCGCAGCAGTTCCGCTGGGCGAAAGGCACGGTTCAGACCGCGCGCAAGCTCCTCGCGACGGTGCTCGCCGCCGAGGTTTCGCTCGCGAAGCGCGTCGAGGCGGCGTTCCACATGCTGCCGCACTTCGCCTATCCGGCGACCGTGCTGCTCACGCTGATGCTCCTGCCGGCGCTCCTGTTCATGCCGGCCACGAGCTACCGCGCGCTCGTGATGGTCGATCTGCCGCTCTGCATGGGTGCCACGGGCTCGCTCGCCGCCTTCTACGGAATGGCGGAGGTCGCGCGTGGTCGCTCGCGCTGGCACGCGATCGCGAAGCTGCCGGCGCTCATCGCGCTCGGTGCGGGGCTCGCGCCTCATCTGACCGGCGCCGTCATCGACGGCCTGCGCTCCATGTCGGGCGAGTTCGTGCGCACGCCGAAGCGCGGCGAGGTGAAGGGGCGCTACCGCCAGGCGGCGAAGCTCCCGTGGGCGGAGCTCGGACTCGCCGCCGTCTCGACGGTCAGCGTCCTCGCGGCGATCGAGACCGGCCATTGGCTCGCGATGCCCTTCGCGGCCTTGTTCGCGCTCGGGTACGGCACGGTGGCGGTCATGGTCGTCCGCGAGCAGTCGCAGCGCCCGGCGCTCGCGGAGCCGGAGTCCGTGAGGCCCCCGGCCGACGTGCCGAGCGTCGCGAACGCCGCCTGAGGCGGGTCTCCCACCGAAACGTACGTACAGAGCCGCTGTTTCTTGGCCCGATACGCGCCTTCGCGCGTCCCCATGGACATCGTGGACTCTCCGGGTAGTATCGTTCGGCGTCTCTCCCGATGACGAAGGCGGACATCGTGCAGGCCGTTTACAGTCGGCTCGGCGGCTTCTCGAAGAAGGAGTCGGCGGACCTGGTGGATCTCGTGTTCGAGACCATGAAGGAGACGCTCGGCCGCGGTGAGAAGATCAAGATCTCGGGGTTCGGCAACTTCGTGCTGCGCGACAAACGCCAGCGCCAGGGTAGAAACCCGCAGACCGGCGATCCCATCACCATCACCGAGCGGCGCGTCCTGAACTTCAAGGCGAGCCAGCTCTTGAAGCTCGCGCTCAACGACGAGCACCCGAGCGGCGCCAACGGTGCTTCCGACGGGGCCGAGGGTTAGCGGTGGACGAGGACGACGAGCTCCCCGTCAAGCTCTACTACCGAATCGGGGAAGTCTCGGATCTCGTGGGCGTCGAGCCGCACGTGCTCCGTTACTGGGAGACCGAGTTTCGTTCGATTCGGCCGCAGAAGTCGCGCAAGGGGCAGCGCATCTACTCGCGGCGCGACGTCGACCGGCTGCTCAAGGTCAAGGACCTGCTCTACACGCACGGCTTCACGATCGCCGGTGCGCGGCGAAGGCTGCGCGAGACGGGCCTCGAGCCGCCGACCCAGCAGGAAGTGCGCGTCGCCGACCGAACGCGCGTGATGCTCGGGGATTTGCGCCGCGACGTCGAAAGCATGCTCGCCGAAATCGACCTTTTGGCGCCCGTCGCGCGCTCTCGCTAGAAAACCGGGCCCCGTGTCCGGGCTCGAATCGTCCGCGGTCGGTCCGACAACGTCCTAGCGTGCTTGACGCCCGGATGCCGAGCGGTCACATGCCTCCCTTCCAAAGGAGTCGACGATGGCGGAAGGCTTGAACCGCGTGATGCTGCTCGGAAACCTCGGGGCGGATCCGGAGCTACGGATGACCAACGGGGGCCAAGCGGTGCTCAAGCTCCGCCTTGCCACGAGCGAGACGTACCTCGATCGCAACAAGGTGCGGCAGGAGCGCACGGAGTGGCACAGCGTCGTCGTCTGGGGCAAGCGGGCCGAGGCGCTCGCGAAGTTCCTGACCAAGGGCTCGCGCATCTTCGTCGAGGGCGGCCTCCGCACCTCGAGCTACGACGATAAGGAAGGCAACAAGCGCTACAAGACCGAGGTCGTCGCGAACAACATCATCCTCTCGGGTGGTGGTGGTGGCGGCGGCGGCGGTCGCAGCGGCGGTGGTGGCGGTGGCGCCCGCAGCTCGGAAGGTCCGGGGCCCGCCGACGACTCGCCGGCTGGCGGCGGTGGCGGCGGTGGCGGCGGCTACAGCGACTCCGACTACGGCGGCGGGGGCGACGACGAAATCCCGTTCTGACCGGCGGACGACCGTGCGGAGGGTCGGAGTCGGGGTTTTGGTTCTCGTGGCGGTGCTCATGGCCGTCGCCTGCCGGTCACGGCGGGCGCCGGCACCGGCCGCCCCAGCCCCTCTCCCGTCCCCTCCGCCGGGTCTCCTCGCCGAGCTACGGGTGGCGAGCCCGGCCGCGCTCTATGCGTCCCTGCG
>DATMCL010000454.1:0-16469 GCA_035558375.1 Polyangiaceae bacterium
CGGGGTGGCTGGGCAGGAGTGCGAGACGGAACATGTCGGTGCGCGGAAAGACCGCTCACCTAACCACTAAGCAAGCCGTGTGCCTGCCCAGCGCCTTCCTATGGCCCTACGCCGGCCCCGACGCGCACGTCTTGCGTCTGATGGGGTACGGCGCGCCATCTTTGTCCGCTTCTGGTTCGTAGTGAAAGCGGGCTACAAGTATTGGGTTTGCCCAAAGTGATGAGCACGAAGCACCGCGCATTCGCGAGTCTGCTCTTCGCGCTTGCTGCGTGCGGCAGAACGGGACTCTCGACGCTCGCTGATGGCGAGGTGGACGCAGGCGGAGGCGGGAAAGCCGGCGGCACGTCGGGTGGAGGCGGGTCCGGCGGGAACCCGACGGCCGGTGGGGGAGGCGCAACGGGCGGGAGCGCAACCGGCGGCGGCGCCATGGGTGGAAGCGCCATGGGCGGCAGCGCTCACGGTGGTACGGGCACGGGTGGAAGCTCGACCGGCGGGAGCAGCGAGCCGGATCCCTGCCGCGGAGTGAGCTGCGCAAACGCACCGGAGGCGACCTGCGCCGACGAGCACACGATCCTTCGCTACGTGGAGCCCGGTGTCTGCGTCATGGGGGTCTGCTCCTACGAGACCACCGAAGGGGCCTGCCCCGATGCTCCCGCGCCGTCGTGCTCCGCCGACGGGAAGACTCTGACCACGAGCTTCGGTCCCGGCAGATGTGTGGGCAATGCGACCTGCAACTACGGCGCCAGCATGACGGCCTGTAACTTCGGCTGCGCGTCAGGCCGCTGTCTCGACGCCAGGGACGTCGTCCAGATCTCCGCGGGTGAGCAGCACTCTTGCGTTCGCTTGGCGGAGGGCTCGGCGCTGTGTTGGGGCAGCAACTACTTGGGACAGCTCGGGATTGGCACGACGAGCGATAGCGAGTCGCCCACAGCTGTTTTGGGCTCCGCGGGCCTCGTCGACCTCCGCGCGGGTCGGTTCCACACGTGCGCGGTGCGTGCCGACGGGACTGCCACGTGCTGGGGTTACAACAGCCGCGGACAGCTCGGCGACGGGACGAAGGACACGAGCCCGAGTCCCGTCGTGGTGACCGGACTCACCGACGTGCGAGCGATCGCGCCGGGCCTGCAGCACACCTGCGCGCTGCTCTCGACCGGCTGGGTTGCATGCTGGGGGAGCAACTACGAGGGCATGCTCGGCGACGGGACGACGAGCGAGAGCTCGACGCCGGTGCTCGTCCAGGGGCTGTCCGACGCCTCCGCGCTTGCCGCCACCGGAGAGCTCGCGTCGTCCGGCCATAGCTGCGTCATTTCCGGACGCACGGTGCGCTGCTGGGGCGCGAACTACCATGGCGAGCTCGGCAACGGGAGCATGGACGCGAGCAACGTCCCCGTGACCGTGCTCGGCCTCGACGACGCGCGGAGTGTCGCCCTGGGGCCTTTCCAGAGCGTGGCGCTCGCCGGCTCCGGTGTTGTGCGCTGGGGCCTCGACTGGGAAACGCAAGAGTACCTGACGAGCAGCACACGCATGAACGGCCTCGAGGATGCGACGGCACTCGCAGCCGGCAGCGACTACGCGTGTGCGCTCCGCGCCACGGGGACGGTCTGGTGTTGGGGCAAGAACGACAAAGGCCAGCTCGGAGACGGGACGTACGAGGAGCGCGTCGAACCCGTCGAGGTGGTCGGCCTCGACGAGGTCGTGGCGCTCAGCGCCGGGTATGAGCACGCGTGTGCTCTCGTCGCGTCAGGCGCTGTCTACTGCTGGGGCGACAACGTGCGGGGCAAGCTCGGTAGCTCGGGTTTCGACGGCAGCCCGACGCCGGTGGTCGTACCAGGGGTCGGAACCGGACCGAAGCACTAGTAGGCGGCCGCACCGAATGTAGCGAAGTGTGGTTCGCTCAAGCTTGGGCGCGCCCTACCGTTCACGCGGGGCACATGGATCCCGTTTCAGGTTCAGGTTCAGCTCAAGCCACGTACGGCATGCTCGCCGCGAAGAAGCAGCTCGACATCACGAAGGAGCAGGGCGCGCAGGCCATCTCGCTCGTCGAGAGTGCCAAGGTCGCCGCACCCTCCGCTTCGAGCGGCTCGGTCGGGCGCTTGATCAACATCACCGCCTAGCGCCGATCGCCGCGGAGAGCGGCGGCCCGGAACTTGCTGTACCGCCCGCGTGCCCATCGTTCTGGCCGCAAGGTACGGAGTTTCTCGCGTCGAGGGGTCGACGGTTGCCAGAGCCTTGACCGACCCCCCGCACCGCGCGTCAGCGCGTTGACGCGAGCAGGTAGGGCGAGCGCATGGCGAATCTGTTGTTGCACAGTCTGAAGGAATTCGACGAGGTCATCTTCGGCATCGCCGAGCGGCTCGAGCTCTCCGGTGTGCTCGAAATCGGCTCCGAAACGGGCGTGTTCAGCGAGCGGCTGCTCGCGTTCTGCGCGGAGCGGAAGGTGGTGCTGACGAGCATCGACCCGTTTCCTGCCGAAGCGCTCGTCGAGGTCGCACGCGAGAGTGAAACGCTCCATCTCGTCGTCGGCTACAGCCTCCCGCACCTGCGTGAATTCGGCACGGACGCGAATCTCGTGCTGATCGACGGTGACCACAATTACTATACCGTCTCTAACGAGCTCGAGCTCATCCACGCGGCCTGGCGCGCGCGAGACATGGCGGGCGTGATCCTGCTCCACGACGT
Organism: Polyangiaceae bacterium; assembly: GCA_035558375.1. Classification (GTDB taxonomy): domain Bacteria; phylum Myxococcota_A; class Polyangia; order Polyangiales; family Polyangiaceae; genus PMG-095. Next base: position 2,680 of record DATMCL010000454.1, read on the forward strand.
GGGTTTTCCCTGCGGGGACCGGGACTCCTATTACGATCCCGCGACGATTCCGGAGGAAGCGCGCCACCCGCACAGCTTCGCTCACGGTGTGACGCTCGACTCGAAGGCGGCCATCAAAGGTGGTTTTCGCGGCGAGGGTGCCTTCGCTTGGGCGCTCGAAGCGGGCGGCCCGAGGAACGGCGTCCTCACGGCGGTAAACGACTTCGTCGCCCAGCACCCGGAGTACACCTACCGCTCGGTGGGCGCCGTCTTCGGCCTCGGTGCGCTCACGCTGGCCGGCTCGGCCGCCGACGCAAGTGTGGGAGAGGTGCTCGGTCGCTACGACAACGCGCTCATCCGCCGCCTCGAGCGCAACCGCCTCGAGCTCTATCTGAAGGTGATCGAGCTTCAGGATTTGCTCACGGCGGGGGCCAAATGACGGCGCTGGTGCCCACGAGCGCGCGCGCACTCGTCAAGGGCCATGCGCGCGCCGGAGAGCTCGTCGCGAAGCTCGACGCCGTAGCGGGTGAGATTCGACGCGTATCGCTCGACTGCTTCGACACCATCGTGGTGCGGAACGTTGCCGAGCCGGTTGACGTATTCTTCGACCTCGCGCGGAGCGAACCGTTCGCGCGCCTGGATTTCGCCGCCAAGCTTCGCGTCGACGCAGAGAGTCGGGCGCGCTCGCTCGCCACGCTCCGCAAAGGCTCGACCGAGGTTTCGCTTCCGGACATCTATCGCGCCGCTTTTCCCGCGCTCTCGGACGCCGAGGTCGCGGAGCTCGCGCGCGCGGAGCTCGAGGCCGAAAAGAGGGCCTGCAGCGCGTTCGCCCCGACCATCGAGCTCATGCTCGCGGCGAAGCAGCGCGGGCTGCCGATCGTCATCGTGAGCGACACGTACCTCTCCGAGCCGGAGCTCCGCGAGCTACTATCCGCTTGCATTCCCGCCGAAGCGCTTGCCGCCGTGGAGCGGATCTTTTGTTCCTCCGAGCACGGGCGCTCGAAAGCTGCGGGCCTCTTCAAAGACGTGCTTCGGTTGCTCGGCGTCGCGGGACGCTCGCTCGTCCATTTCGGGGATCATGCGGTCTCCGATCTCGCCGCAGCCAGCGCCGAGGGGCTGCACGCCGTCCAGCTCGTTCACCACACTCCGGTCGTGGAGAGCGCTCTCCGCACGCACGCCCTCGCGACGGGCTTGGTCGCGCCCGAGGTGAGACTCGAGCGCGGGCTGCCGCGACCGTATGCCGCGTTGCTCTCGGAAGCGCGCGGGCTCGAGGAGCCGGCGGCGGAGCTCGGCTACGTCGGGGCCGGTCCGATTCTGTACGCCTTTGGTCACTTCCTGCTGCGCTCGCTCGCCGAGCTCAGAGACGCAGGCGCGCGTCCCAAGCCGCTGTTCCTGCTCCGCGATGCCTTCCTGCCTCAGCGGGTGTGCTCGGAGCTACTCGGTGCCGACGCCGGCCCGCTCGTGTCGATCAGCCGCTTCGCGGCGACGGCCGCGTCGTTTCGCACGCGCGAGGACGTCGAGAGCTACCTTGCGAAGAGCGCGGGAAGTGGACGCTTCGAGCCCATCGTCGGCCAGCTGCTCTTGCCCCCGCACATCGCGGAGCGGATCATCAAGGCCGCCAAGCGCGACCGGCAACCCGCGCTCGAGTTCGTGCGCCGCGTGCTCGAGCCGAGCGCCGTCGCCGAGATTGTCGCGCGCTCGAAAGCGTACCGGCAGCGCCTGTACCGCTACCTCGAGCGACACGTGAAGCTCGAACGCGGCGATACCCTGGTGTTGATCGACCTCGGCTACGAAGGAACCGCGCAGCGCCAGCTCGGTCCGGTGCTCGCGGACGAGCTCGGCGTGACGGTGACGGGGCGCTATCTCCTCGCCGCGCGCGTGCCCGGCTGGGAGCAGACGCGCCGCGGCCTGTTCGAGCCGTCCAGCGTCGACGACCGCATCAGCGGGACGCTCGTGCCGCACATCGCGCTGCTCGAAGACATTTGCACGTCCGACGACGCGAGCGTCGTCGACTACACCGAGGCCGGCGACCCACTCTTCGCCCCCAAGGTCATCGCGCCCGAGCAGTACGAGCGGGTCAAGCCGCTTCAGGCCGAGGTACTGCGCTTCGTGCGCGAAGCCGAGGCACATTTCGCGAAAAGCGGCAGGCGCCCCGATCCCGAGGCGCAGCGCATTGCGGCGCTAGCGGCGCTCGCGCGGCTCTTGTTCTTTCCTGGTGAAGCCGAGCTCGCCTACCTCGAGGGCTTTCGGCTCGACATGAACCTGAAGACGCTCGATTCGTTCGAGCTCTTCGATCGCCAGCAGGGGCTCGAAGCGTTGCGAAGGAAAGGCGCGTTCTTCACCCGTCCCGGCATGAAGACGCTGCGCACGAATTACCCGCTCGAGCTGCGCGGGGCAGGGATCGAGCTGGCGCTTGCCTTGTTCACGCAGCGGCGCTTCTCGCTGAACCTGGGCCACGACGAGCTGAACCTGCGCCGGGAAACGCTCTCGGTCGTGGTCGCCGGCGCCACCGACGGCGGGGTGACCACGGCGGAGGCGCACGCCACGCACGACGGTTACTACGCGCTCGTTCTCCCCGTGAGCAAGAGCTTCCGGCTCGCGATCCTGTTCGGGCAGCGTTACTTGTACGTGCAGCTCCACAGCATCGAGCTCTTGCCGACGAAAGCGCTCTACGCGGCCGAGGGTGACGACCCCGTACTCGACGCGAGCTCGGCGGCGACCGTCGACGGCATGCGCGACGCCGGAGGCGGTCTGTTCGAATGTCTGAATGAGTCGGCCTTCGTGCTGATCGCGCCCACGGAATTCCCGGAGAGCACATCGGGCGTCGCTTGCCGCGTGGTGTTTCGACCCGTCGTCGAGCGGCTCGCTCCCGCCGCCGAGTGAACCCCGAGTTCAGCACCCGAGAGTCTGCATGAGCGACCCCAAGCCGGCCCGGGACCTCGAACGAAAGTTCTGCTCGCATCCGTTCCGCAAGTTCGAGACCTTGGTCGACGGCAACGTCGCCCCTTGCTGCTCGCTCTGGGTCGAGGAGCGTCTCGGCAACATCGATCAGCAATCGTTCGAGGAGATCTGGAACAGCGACGCCGCACAACGTATCCGCCGGAGCATCCACGACGGGAGCTTTGCGTACTGCCGCAAGGATCGCTGCAAGTACATCATCCACGGAACGCTGCCCGATCGCGACGCCGTGACCGATCCGTACCTGCGTCAGGTCATCGACGAGCAGCAGACCGTGCTGACGCGCGCCCCGGATTGGCTATTTCTCGCTCATGACGTGACGTGCAACCTTTCGTGTCCGTCGTGCCGCTCCGAGATCATCGCCGCCGACGAGAAACAGGAGGCGCGACTCGACGTGATCGAGCGGACCGTCATCAAGCCGATTCTCAATGCGGGGAGCCGAGTCGAGCTTTCCGTTTCGGGGCAGGGGGACCCCTGGTCGAGCAAGCACTACCGCTCGATCCTTCGGTACGTCGCGGACAACCATTTCGAGCTGAGCCTCACGATCCACACCAACGGGCTCCTCATGACGCGGGACCGCTGGGCGAGTTACGTCGGGCTCGAGAAATACAAGCCGGTCGTCGACATCTCGATCGACGCTTGCCGGCCCTGGACCTATTCGGTCGTCCGACGCAACGGAGACTTCCGGCGTCTGGAGGAGAACCTCACGTTCATCGCCGAGAAGCGCAAGGCTGGCGCGTTCAGCGAGCTCTACCTCAACGCGACGATCCAGCTCGACAACTTCCACGAGCTGCCGGCGCTCGCCCTCTTCGCCAAGCGCTTCGGCTGCGACGGCATGCGCTACTACATGATTCAGAAGACGGGCGACCACCTCGACGCCGAGACGTACGCGAAGAAGAACGTGGCGTCGCCGGACCATCCCCTCCACCTGGCTTTCCTCGAGACGTTGCGCGCGGACATTTTCGACGACCCGACTTGCTTCCTCTACGACATGGAGATCCTGCGGCAGACCTCGCGCGCGACGCGCCTACCTTCCGACGAGAATCCGGTCGAGAACGAGGAGCATTGCGTCGCGCTCGTTCAAGCCGCCTTGGAGCAGGGCGAGCCCGTCGTCGCCGCCGCGCTGGCGGCTCACGGCCGCGTCCGGTTCCCCGAGTCCGCCGCCGTGTGCCTCGCAGAAGGCTCCGCGCTCGAGGCGCTCGGATTCGCCGAGCAGGCTCGCTACCGCTACCGCGAGGCGCTCAGCCTGCGTCCGTCGGAAGTCGATGCGCACGTGTGTCTCGGCACGAACCTCGTCGAGGCGGGCGAAGTCGGCCCCGGTTTGCGCGAGCTGTTCGGCGCGGCGTCGCTCAATCCCGAGGGTGCGCTGCTCGACGAGCTCGCGGGCTACGTGACGCGGCTCGTGGAGCTTGCGCAGAAGCGGGCAGAGCCGAACCGGATGCATTTGCCGGTCTGGTACGACGCGCGGTAGGCTCGTCCTCCGGCTTGGTCGACGCGATCCGCGCGCTAGAGCCACGACGGTGATAAGAGTGCGGGAAGAGGTGCAACATGTGGGTGCGGATGGGGTCGTTTTCGGTGAAACCAGGCGCGGCTGACGCTCTCCGGAGCACGTACAACGAGCAGGCGCTGCCAAAGGTACGGAGCCAGCCGGGCAATCTCGGGTGCGTCTTGCTCGAGCCGGAATCACCGGCCGAAGAGCACGTCGTGCTCACGCTCTGGCGCGACCGCGCCGCCGCGGAGGCGTACGAGGCGAGCGGGACTGCCGCAGAAGTCGTCGGACTCGTGCGCGCTCATTTCGCGGGGCCGCCGGCGCTCCGCTCGTACTCGTCAGCGAGCGAGCGCGGGCTTCCGGGCGCCTAGCCACCCCAAAACGCGGTCGCCCAGCGGCCAAGTTACGGCGCGAGCAGCGCTTCGAGCTCCGCCCAGCGCGCGTACAAGCGCTCGATCTCGCTCCGCGCCGCGCCGATGTCGCGATCGAGCTCGACGAGCCGCGGCCCGTTGGACACGACTTCGGGCTTGGCCATCTCGGCTTCGAGCTCGGCAAGCCGCCCTTCTGTGGCGGTGATGCGCGCCTCGATGGTGTCGTAATCGGTCTGATCCTTGAAGCTCAGCTTTTTTCGCTTCGGCGCGCTCTCCGCCTTGCGTGCGGGTGCGGGTGCGGCTTTGCGCTCCGCAACGGCCCGGAGCGCGAGCTGGTCCTCGTGAAAGGCCTCCCATTGGTCGAGGCCGCGGAGCAGCGTAGTCCGGCCCTCCTCGCCCGGCGCGGTGTGAAACGCGAGCAGCTCCGTCGCCACCTGATCGAGAAAGTAGCGATCGTGCGTGACGAGCAAGACCGCGCCCTCGAAGCTCTTGAGCGCGTCTTCGAGCACGCCGAGCGTCGCCAAGTCGAGGTCGTTCGTGGGCTCGTCCAGCACGAGGAGGTTTGCCGGTCGCAGCATGAGCCGCGCGATGAGCAGGCGACTCTGCTCGCCGCCGGAAAGGCTTCCGACCGGCTGCGCCATCTGCTCGGGGCGAAACAGGAAGCGCTCGAGGTAGCCATGGCGGTGCACCATCGAGCCTCGAAACTGAACGAAATCGCCGTCGGGGCTCACCGTTGACGCGACCGTGCGCGTCGGGTCGAGCGACCCGCGATCCTGCTCGAAATAGGCGATCGCGAGGTTGTCCGCGCGAAGGACCTCCCCCGTGCTCGGCGGCTCCTGTCCCGTGAGCAGGCGGAGCAGCGTCGACTTGCCCGAGCCGTTACGACCGACGAGGCCGAGCCGCGTCTGAGGCCCGATCAGCAGATCGAGCGGCGCGATGACCTTCTGGTCGCCGTACGTCTTGCTGATGCCGCGCCCTTCGATCTGGCGCTTGGGTCGCATCTCGTTCGGATCGCGGCCCTGAAAGTCGAGCGCCACCTTGCCGACGCGATTGCGCTCGGCAAGCTCGCTCACTTCGCCGGACATGGCCTCGGCGCGCTGGATGCGCGCGACCTGCTTCGTGCTGCGCGCCGAAGGGCTCCGCCTCAGCCATTCGGTCTCGCGCCGGAGCGTGTTGCGGAGCGCTTGCTCGCGCTGCTCCTGTGCCGCCATGCGCTCGGACTTTTGCTCGAGGTACGTGCTATAGTCGCCCGCGATGTCGAGTAACCCTCCGGGGTTACGCCGATCGAGCTCGAGAATCCGGCGGGAAACGCGCTGCAAAAACAGCCGGTCGTGCGTGACCGTGAGGGTCGCGAAGCGCGCGTTTGCGAGGAAGCGCTCGAGCCAGAGAATGCTCTCGACGTCGAGGTGGTTCGTCGGCTCGTCGAGCAGGAGCAGCTCCGGATCCCCGACCAGCGCGCGCGCCAAGGCGACGCGCTTGAGCCAGCCGCCCGACAGCTCCGCGAGCGGCGCGTCCGGCTCGAGCTCGAGGCGATTGAGCCAGGTATCGACCAAACCCTCGCTGTCCCCCGCATCGATGTCGCTTGGGACGCGGTCGCGCACGGCTTCGCGCACCGTCGCGAAGGGCAGCTCGGTGACTTGCTCGAGGTACGCGCTCCGGAGCGTCGAACGCCGTGCCACGTCGCCGCGATCCGGAGCGATCGCGCCGGCGAGGATCTTGAGCAGCGTGGACTTCCCGGCGCCGTTCGGACCGATGAGCCCGATGCGATCGCCGTCGGAGAGCGTGAAGCTCACGCCTTCGAACAGGGGCCGCGCGCCGAAGGCGTGCGAGAGGCCACGAGCGGAGAGTAGGACGGGCACGACGGACGGGTTCTAGCCGAAGACGCGCTCAGTTCACGAGCTTGAGCGTCGCCCAGCCGTTGCCCGGCATCGGAAAATCGAGGTTCTTCCCGCCGATCGCGACCGTGTAGGTCGTCGCCGGACCGGAGTTGTACATGACCGCCACGAGGCTGCCGTCCGGGTTCTTGAAGGCGAGCGCATTCGCCGCGGCGCTGGTCCCGATGACCTTGGCGCCCGGGTCGACGAACTGCGAGAAGTGCCGGAAGACGTAGAACGCCGGCGTTTCGTAATGAGTGCTCGCGTTCCGGTCGATGGTGATCAGCGAATTTTGCGCCCACTGGCGCGTCTCGTCGAGGCCCCTGCCTACTTTGTCGAGCATGGCGTGCCACGCGGAGTATTGCGTCACCCCCGCGGCGATCCACTGGCGAATCAGCCCCCAACTCTCGACGGCGTAGGCGTGGTCGTTGGGCGCGACGGTCACGTACGACGACGCCATCCATGGGTAGTTGCCAGACTGGTGCTCGGTTTGCCAGATCGGCAGGCCATAACTCTTGTCGTTCGCGACCGCCGACAGCATGCTCCACTGGTAGCCGAGAACCTTGACGTGCTTCTTCGCGTTCGTGTCGGCCATCACGGCTTGGACGAACGGAGGATCGTAGGTCGAGTCCGACAGATTGCCGAGCATGACGTCGGCGTCCACGCTCGCGTCCTCGAGCTCGGGGCCGAGGTAGTCGGCGATGAAGGCGGTCATCCCTGCCGTCGACCAGCCGCACGACGGGTAGTCCGCCTGGACGCTCGGATCGGCCTGCAGCGCGACGAGCTCGATGGGGATACCTGCGGCGGCATAGGCCTTGATGAATTTCACGAAGTAGTCGGCGTACGCTTGGAGGGTTGACGCATCGACCTTCACGTTGCCGCGATCGAAATCCCCGTTGGTCTTCATCCACGTCGGTGGCGTCCACGCGCTTGCCCAGAAGCGGAGCGCGGGGTTCACGGCTTGGGCGGCTTTGATGGCGGGAATGAGGACGTTCATGTCCCGCTCGATCGAGAAATCGCTCAGCGCGAGGTCGCCGACGGTCTCGTCCTCCGTGTACCGATCGAGTGCATAGCCGTTCGCGCCGATCGGGATGCGGGCCCAGGCAAAGTGCGCGCCGTCGGCGCCGAACAGGAGATTTAGAACCTGATTTCGCTTCGTGGTGGAGAGCGCCATCAGCTCGTCCGCACCGCCCTCGGTGAACGCCATCCCGAAGCCGTCCCAGTTTTGCAGGACGTCCGTGTCGTCGACCGTGACCGTCGGCGAGTTGCTCGATTCCGTCCACGTCGTGGTCTGCCAGTAGGCGGAGATCGCCGAGGTCACGAGCGCGTTCGTGACCTCGGGCGGGCCGCCTTGCCCGGCCTGTCCCGCGTCGCCGGCGGTACCGCCGCTCCCGACCGAGCTTCCGCCAGTGCCGCCTGTACCGCCCGTTGCGCTCGAGCCACCGGTTGCCGACGCGCCCGAGCCCCCGTTCCCGCTCGTGCCGGTGCCAGCCGCTCCCGTTGTATCGCCGCTGCCCGCGTCTCCGTCGCCGGCTTGCCCCGTCGCGCCCGTCGCGGCATTGCCCGCGTTGCCGCTGCCGCTCGTGCCGCCGTGGTTCCCGATCGATCCGCTCGTGCCGCTCGAGCCGCCGGTTGCTCCGTTGCCGCCGTTCGCCCCGCTCGTGCCACCGTTACCTTTACCGACCGTGTGGTAGCCGTCGTCGATCCCGAGGATCGCGTTGCACGCCATGAGGAGCGCGCCGCCGGCGAGCGCCATCCGCTGCGTGCCGCTAGCGGCTGCGCGCGAGGTGAGGTTTCGGTTCGCCCACACCAAGAGGAGTGACGCACTGTAACCATAAATCTTCCAGCAGTCCTGACGGAAGGCTTGGGCGCGACTGAAATTCTGGCATAAATCAGCTAGAATTTCGCTCGAATCCGATTGCGCGATCACTGGGGCGTGGTACGAACTGGTACCGGTTCCAGTGCGCCGCGCGGCGCTTTGCTTGCCTAGGAGTCGCCGCTTTGGACCTTCGTCTCGCCCTCGTCTGCATCTCGACCACCGCCCTGCTCACCGCTGCCTGCTCGAGCGGCAGCTCCAACGGGGACGACGACAACGGCGGCGGTAGCCAGGGTGCGTCCGGCGGTACGGGCGGAGCGTCGTCGGGCGGCTCGTCCGGCGGCGGGGCCGCAGCGAACGGCGGCAGCGCGCAGCCGGGCGGTCAAGGCGGCACGGGCGCAGGGACGGGCGGCGCGCCCCCAACGAACGGCGGAACCGGCACGGGCGGCAGCGCGACCGGCGGAACCGGCACGGGCGGGAGCGGCACCGGCGGCTCGACATCGGGCGCGAGCGGCTCGGGTCCCGCAGGCGCGAGCGGCTCCGGTCCGGCAGGCGCGGCGGGGCTCGGCTCGGGCGGCGGTGCTGGCGCAGCGGCGGGCGCGGCGGGAGCAGCCGGCAGCACCACCGGTGGCGACGGCCTCGGCAACGGCATGATGACCGGGATGGGCCGCTCGATGGAGCAGTACGAGACGACGGAGGTCGGTCGCAATGGCGTGCCCTACGAGCTCATCACGAACGGCTGGGGCCCCGGCTTTACGAGCCACACGGTCTCCTGGAACGGCACGTCCTTCATCGTCGAAGCAATGGAGGGCTCGCGTGGCTCGGGCGGTCAGCCCGCATCGTACCCAAGTGTGTTCTGCGGAAAGTACTCGGTGGCACAAGTCCCCGCCTGCGGCTTGCCGAAGGCGATGGATCAGATCACGTCGCTCAAGACGGGCTGGCGCTGGGCCGCGAACGGCAACACGGGCCCCTACAACGCCGCGTACGACATTTGGCTCGGCACCTCGACCGGCTTCGGCATGTACCTCATGGTCTGGCTGCGCGATCCGCCCGGCGAGCAGCCTGCCGGCTCGAAGTCGATGTTCACGGGTATCACGGTCGCGAACGCGCCCGGCGTCTGGGACATCTGGAGCGGAACCGTCAACAACCGGCCGATCATCAATTGGGTGCGGCAAGAGGGCATGGACAGCTCGGAGATCGAGTTCGACGTGATGGACTTCATCCGCGACGCTCAAATGCGCAACCTCACCATCACGGGCACTCAAGTGAACGCCGTGGCCGTCGGCTTCGAGATCTGGTCGGGACCGATCACGAACCTCGAGAGCAAGGATTTCTACGTCGACGTGAAGTAGCGCTACGGGTGCGCGGCGCCCTCGGCAATCCACTGCGCGAGGGCGTCGATGTACTCCGGGGGCACGCAATTTCCGTCCACGTCCGTGCATCCGCGCGGCATGCGCTCGAGGTCGTCGCTGCACGGCCCGCTGAGCACCATGATGAGGGCGCTCTTCTCCGGATCGCCCGGCGTCACGAGGGGAATACTCCCGCAATCCTTGACGACGTGCGTGGTGAGCTGCGTGTAGAGCTGCGCGTCGTTCTTCACGGGGAAACCGAAGCCGCCCTTGCCGCCCGCATTGCCGTGGCACGTAGAGCTCGTGCACGGCGGCGTCGTGCCCGTGAGCACGAGCTTCAGCGTGTCCCAATTCGCGGGCGGCAGATCGCTCGGCGGGACATCGGGGCTCGAGCCGCCATTCGACGTTCCTGCGGCGCTCGGCATGCCCGTGCTCGCGCCGCTGCCGCCGGTTCCTCCACTGACGGTCCCGACGCTCGCGGTCCCCGCGCTACTCGCGCCGCGTCCTGCAGCGCTCATGAAGCTGCCGCCACTCGAGCTCATCGCGCTCGAGCCGCCCTGTCCCGCGGAGCTCGCCCCGCCACCCGTGGCACCGGAAGCTTCCGTGCCTTGCGCGCCCGAGCCGCTCCGGTCGCCGCGAAAATCCGATTGCCCGCTGCACGCGGCGAGCACCACCCAGGCGGCGACGGCGACGCGCGCTGCGGACAACGATCGAGGCAACATGGGCTTCAAGCGTGCCACCCATCCTCGCACCCGCGATCCGGCAGCGGGAAGGCGAGAATGGCCTCGCTCCGCCTCGGCGTGTACCGTCAGGCTGCGATTCCACATTGCCGTTAGAACTGCCGACTGAGCCATGCCGTTTGCCGGATTCTCGGAAAGCACGTTTCACTTCCTCGCCGAGCTCGCTCGCCACAACGAGCGAAGCTGGTTCGAGGCGCACCGCGCAGAGTGCGAAACGGCGCTCGTCGAGCCGGCAAAAGCGCTGGTCGAGGCGCTCTCCCCCGGGCTCAAAGCGCTCGACCCAGAGATCCACGCGACCCCGCGCGTTCGCGGGTCCATCAAGGCCATGGAGCGCCGCCGCCAGTTCCCGAACGCCAAGCGACCGCCGTACAAGGAGTCGCTCGATCTCTGGTTCTGGTCCGGGCCGCGTCGCGCTTGGGACAACTCGGGCTTCTACCTGCGGGTCACCGCGTCGCGAGTCGTGCTCGCGGGCGGAATGATCGAGCTCCAAAAGGGGACGCTCGAGCGCTATCGTGAGCAGGTGCTCGACGACGAGCGCGGCTCCGAGCTCGTGGCCATCGTCGCCGCGCTACGTGCGGGCGGGTACTGCGTCGGCGGCGAAGGCTACAAGCGCGTGCCGCGGGGCGTGCCGGCGGAGCATGCCCGGGCTGCGCTCTTGAAGCATCGGGGCCTCTTCACGACGCTCGATATCGAGCACCCGCCGGAGCTCCGTACGGCGCGGTTCGTCGACTTCGTTCTCGGGCATTTTCGGAGCTTCGAGCCGCTTCATGCTTGGCTCGTCGCGCTCGGCCGGCCTCGGGCTATCGTCGGGCCGTGACGATCGCCGGGCGGACTTTGCCGCGCGAACACGTGCTGCTTTCGGTCTCGTTCCTGATCGTGCGGCTCATCTTGGCCGCGAGCGGGCTCCGGTACGACTTCGACCTCAACTGGATGTTCTTGAGCGATCCGGTGGATCTCGTCGGGCGCCCGTTCGACTGCGTCTACTACTTTCACGCCTACCCGCCGGGCATGAACCTGCTCGCGTCGATCGCGCTCTTGCTCGGCGGGACGCACGCGGGGCTCGTCGCCGAGCTTTCGTTTTGGTCGCTCGGGCTCGTGCTCGTCAACTCGCTCCTCTACCTCGCGCGCGCCGTCGGTCTCCGTGGCCGCACCGCGTTCGCGCTCGCGCTCGCGTTCTCGATCGTCCCGCAGGCGATCTACCTCGAGCACGTCTTTCTCTACGAGCACCTCGTCGCGGCGCTGCTCACGCTCGCCGGCGCCCTGCTTCATGCTGCCGTGAAGCGCCCGGGCTCGCGTGCGCTCCTCGGCTTCTTCGCGGCGTGCGCCGTGATCGGTTGGTTTCGGAGCTCGTTTCACCTCGTGTGGTTCGCGGGCATGCTCGCCCTGGCGCTCCACTTCGTGCCGGGCTCGAGCCGCCGCCCCGTGCTCACGGCCGCCGCGCCCGCTCTAGCCCTCTTGCTTGCGCTCTACGTCAAGAACTGGGCGCTCTTCGGCATCTTCGGCGCCACCTCGGCGGCCGGTGGCAACCTGACTCACGTCACCGTCGATCGGCTCGCCCCCGAGGAACGCGCGGCCTGGATCGCGGACGGCAAGCTCTCGCCGCTCGCCGGGCTTCACGTCTACTCCGGGCCCGCCGCGTACCTTCCGTATTTTCCGGAGCGCGTGGATGGGCGCTCGCCCGTGCTCGACCGGCTCGAGCGCCCGACGTTTCACTCGCCGAACTTCAACCATCCCCTGATGATCGACGTGATGAAGCGGCGCCGCGATGACGCGCTTGTCTACCTCGCGGCACGCCCCGGCGACTACGCGTCGACGGCGCTGCTCGGACTCGAGCAGTTCTTCGGCCCGACCACCGAGTGGCACCCGCACGACAAGCGTCCCGACTCGCCTCATGCCAATCACGATCGCATCGTCGGCGCGTACGCCGATTTCTACAACGGCGTCGTGCACCGGCTGTTCGCCAAGCCCGTCGGGCTCTACGTGCTCCTGCCGCTCTTCCTCATCCTGCCGCTCGCGCGGCTCCGCGCGACCTTTCGGAGCCGCGTCCGGTATCGTCGTGCACGCGCGGCGGTGCTCGCCTTCGCGCTCGCACAGCTCGGCTACGTGGCGCTGACGAGCGCCCTCTTCACGATCGGCGAATCGGCGCGTTACCGCTATCAGGTGGAGCCGCTGATTTGGCTGCTCGTCGCGGTCGCGATCCACGACTTTGGCCGGAAAGCCCGGCACCGGCGGCGGTCGATGGCCTCGCCCTGAATTTCAACGGACCAAGCGCGCTCTAGCCCGTCCGAGCGTGGTCGAGCCGAGGTGTTTGAGCTCGCGGCGAGGCTGGCAACGGCCTTGCCGGTCGCGTGGCGAGCCCCGCCGACGATGGTCCGAACGACCAGCGCCCGTGCAGTCAGGACGGCGCCTACTTCCGCGCCGACTTCGCCGTCGGAGCCGCGGTCGGGTTCATGGCGTACGTGCCGCTCATCACACCGACGAGGCGCGGGATGAAGACTGCCGTCGGCATGTCGGAGACGATGCGATCGCCGATGTCGCGGAACGCGCGCACGAACGCGGCATCGTCGTCGCTCTTCGGGATGAAGCCGTAGACGGCGCGCGGGTCGACCACACGGCGAATCATCGCCTTCAGCATCTTCGTATGCACGACGAGGGCCGGCTTGCCGCCCGTGCAGATAGCGGCCAGCTGGGCGAGCTCCTTGGCGTCCAGCCCGCGCATGAGCACATCCATCAAGACCACGTCCGGCTGGATGCGGGCCACCCGCTCGGCCAGGCCGAACGGGGTACGACAAGTGCTTACATCGACGCCTTCGTTCAACAGGCGCGCGGCAGTCCGGCTGACTTCGGCGGGCTCGCTTTCGACCACGAGCACGTGGAGCGTGAGATCTTGCGTGCTTTTGCGGGTCGAAGACATGACTTAAGGGGACCCTGTCGATACGGGTACCCGAATGCCCGAGTTTAGGGGCGAATCTAACCCCAAATCGAGTTTCCCGGGCCGGGACGGTTCCCGGCTGCCGTCACTCCGGGTGAGCGCGACCCCACGGTGGGCGACGAGCGTGCACGCGGCCAGGCGCGCAACGGGCCGCGCCGGTTTTCGTAGCGTTTCGCCGCGTTTCGGGGTCCCTCAGCGCAGCTGGCAGAGGTCGAGGACGTTCATGTCCGTGTAGTCCTGATTCTCTCCGGCCATCGCCCAGATGAAGCCGTAGTTCTTCGT
>DATMCL010000455.1:0-10342 GCA_035558375.1 Polyangiaceae bacterium
GGCGGCACCGGTGGCACCGGTGGCACCGGTGGCACCGTCGGCAGCGGCGGTACCGGCGGCTCGAGTGCACGCGGCGGAAGCGGAGGTACCGGCGGGGCGAGCGCACGCGGCGGAACAGGCGGCTCCGGTGGCTCGAGCGCACGCGGTGGCACCGGCGGGTCGGGCGCACGCGGCGGAACGGGCGGGTCCGGCGGCTCGACCGCGCGCGGCGGCTCCGGTGGCTCGAGCACGCGCGGCGGCTCGAGTGGTACCTCGACGAGCAACGCCGGCGACGAGGGCGACGATGACGACGACTCGAGCAAGTCTTGGCCCGCAGAAGGTAGCTGCGCGTTGCGGCAAGGCGTGACCCACGACACGACCGCGCGCGCGTTGCTCGCCGTCATGGCGCTCGGCGCGCTCGTCGCACGGCGCCGCCGCACTCGGCGTGGAGCGCCTCGATGAGGTTCGCGCGCGCAGTCACTCACGCCGCGATCACGGGCTCTCTCGGCGCCGCACTCGTGCTGCTGCGCGCGGCCTCGGCCCACGCACAGAGCGCGCAACAGGCCTGCGTTCCCGGTCAGCAATTCTCGTGCGCGTGTCCCGCCGGTGGCTTCGCAATCCAGCGCTGCAACGCCGCGGGCACCGGCCTCGAGCCGTGCCAGTGCGCGTCGGCTTCAGTGCCGCCACCGCCACCGCCTCCACCTCCCGCTCCTGCGAGCGAGCCGTGCCCTTCGAATCAGGTCGCGCCCGACGGAACGTGCTTGGTTTCGGCCGCGGCAGCAGCGGTCGCGCCGCCTCCACCGCCTCCACCGCCTCCGGTCGTCGTGAATCCCCCACCGGCGGCAGCGCCCGCGAAGGACCAAGGGCCGACCAAACGCGGCGGCGCAAACACGGCCATGCTGGCCGGAGGCATCTCGCTTTTCGCGATCGGCTATGGCGCGACGATCGGTATCAACTACGGCGTGTGCGCCGACAGCAACAGCTGGCGCGGCTGCGACTCGAAGGAACTTTCTTTCATTCCGATCGCGGGCTCCTTCATCCTCGGCGCCACGGAGAACACGGAGCTCAGCTATCGCATCATCGCGTTCACACTCGGCCTCGCGCAGGCGGGCGGCGCGGTATTGTTCGGCTTGAGCCTCGCCGGCTCCGGGGACAGCAGCCAGGCCAAGGCGACCTACGTGCTTCCGACCGTGAGCCGCAACGGCGCGGGCGCCGTGCTCGGCGGTCGTTTCTAAGCCGCACCGCGTCAGCCGCCTGGGGCTTGCCGCATGCGGGGGCCAGCCCCAGGCTCTCGGGCATGTACTACCTGACGATCCGACAGTTTGCGCGCTCGCTCAAAAACCTCGACGCCGTCCTCGGCAAGGCCGAGGCGTACGCCACCAAGCGCGGCTTCGACGTGAACAACATCCTGGGGGCACGCCTCGCTCCCGACATGCTGCCCTTCGTGGCGCAGATCCGCATCGCCTGTGACAACGCCAAGGCGGCCGCGGCCAACCTCTCGGGCAAGGCGGCTCCGAAGCACGAGGACACGGAGAAAACCTTCGAAGAGCTTCACGCTCGCATCGCCAAGGCGCTCGCCTTCGTCGACAGCTGTACCGAGGCGGACTTCGCCTCCGTGACGCCCGACAAGCCGATCAAGCTCGCCTACCCGCCGAACAAGGCGCTGCGCGCGCAAGACTACCTCTTCGCTCGCCAGATCCCGAACTTCTACTTCCACGTCGTGACGGCTTACGACATCCTGCGCCAAGCGGGCGTCGAGCTCGGGAAGGGCGACTACCTCGGCGATCTGCCGCTCATCGACGCGTAACGCGGGGTCGAACGCGGCGCGCGGCGGCGGGGGCGGTCCTACGCTCCCGCAGCGTTCAGCTGCATCAACGTGAACGTGCCCGACACGTCCGCGCGCGCACGTCGGGGCACGTTCACGTTCACGGGCGGAAGAAGAGCGCTCAGCCCGTGACGGCGCGCGCCGTCGCTTTCGCGCGGGGCTCGACGGCGGCGAAGGCGTGAACGGCTTCTTTGGCGGCGCGTAGCGCACCCGGGAGCGACGAGACGTCCCCACGGCTATCGCTGTGAGCGAAGAGAATGCGCCCGTGGGAGCGCGCGGCGACGTTCGCTCGCTCGAGTTGGCCGGGGGTCGGGATGGGCAGGGCGTGACCGCGGCGGAAGGCGCGGACCTCGGCCACTTCTTCTTTGATGCTCGGAAAGTGGCGGGTGAGGTGGCGGACCGTGTCTTCCGACAGCTCCACCAAGCGCGCGTCGTCGAGGAGCTCGGCGCGGCGTGGCTCGGCGAGCGGGTGATAGACGGTGAGTACCGTCTTGCGCGCGTCGGGGCCCTTGCCGGCGTAGGTGACCCAGTCGGCGGGGATGAAGTCGGCGAAGGGCGTGTCCAAGAACCAGTTGTCGTAAGCGGGCTCGGGGCCACGGCGATTCAGGCACACGTTGAGCACTGCGTACGGCGAGTAGCGAAAGCCCTGCATCGCTTCGCGCTGCGCGTCGGGGAGCTCAGGCACGAGGCGCGCCGCGAGGAATTTCGGAACGGCGAGGATCACCGCCTTCGCGCGCAGGAGCGACGGCTCGCCGTCGGTCACCGCGTGAACGAGCACCTCGTTCCCGTCGGTCTCCACGTGGTGCACGAACGAGCGCTGGCGCATGCGCGAGCCGAGCTTCGGCTCGAGGGCGCGCGCGAGCGCCTTGGTGGCGACCCCGAGGCCGCCGGGGTAGGTCAGCCGCTTCTCCGTACCTTCGAGCCAGCCATACGCTTGGACGCCGACGCGCAACGAGGTGTGCTCCGGAGCGCCGCCCCAGTTCGACGCCGCGTAACGCTGCCAGAATTCGCGGAGCTCTACCCCGTAGGGTGAGAGGAAATCCACGAACGAAAGGCGATCGAGCTCGTCGCTGTCGCGATGCCGGTGGAAGTGCATCGCGCGCTCGAACGAGCGCTTGAAGTCGTCGCGCACGTGCTCCGGGAAAGGCAGTCGATTGGCGCCGGCGCCGAAGAAGTCGAAGTACGGCTCTCCACCGACGATGAGCGAATCGCCGCCGTGCACCTTCTGGCCCGGCACGCCCACCGAGCGGAGCAGCTCGACGAGCTCGGTGTCGCCCTCGCTGTAGAAGGCGGCGCCGGTCGAGTAAGGGATGCCTTCCCACTCGTCGGTGGAGCAGTTGCCGCCCCAGCGCGACTCCTTCTCGAGCAGCACGATGTCGCGATCGGCGAGCAGGTGCGCCGCGCAGAGGCCGCTCGGCCCCCCACCGATGATCACGACCTCGCACGATTCGGCGCGAGAGGCGCGGGGGAACGAAACGCCATCGCGCTTGGCGTGGCCGTGCGTGAAGTCCTCGCCCCGGAGGCGCGGCCGATTGATGCTGAGCGCGCTCGCCGCCGGTTCGGCCCGTGCGCCGGCATCCGCTTCGGGTGCCTTGCGAGCCTGCTCGGCGTGCCGGCAGCCGCCGGCGAAGCCCATGGCGCCGCCCGCGATCGCGACCTTCAGGCAGTCGCGCCGGCTGAGATAGGTCCGCGTCTCGTCCAAAGTCGCCGCAATAGTGCGCGGATTCGGAACGGCCGCAAGCGGAGCCGGCCCGTTTCCAGCGCGAACCGATTCGACGAACGCCGATTTGCCGGCATTCACGCCAATCTGGCGGCGCGCTCGTTACGGCGCTCCGCCGGTCACGTTACAGCGCTTGTCGAAGTCGGCGAACGACTCCTCGGGTCGCGGCGCCTCACAGTCGGCGCCGCCAGCGCTCGCCGCCGGCGGTGCCGCCGAGGCGGGCGGGGCGGCCGAGGCGGGTGGCGCGGCGCCCGTCACGTTGCAGCGCTTGTCGAAGTCGGCAAACGACTCGCCGTCACGAGGCTCTTCGCAATCCGCGGGCGCAGCGCCCGAGGCGGCGGGCGGAGCGACGCCTGCCGACGTCGACGCGGTGGCGACCGCCGAGGGCGGCGGAGTCGCGGTGGGCGGGGCCAGGGCGGACGGCGTGCGCGGCTTCTGCTCCGCCGCTTCCGCGACCGTGAGCCCGGGGACGTAGGTGGTGATGAGCAGCGCGACCACGAAGATCCCGATGAAGGGCAGGACCACGCGATAGAGATCGGGCACCGGCCGGTTGAAGCGGAAGCCGGCGATGAACAGATTGAGCCCCATCGGCGGCATCAAATACCCAATCTCGAGATTGAGCAGGAACACGATGCCGAGATGATACGGGTTGATGTTGAAGTGGATCGCGATGCCCATGATGAGCGGCACGATCACGACGATGGCCGAGAAGATGTCCATCAGCATCCCCACGACCAACAAGAACACGTTGAGCGCGAGCAGGAACGTCGTGGGCGAATCGATGAGGCCGCCCGCGTTTTTCCCGACCTCGGCCAGCGCGTCGACGGCCTCACGGCACGTCGACATCGTGTCGGAGTGAGCCGCGAGATACGCCTCCGCCGGCGGACCACAGGTGAGCGCTTCGAAGAGGCGATCGGCCGTCTGCGCCTGGACGAAGTAGAACGTGAGCACCGTCGCCGCGCAGAGCTTCACGAAGATCGCGCCCACGAGCACCATCGAATCCGGCACGATGCGCGGCAGATCGCGCGTGAGCGACAGGTCCTTGTAGAAGAAGACCTCGATGATCAGCACGTAGAACGCCGTGAAGGCCGCGGCGTTCACCGGGCTGAACACGCCGGTCGCGAGGCCGCCGAGCAGGAAGACGGGCAGCATCAGCTCCCACTTCGCCTCCCACAGCGCCGCGAGCGCCTCGTTCAGATCGAACTTCGAGCGCGGCACCTTGGAGCGCATGCCGACGATGACCGCGTACACGATCAGAAGGCCGATCAGCAGCGCGCCGGGACGCAGGCCCGCGAGCAGGAACTTGTCGAGCGCGAGCCGCTCGTGGCCGGGCGGAACCTCTTGGAGCCCGGCGACGATGCCGTACACGATGAGCGGCAGACAGGGCGGAAAGGTGATGCCGAGCGCGCCGCCCGTGGTCACGAGACCGAGCGAGAATTTCTCGGGGTAACGATCCTTGAGCAGCGCCGGCAGCAAGAGCCCGCCGATGGCGACGATCGTGATGCCGCTCGCCCCGCTGAAGATCGTGAAGAACGCCGAGGCCAGGATGCACACGACGCCGAGGCCGCCCGGCATGAAGCCCAAAAGGGCGCGCGCGACACGCACCAGGCGCTGGGGCGTCTTCGATTCGCTCATCAAGTAGCCGGCGAGCGTGAAGACCGGAATCGTCGGCAGGATGCTCATGCGCGCGAAGTGCGGGCCGAGCACGTCCTCCACCGAGTTCGCGAGCGACATGGCGCGGACCGTGTCCGAGCCGTGTGCCCACAGGAACAGCGCGAGCCCGCCGAGGAAGCTGAAGAGCGGCGCGCCCATCAGCGCCATCAGCACGCAGAACATCACGCCCCACGCGATCGGGATCGACGTGATGTGCGCCATGCCGAACCAGCACAGGACCAGGACGACGGCGACACCGGCCGCCGCCGTACCGAGCTGCGCCGGCGTGGCATTCTCGGCGTAGCGAGCCGGAAGGGGCGCGGTCGGCGCGAACGAGCCCGTGTTTTTCTTCCGGAGCAGGAACGGCACGCCAATCAGCAGCACCGTGAGCAGCACGCCGAGCGAGAGCGGACCGATGACCGTCGTGCCCCGCGCGAGCGGCAGGAGCAGCAGCAATGCGGCGAGCGCGATGACCGCCTCCGTCCCGGTAGCCTGCGAGACCGGCGCCACGCGCGCGACCTCGGGATCGAGGGCATGCGGTGGCGGCTCCGTCAGCCCGGGTGCGCTCTGCTGCGCGGCAATCCATTCGTGGAACGCGTGCAGGAGCAGGCGCACGGCGATCAGCACGAAGGCGGCCGGGATGATGAACTGGAACTCGTAGCTCTTGTCGACGCCGGTCTGGCCGATGCCGCGCGCCGCGAGCAAGCGGAGCTGCTCGTGAGCGGACGCGACCTGCTCGAGGAGCTGCGTGTAGAGGCCGTAGGCGAGCGTGAAGGCGACGACGGCGCCGAACGTCGCCGCGATCGCCACCACGACGCGCCGGATGCGATCGGGCAAGAGCCGACCGAGCGCGTCGATCGCGAGGTGCCGGCGCTCGCGCGTCGCGTAACTCGCGCCGAGCAGCGCGGCCCAGATCGTGCCGTGCATCAGCACGTCGCTCGCCGAGTCGAGCGCTGGGTGCGAGATGTGAAAGAGCGTTGCCGTCGACTCGATGATCGCGACGAGCACCATCACGCCGACGACGACGAGGCTCAGGCTCGCCTCGGCGAGCAAGATGCCGCGGTCGAGCACGTCGAGCGGGCGCAGAAATGGGGCGGGTTTTGCGGTCGGGGCGGCTCCGGCCATGGCGGGGGCGCAGTCTACCTATAGGTTAGCTGCCAACACACGCTAAACCCGCGTCCCCGACGCGCCGGAACGACCCGACGCGTCATGTTCTGTCGGCGACGAGCGGCGCGATTACTTACCGAACGCCGCGACGCGATCGACGAGGGCCTGATCGGCAATCTGACCGGTGAGGGCCTTGCGGACCTCGGCGCCAACCTTCACCCACTCGGCCTTGTCGGCTTCGGAAGGCTTGGTCACCTTGATGTTGTGCTCCTTGATGGAAGCGAGCGCCTTCTCTTCATCCGCACGCAAATTCTTCCGCGCGAGGGCGTGAAACTGCGCCGACGTTTCCGTCATGATCGTCTTCTGCTCGGGCGTGAGGGAGTCCCACTGCTTTTGGCCCATGACGGTGCCGCCGAGCACGACGGTGAGCGGAAAGTCGAGCATCTGCGAAACACGCGACGACCACTGGAGCGCGACGGCGGCGACCGGCGTCGTGATCACGGTATCGACACGGTTCGTCTGCAGAGCGCCGAGCACCTCCGGCAGTTGGAGCGGCACGGGGTTCGACTTCACGACCTTGAAGAACGCCGGCAGGACGATGTCGTCGCGCCAGACCCAGGGCTTGCGCGGCCCGAGGTCGGAAGGCTTGGTCACTACTGCCGTCGAGAAGACGTACGACTGGCCAACGTCCGCCCAGCCAAGCAGCTGGAAGCCCGCCTCTGCGAACTTCGGATTCATCTCCGGCGTGATGGCGGCGCGCGCGGCGTCGAGCTGCGCGTAGCTCTTGAGGATGCCCGGCATCTGGAACACGAGCGCAGGCCGGTAGATCTGCGAGAGGCCCACCCCGGTCACCGCGGCACCGTCGAGACGTCCGCTCCGGATCTTGCGGATGACCTCCGACTCGTCACCCTGCACGCCGCCCGCGTAGAAGCGAAGCTCGAGCGACTTGTTCGAGCGGCGCCGCACCTCGCGGTTCCACGCTTCGAACACCTTCATCCAGGTCGAGCCGGGAGGCGCGAGCGTCGCGATCGAGATCGTCTTGGTCTGCGGCTTGTCCTCCGCGATGCCGACGGCGGAGAAGCCGAGCAGGCCGAGGATCAGGGCGATAGGCCAGAACGGGTGGGTTTTCATGAACATCGCGGTGCTTCTCCGGTCATACGCGCGCGGCGGCAAGACTTCGACTACGGACCGACGAATTTCGGCTCAGGATGATTCAACTGCTGGAAAATTCAGGGATGGGGTGCGGCGGCCGGCGCCGGGGACGCGGGTGCCGGCTCCGCAGCGGGTGCGCCGGCCGGGGCCTCTTCCGGCGGGAAGAGCTGGTCCGTTTGGGAGAGGTAGCGCTCGGCGCGACGCTTGGCGAGCTGATTGAGTAGCCGCTGGTTCGGATCGAGATCCTTCGGCGCGTCGAGCGTCGTCGTGAGGAGCTTCTTGTAGAGCGCGCGGTCCTGGAGCGCGACCGCGACAATCTGCGCTTCGACCACCATGTACATGAGGTTCTTGCCGCCGGTCGCCTGGATGGCGGTCTCGAACTCCTTCTTCGCCTCGAGGGGCTTGCCGCCGAGCTGCGCGGGCGCCGTTCCGATCAGGCCGGCGCGCAAAGCGTGCGGGGCGTACCCGAAGTACGTGTGGTCGAGGGCGAACAGCCGCTCCGAGAGCGCCGTGACGAACGGCAGGTCGGCCAAGGCGTTCACGTCGTCGCGATTGATCCCGATGTAGCGACCCCAGCAATAAGCCGCCCAGAACAGCGTCGGGACCTGCTTTTCCGCGTCGTCGAATTTTTTCAAGTACTCTGTCCAGGCGGGCAGACCTTTCTTGATATGCCCTTCCGCCCCGCCGTCGTCTTCCTCCCAGAGCGTCAGGCTGCCGAGCGCGAGCTCGCGCCCGCGCGTGTACGCCATCGCGGCGCGCTTCCGGTAGTGCTCGCTTCCCTCCTCGTCGTCCTTCACGAGCGCCGCCTCCATGCGATCCTCCATGAAGCCGAAGGCAAAAGAGCCGTACGCCTCGGCCAGGAGCCCGCGGAGCTCCGTGTCGTCGGGTCGAATCTCGAGGAGCCCCTCCATCGTGGCGATCGAAGCCGGAATGCCCTCTGCGGCGAGCTCCGTGTCCTCGTAGCGCTCGATCGCGGGCCAGGCTTTGCCGATGATCTGCACCGTCGAGCCGGCGGCGAGATTGGTCATGTTGCAGCCTGAAAACATTCCCAAGCTGAGAACGAGGAAGAACGCGCGACTCGTAATCATTCCTGGCTCCTACCGTCCGCCGAAGCACGCTGTCAATCGGCAGAAAAAAGGGCTCGAAGCGGACGGGACGCCCCTCACAAACTAAGGTACCTTTCCTTCTTTCTATGGCTTTCCCGGAGCGTGAAGAGCACGCGGACTCGGTCGCGACGTTCGGTGCGACGGACGCCCCAGCCACCTTCCGCGACTCCCACCCGCGAGTGCGCGGATCACGCGGCTCGCTCGGTCACCTCAGGCTGCCCAACCGCTTCCAGGCCATCCAGGAGCTCGGCAGCGGCGGTATGGGCGCGGTGTATCGCGCGTACGACCGTCTCGCGGGGCACGAGGTGGCGCTCAAGGTCTTGCACGGCTTCACCGTCGAGGACCGGCTGCGCCTGAAGAGCGAGTTTCGCGCGCTGAGCGACATCGTGCACCCGAATCTGGTGGTCCTGCACGACCTCGTGATCGACGAAGAATCGTGCTTCTTCACGATGGAGCTGATTCGCGGTCGCGACGTGGGCAAGACCGTGCGGAGCTTGTTCCAAAGCGGCGTCGAGGCGAGCACGCGCATAACGCGCTTTCGTGACATCGCCCGGCAGCTGGCACTGGCACTGGACGCTTTGCACCAGGGCGACAAGCTGCACCGCGACATCAAGCCCTCCAACGTGCTCGTGACGGAGGCGGGGCGCGTCGTACTGCTCGATTTCGGGCTGACCTCCACC
The DNA here is from genome assembly GCA_035558375.1 of Polyangiaceae bacterium. Taxonomy (GTDB): domain Bacteria; phylum Myxococcota_A; class Polyangia; order Polyangiales; family Polyangiaceae; genus PMG-095. Next base: position 9,223 of record DATMCL010000455.1, read on the forward strand.
GTTCCGCGCACCACCGACGCGACCTCGGAGCGCCTCGGAGGAACGCTGCCGTACATGGCACCCGAGCAGCTCTGGGGCGGCGCCGCTTCGACGGCTTCGGATTGGTACTCGTTCGGCATGACCCTGCACGAGGCGGTGGCGGGGGATCTGCCGTCACGCCTCGGCCTGATGAGCAAGACGGCGACGAGCCCGATCAGCCTGCGCGAGCGCGGTTTCGATCTGCCGGAGGACCTCGATCGCCTGATTGGGCGCTTGCTCCACGTCGAGGCAGACAAGCGACCGCACGCCGACGAGATCCTCCGCTGCCTCGGCGGCACGACGGCGCGCGAGAGCGGCCAGACCTCGAATCCGCCGGCCCGTACCTCGGTGGAGCTCATCGGGCGCGAGACCGAGCTCGCAACGCTCGAGCGTCTGTTCGAAGAAGCGGGACCGACCGGAACCCGCGTCGTGCGCGTGCTCGGCGCTTCCGGCGTCGGCAAGAGCTCGCTGCTCAAGGCCTTTTTCGCGAAGGTCGAGGCGGGCGGGCGCACGCTCGGTCTGCGCTCGCGCTGCCACCCGCAGGAAGCGCTCGTGTTCAACGCGCTCGACGGGTTCATCGACGAGCTCAGCCGCGAGGTCACGAACGTGCTCGGTCCGGAGGACCGCGCGCTGCCGCCCGGCCAGCACGCCGCGCTCACGCAGGTGTTTCCCGTGCTCGCGAAGGCGCTCGGGCTCGATACCTTCGCGCCGCTCTCGGAGGTCCCCGATCGTGAGAAGCGGCACCAGGCGTTCGCCGCGATTCGCGAGCTCTTGAACCGCGTCGCGACGCGCCGCCGCGTCGTCGTGTGGCTCGACGATCTGCAGTGGGGCGACCAGGACAGCGGGGTCTTGCTGCGCGATCTGCTGCGCGCCTCCGCACATCCGCCGCTCTTCCTGATCCTGAGCTACCGCGAAGAGGACGAAGGCATGAGCCGCTGCCTCTCCGTGCTGCGCGAGGACGAGGAGCTCTGGCGCAGCGCCACTGCGATACGGCTCGAGCCGCTCAGCGACGAGCAGAGCGCCGAGCTCGTGAAGCGCATGCTCGGCAGCGAATGGAAGGGCGACGACGCGACGCGCGACTCGATGATCCTCTCGGCGTCGG
>DATMCL010000456.1:0-7713 GCA_035558375.1 Polyangiaceae bacterium
CCACCCGCGACGCGCAAGGTGCTCTGGACCGACAGCTACTCGAACCTCTTCGAGCTCCTGAAGTAGCGCGCCGACGACCCGGCAGCGGTCGCCGGCAATGTTCGAATTCGAACATTTGTCCGCTCGCGGCGGAGACGGTCCAGCCGGACGGTGTAGTCATCGGAAACCCGTTTTCGGGGCTGGGGCCCCGAAAACAACACAAAGCAAAGCGTCGGAATCACCTCCCCGGCGGGAAGCAGGCAGGGCGACCCCGTCGTCGACGCTCAAGTCACCCGAACGTTTTCAAACTCAGCTCGACCTCTCGTAGGATCCACTCTCCTACAGGTGATAATTCGGCGCTTCTTCGGAAATCATCACGTCGTGAACGTGACTCTCGCGGAGTCCTTGGCTGGTGATGCGGATGAACTGCCCGTTCTTGCGCAGCTCCGGGATCGTCTTCGAGCCCGTGTAGCCCATGCCGGAGCGCAGGCCGCCGACGAGCTGCTGGATGATGCTGGCGAGCGAGCCGCGATGCGGGACGCGCCCTTCGATGCCCTCGGGAACGAGCTTCTCGTCCGCCGCGCCCGCCTGGCCGTAGCGGTCTTTGCTGCCCCGCTTCATCGCGCCGAGTGAGCCCATGCCGCGGTAAACCTTGTAGCTGCGTCCCTGGTACAGCACGAGCTCGCCGGGTGCCTCGTCCGTTCCGGCGAACAGCGACCCAATCATCACGGTCGAGGCGCCCGCGGCCAGCGCCTTCGTGACCTCGCCGGAGTACTTGATGCCGCCGTCGGCGATCACCGGGATGCCGCGTGGCTCGGCGACCTCGGCGCAGTCCGCGATGGCCGTGATCTGCGGCACGCCGATGCCTGCCACGATGCGCGTCGTGCAGATGCTGCCCGGGCCGATGCCCACCTTGATGGCGTCGACACCCGCGTCGATGAGCGCGCGCGCCGCTTCAGCCGTTGCGATATTGCCCGCGACGAGCTCCATATTCGGGAAGCGCTTCCTCGTGTCGCGGACGGCGTCGAGCACGCCGCGCGAGTGTCCGTGCGCCGTATCGATCACGATCACGTCCACGCCCACCTCGACCAACGCCTCCGTTCGCGCAATCCGATCGGAGCCGGGACCGACGGCGGCGCCCACCCGCAAGCGGCCACGCTCGTCCTTGACGGCGAGCGGGTTACGTTCGGCCTGCAAAAGATCCTTGATCGTGATGAGACCCACGAGCTTGCCTTGCTCGACGACCAAGAGCTTCTCGATGCGATGCTTGTGGAGCAGCTCGCGTGCTTCTTCCGGCTTCACGGCGCTCGTGACCGACACGAGCTCGGTCGTCATCAGCGCGCTCACCGGCTGATCCAGATTCTTTTCGAAGCGGATGTCGCGCGCGGTGAGAATGCCGACGGGCGTGTCGCCTTCGACCACCGGCACGCCCGACACGTCGTTGTCGCGCATGACCGACACGGCCTCGCGCAGCGACTGCGACGGGCGCACCGTCACCGGGTTCAGGATGATGCCGCTCTCCGCGCGCTTCACGCGGTCAACCTCCTGCGCTTGCTGCGCGACCGGGAGGTTCTTGTGGATGACGCCGATGCCGCCCGCGCGGGCCATCGCGATGGCCGCGCGTGCTTCCGTCACCGAGTCCATCGCCGCGCTGACGATGGGGACGTTCACGTCGATGTTCTTCGTGAAGCGCGTCTTCACTTCGACATCAGCCGGCAGGACCTCGCTGTAAGCGGGCACGAGCATGACGTCGTCGAACGTCAGGCATTCGCGCAATGTCTTGTCAAACATGGCCGATATTTCCGCGCGCCCCCGAGGGGTGCAAGCGCCCGGGGAGTGATACTGAGGTAACCCACGAAAACCCTTGTATTTTTGGGTGGGCACGACGCCGTGGGTTGGCGGCTAGCGCGCGCTTTCACGCGCCTGACCCGCCCGCACCCTGGCTCGCCACGAGCGGAAACGTTAGCTTCTGTTCGTGACTCACGGCGGCCACGGAGCGCACGGCGGTCACGGCGCGCACGGCGGTCACGGCGGTCACGGCGCGCACGGTGGTCATGGCGCGAGCGCAGGCAGTGCGCTCGGGCCGGCGCTCGTGCTCACGGCGTCATTCATGGCGGTGGAAGCCGGCGTGGGTTTCTGGACGCGCAGCCTCGCGCTCGTCGCGGACGCGGGCCACATGCTCGCCGATGCCGGCGCGCTCGCGCTCGCCTTCTTCGCTCAGCGGGTGGCGACGCGGCCGCGCACCGAGCGCTCGACGTACGGCTACCGTCGCGCGGAGGTGCTTGCTGCGTTCGCGAACGGCATGCTGCTCGCCGGCGTCGCCGTGCTCATCCTGAAGGAGGCGAGCGAGCGCTACTTCTCCCCCGTCGGCATCCGCGGCGAAGCGATGCTCGGCACGGCGATCGCGGGGCTCGTCGTGAACCTGCTCGTGGCGGCCCTCCTCATGCGCGGGCAGCGCGACAGCATCAACGTTCGCGCGGCCCTCGCCCACGTCCTGACGGACGCGCTCGGCTCCGTCGCCGCGATTTTGGCCGGCGTCGCGATTGTCACGCTCGGTTGGACGCGGGCCGACCCGCTGCTTGCCGTGGGCATCGCCCTGCTCGTGGCGTGGAGCGGCTTCCGCGTGCTGAAGGAGACGGCGGCGATCCTGCTCGAGTCAGCGCCGCCGCACGTGGACGTCATGGCCGTCGAGCGGACTATCCGAGAGACGCCGGGCGTCGCTGACGTCCACGATCTTCACGTCTGGCGCATCTCCGAAAGGTTCGACTCGCTGACGGCGCACGTCACCCTCTGTCGCGGCGAGCACGGCACCGAAGTCTGCCGGCGCGTCGCCGACGCGCTCCGCGCTCAACACGGCTTGACGCACGTGACGATCCAGCCGGAGGCGCCTCCGCCCGATGCCGTCGTCCACGTGCGCTCGAGCCGCGACGGCAAGCCGCTCGGCCGCACGGGGTAGCGGCGCTCGTTCCAGCGCGCGCGGACCGAAGCCGCGAGCCTTCCGGCTACGGAGCCGTCTGAAAGTCGCTGACGATGGAGGTGGTGAACGCGCCGTCCGCGCGGGACGGGCCCTGCGGGATGTGGTCGTTCATGGCAAAGCTGTCGAGGAAGCCGTTCGGCCCTGCCATCGCGTCGACGCTCGCATACTTGCCGTGCGTCTCGACGTCCCAGTTGTGCCACTGGTTCTTGAGGATCAAGCCGGTCCCGACGACGGGGATCCGATCGAGCGTCAGCTCTCGCTCGGTGGTGACGATGAACACGCCTTGCCGGTACGACTCGCTCTCGATGCGCACGAGGTAGCCCTTATTCTCCGGATCGCCCGCGCCGAACGTGAACGGCGTCGTTGGACCGACGTTCGCCGTCTCGTCGGGTGGCAGGAGGCCGGCCACGGGCGGCGGGATCACGAGGTCCACGCCGGTGTCGCCGACTTGCCGTTGGTCGCGGTGCGCGATCGCGTAGCTGTAATCGTCGTGCCTCTCGGCGGCGCACACGGAGATGGTGCCGTTCGGCAAGTCCGGCACGAGGTACTGGTACGCATTGGCGCTCGCGTCGACGCGGTCGACGACCGGCACGGCGGCGCCGCTGGTGAAGCGAACGTACACGGAGTTCGTGCGACCTTGCCCCGAGCTCTCGACGATGCCGCCGCTCACGTTCCCCGTCGTGATGTCTTGCATCGAGAGATCCATCTCGAAGTCCTGCGTGTTGACGTCGCTCGCGTTCGTCACCGCCGTCTTGGTTTCGTAGGCGACGTAGTCGGTCGGAATCCCGCCCGTTTGATCGAGGAACAAACTGTGGAGGGTCCAGTTCGTCGTGTTGGGACCGTACCACTCCGGCCGCCTGTCGAAGCCGCCGGAGGTCGTGGTCAACGATTCGCTCCCGCTGTTGGCGCCGTCGTTGCTGCCGAAACCGAGGAACCAGAATCCCGAGTCGAAGGTGCCGCCGTTCACTTGCGTCACGTAGAAATGCGCGTCGTTGTAGTCAAAAGCGGTCTTGACCTGCAGGGTCGGATCGCGACGGGTTAGTCCGAGATACACCCACTCGTAGACGGCCGTCGGAGACTGGGTCTGGATGACGAACGCCACGTCGTACGTCTCGGGAACGTCGGCGACCGTGAACTTTCCGTTCTGGTCCGTCGTGGCGCTCGTGTCGCCGATCTTCACGGGAATGCCCGAGAGCTTGTGGCCCCAGAAGTCGATGATCGTGCCGCTCACGGCTCCCGTTTCCACGGTGCCCATGCCTGCCTCACCGCCGTTCATGTCGGTCCCGCCGGAGCCACCGCTGCCACCGGTGCTTCCGCCGGCTCCGCTACTTCCCCCGGTGCTCCCGCCCGAGCCGCCACTCGCGCCGGAGCTTCCCCCGCCGCCGGTCGCTCCTGCGCCCGCCGCGCCGCTACCACCCTTGCCTGAATCGCCCGCTTTGCCCCCATTCGCGGAGGCGCCCCCGGTGCCGCTGCCGGACTTGCCGCCGTTTGCGCCGCTGCTGCTCCCGGCTTGTGCGGTGCCACCAGCGCCGGCGTCACCCGGCTCCTCGCTGAGATCTTCGATACCGAGCAGGGACGAGCAGGCCGCGAGCATGGCACCCAGCGCGACGAGTCCAGCGCGCACCCCGTTGTGTGTCGCGAACGAAGACGTGAATCGCTTGAACCGCGTTGCCATCAGAAACTTCCTCGCGCTGCGATCATGCCGGGCCCAATCCCAATTGCCGTCTGCTTGTTGCCCGAGCCCGCGGTGAACCAGAGCACCGTGCCGACGGCGAGCGCTGCGCCGCCTGCGATGAAGGCGACGGTGGACACGGTCGCTTTGGTCGAGGCCGACTCTTGCTTCTTCACGCCGTCGTTCGAGCAGCCTTTGGGGTAGTCCGTGCAGCTGTCCTTGGCGTCCGACCACGACGAGGAGGCGCTGAGCCCGAAAAACGTGCCGACTCCGATGCCCACGAGGCCGACCGCGCCGATCGCGATTGCGACGGGACGCATCGACGAGCCCTGTGACTTCGCCGGTTGCTCGGTCGTGCCGCCCGCGGCTCCGCCCGCTGTTGCGCCTTCGGGCTCTAGCTTCGGGATCTCGATCTCGACCTTGGCGGCGTCCTTACCCACGTCGACTTTCGTCGACCACGTCTTCATTCCCGGGCTCGCTGCCGTGACCTCGTGCGCGCCGGGATCGACCGGGATCGCCGAGCCGAGGGTGGCCGAATCCACCGCAATGCCGTCCCGCTTCACATCGATGGGCGCTGCCCCGGCGTCGCCCGCCGCGACGCGAATGGTCAGCGTCGACAGGTGGGGCTCGAGCGCCTTCGAGCGGTCGCTCGCGAACTTCTCGCGCTCGGCCGACCCGGCGGCGCGCGCGAGCGAGGTTGCCTCGCGATACTGAGCCCACGCGCTCGCCGTTTTGCCGAGTTTCTCGTTGCAGTCGGCAAGGTTCAGAAGCGTGCCGAGCGCGGGATCGAGCTTCTGGCTCGCTTCGAGCTTCGGGCATCCCTCGGCGAATTTGCCGGCCTGCGCGAGGCGCCGGCCTTCGTCGAACAGCGCTTCTGCAGCGGCCTTATCCGAGGAGCTTGCCTCGGCAAAAGCGGGCGCAGCGAGCGCGAGCAAGAGACCACCAGGAAGGAATGCTGACCACCTCACCACATCTTCGGTATCGCACTCGGCGCGCGCTGACAAGTCCCGCCGCCGCGCGCGTCACGCGATCCGTGCAACGAGCCAGTACAAGCCCAGGATCCCCAGCGCCACGGAGATCACCGTTGCGCCGTAGCGCTCGAACGCTGCGACACGACGCAATCGAAACAGGAGCGGCAGGACCAGGAGCCCGACACCTGCTTGCCCGAGCTCTACGCCCAAATTGAAAGCAAAGAGCGGAAGGGCGAGGGGAGCACCGTTCTTGCCGAGCCCCGCTGCCGTGAGCGCGCCCGCGAAGCCCAAGCCGTGAATCGTTCCGAAGCCGAACGCGAGCGCGCCGCGGAAGCGCAGCTCGCTCTTTGTCCAGAGATTCTCGACCGCCACGGCCACGATCGTCGCGGCAATCAGAGGTTCCACGACGCGGCTCGGCAGCGTGACGACGCCGAAGACGGCGAGCGCCAGCGTGAGCGAGTGGGCGATCGTGAACGAAGTCACGACGCCGAGCATGTCCGTGATTTTGCGGCACACCACGAGCAGAGCGAGGAGGAACGCGAGGTGATCGTAGCCCGTCAGGATGTGCTCGACGCCGAGCCGCAGGTACTCACCGAAGCTCGGCACGCGGGGAGCAGGTGGGCTCGCAGCCGTGCCTGTCGCGGCAACGTTGACGGCGAGGGTCGGGGACGTGGCGCGAAGCAACGCTTGACCCAAGAACACGCGCTCGCCGGTCACGGTGAGCTCGGCGCCGTACATCGCGTCCGGCAGCCGTGCGAGGTGCACGGCATCGAACACGAGCGGCCCGGGCGGCGGCGCGGGGTAGGCGAGGTGCACGTCGAAATCACCCTCAGGTGTGAGCGATATGGTTGCGGAGTGCGGCTCAAGGCGGTGCCCGCCTGCCGTGATGACGTAGAGGCCGCGCGCGCACGTTTCGAGCGGTGCTCGGAAGCGGGTGATGTCGTCTGGGGAGAGACGATGGGGCGCGCCGGCAGCATCCGGACACGCGAGCGTCGCGGTGCGTCCCGCCATCGTGACGTGCAGCGTGAGCCCGTCGTTTAGGGCGCGCGCTTCCGTCGTAATCGAAAATGGCTCGTGAGCGTTTGCGTTTGCGGTCGTGAGCGCGCCGACCAGTGCGACGGTCGGCGCAACGACGAGATGTCCGCGGCGACCGAGGGGGAGCACGACGTGCGCGCTTATTCTGCGACGTAGGCTCTGCCGTCGAACTTGTAACGGCGCGCCCCCGCCGTGCTCCACGGTAGGAGCAACGGCTCGAGGCCGCCGGCCGTCGTCGTGTCCTCCGGGAACGGATAGGTCTTCTCGGTCCAGCCGAGGGCGCGCCCGGGCCGAAGCTCGATCCGAGTCGCGCCCTTGTCGCCCGGCGCGAACGCCACGGCTCCGAGCACGCGATCCTTCTCGACGGCGCGCCCTGTCTCTGCCGCGAACACGCGCACGAGCGCATCGCCCTGAATGCCGTAAACGAACAGCGCGTACCGATCCACCGTGCCGCCACCGAGCCCCTTGCTCGCCTTGGCGTGGAGCACGCCGCGCAGAATGATTTCCGCCTTCCCATCGCCGGTCAGGTCGCGCGCCGTGGCGTCGACGATGTCCTTCCCGTCGGCGACCCCGACCGTGATGAACGCGAAGCTCGTCCCGCCGCGGAACCCTTTTCCGAACACGACGAGATCGCGATCGTGCACGAGCACCCGCTCGGGGCCATCGTCGCCGGCGACGTCCGTCACGAAATCGAAGCGCGGCTTCGCGTTGCCCGTATTGCGGTCGCGCTTGTAAAGCGCGTACACGCGATCGAGGAGCTCGTCGGACGTAGGTGGGCGGGGCGGCGGCGGTTGAGCGGGTCCCTCCACCTTCTGTTTCGGCGCGGGCCCGCCTTTTTGTGCGGTCATCTTCGGCGTCCAGGCCGTTTGCCCTGCGGGCTTGATGCCGTCGCCCTGCCACTTGAACGACTTCGACTTCACGGATTCCCAGGGGAGCAGCGCCGAGCCCATGTCGGACGGCGTCGGCTCGTCGTAGGTGCCGGGGTCGAAGCCGTCGGAATCACCCTGCGAGATCTCGATCACGCCGCCCTTGATGGCAACCTTGTTCTCGATCGAGCCGTCCTTCGTCTTGATCGCGAC
>DATMCL010000457.1:0-10940 GCA_035558375.1 Polyangiaceae bacterium
GACCGCAACGGGCGCACGTAGGTCACGGCTCCGTACCCCAAACGAGCGTGCCATGTCGGTAGAGCGTCACGCGCTTCCAATCCGCCTCGCGCGGCGCGCGGCGATATGAATAGTCATTGGATTCGTCGTAGCGCCCTCGCCCTTGCGGACGAACGGTGAAATCGAGCGCAACGCCGCTCTCTGCTCTGACTTTTCCGGCCCGCGACGTGAAGCCGACCTCGACGTAGCGATCGGCTTTGGGCCGGTCGACGCGCGCGAAGCTCGACGTGATGCGGTCGGCGCGAATGGTCCGGTCGTTCGACTCGTCCGTCGCGGCACCGAGCTCGAACACCTGTGCCGAGGGAGTCGTTTCGTCCGTGTACCAGTAGCGGAGGGTGAGCTCGCTCAAGGGGACGTCGCGCCCCGAGTCGTTCAAAAGCCGGATCTGCGCTTCGATGCGCGCGTCCGAGGCCGAGCCGAGACCGCCGCGGAGCCGCGCCCGGAGCCCGGAAGCCGGAGCGTCAGCGCGAGCCGTGTGCTGGGCGTCATGCTGGTACATCGGCCAGGGCCGGGGTGCCCCCACGGGCGAGTCGAGATCCCAGAGGTAGATGAGGCCGTTCGTGTCGATGAACGCGAGCTCGAGCTGCTGGTCGCCGTCGAAGTCGGCGATCGCGCTCGTGTACGTCCAGTACGCGCCGAAGCTCGAGGTGAGCTTGGGAAAGCCTCGGGTGATGGACCCATCGGGCTTCACGGCCGTGAGCGCGCGGAACGGATCCGTCGCACCGTCGGTGGACGTGAGCGCTTCGACCTCGCCGTCTCCGTCGATGTCGGCCAGTGCCGAGTTCCCGAAGCCGTAGAAGGCAAAGCCGTCCGTCGGTGGCACCGGGTAGCCGAGCGGAAACCCGGAGAGCTTCCGCCCGTTGCCGTGCCAGGCAAAGAGCGACGCCTCTGGATGGTAGCCAGCTGCGTCTGCGATCCAGGCCGCCGTCGTGCCCGCGACAACGTCGAGCTTCCCGTCGCCGTCGAAGTCGCCCAGCGTCGCTCCGTTCATGGGAACGTCGGCCACCGCTTGCCGAGGCCAACCGGTAACTCTGCGTCCATCAGCCTGGAAGGCGAAAACTTTGCCCGACACGCTGCTCATCACGACCTCGACGTCGCCGTCGCCGTCCAGGTCGCCGAGCACGGGGGCCGTTACGCCGGTGGACGACACCTCGTTGATGAGCCGCGGCCACCCGGGCAAGACTCCGCCGGGGCCGACGACGTAGAGGTTCGTCTCCGCGTAGTAGTACCAGTCGGACACCGCGACCGCGATCTCCTGCGTGCCGTCGCCGTCGACGTCGCCGAGCGCGGGCGGCGAGAGGTACATCGGGTCCGCGCTGACGATGGTTTCGGCGGCAAGCTCGAGCGCGCCGCTGTCGGCGTGCCAGACGCGGACGGCGCCGGTGAATCCGGTCGCGACGATGTCGTTGATACCGTCGCCATCCATGTCGTCGACGGCCAGATAACGCGCGTCGATCGGCGCAGGCCCAATGATGACCTCGCCATTCGCTTTCCAGACGAAAAGCTCGCCCGAATCGTTGGCGATGAGGACCTCCGGGTCGAGATCGCCGGTCACGTCGGCCACGACGGGGATCTGATTGACCCAGCAGCCGTAGTAGCAGCTCTCGTGATCGACGCTTTGCGGCCAGCCGGCGAGCTCGGTCCCCTCGTGCGTGTAGAAGGTGACGCCGTCGTACGCGACGAAGGCGATCTCATCCGCGCCGTCACCGTCGAGATCCGCCGCCGTAACGCCGCCCGTCAGGTTCGGGAAGGTGTAAATGCCGAGCGGGTTCAGCGGCCAACCGGGATGCAGCGTCGGATCGACGACGACCGCCACCGAATCCGTTTCCGTCTCCCCCGCTGTCGTGCGAACCGTGAGCACGATGTCGTATCCGTCCGTGGGTACGCCGCTCGTGTCCCACATCCCGAGCACGTCATCCACGACCGGCGTGCGGCCGCCGTTCGGCACGGTGATCTTGGCGCGGCGCAGCGGCGTGCCGTCCGTCCGCGTGACCGTGAGGTCGTAGCGATTGCCGAGCGCTGCGGTTCCGCGCACGGTGATCACGGTTCCGGCCCGATAGATCAGCGTATTTTCCTTGAAGATGAAGGGCTCGACCGGCTCGCTGATGGAGAGCCGCTCGAAGGTCATGGGCTGCACGTCTTCGTAGGTGACGCCGGCGTTGGTCACGACCTGTAGCCGCAGCGTGTACGTACCGTCGAGGGCCGAGCTCGCCTCCCAGGTGCCGAGCGTGCCGGCAGTCACGGGGGTGGTCGACTCGGCAAGCAAGGTGTAGTCCGCGGGTGCAAGGCCGGTGCCGACTTCGAGCCGGTACCGCGCGAAGCCGGGACCAGAGGCCGAGCCCGTCACGGTCACGACACCCGGCGCCGAAACGATGCCTGACGGCGCGCTGATCACGACCGTGAGCGGCTCGGTCACGGCGAGAGCGGCTGCGGCGTCGACGCGGCCATGTCCGGAGTCGGTGTCGTAGCCGGGCACGCCCACGTCGAGCGCGCTCTGCCGAATCACCTGCCGCACTTGGTCGGGGGCGTATTCGGGGTGCTGAGCGATGATCAACGCCGCGAGACCCGTAACGTGCGGAGCCGCCATCGAGGTCCCTGCCTGACGCAAGTAGCGATCACCGATCACGAGCTCCGGAGGACAAATAACGTCCGAGCACTGCGCTGACTTGAGCGACAGAATCCCCTGGTATGCGTTGTCGTACGAGTAGGGATCGTACGGCCCGCTGCCCGGCGCGAGCACGTCGAGCGCACCGAAGTTCGAGAAGCCGACGCGCAAATCGCTGGGGTCGGAGGCGCCGACGACGATGACGTTCGGACGATTTTGAGGCGAGTAATCGTTGAGGTCGTGGTCCGAATTGCCGGCCGAGAAAACGACTGTCGAGCCGAGCGCGACCGCTACGTCGACCGCCTCCTCGACGATCGGATTGCTCGGACAGGGCGCGATGCAGCCCCAGCTGTTGTTGATGACGCGCGCGCCGGTTTGGGCGGCGTACACGAGGCCCTGCGCCAGCGTCGAGACTGCCGCGTAGCCCGACGCGTCGAAGCTGCGGACCGGGAGCACCTTTGCGTGCGGGGCCACGCCAACGACGCCGACTCCGTTGTCGCCGACGGCCGCGATCGTGCCGCTCACGTGGGTGCCGTGACCGACGAGGTCGGTCGCATCGGCGTTGCCGTCGCCGAAATTCCAGCCGTTCACGTCGTCGACGAGACCATTGCCGTCGTCGTCGACGCCGTTGCCGGCGATTTCAGCCGGGTTCTTCCACACGTTCGCGGCGATATCGGGGTGAGTCATGTCGAGCCCCGTGTCGACCACGGCGACGAGCACGCCATCCCCCTGCGAGATGTCCCACGCCGCTCCGAGGTTGATGCGCTTCAGCGCCCAGAGGTCGTCGAACGGTTGGCCCCAGCTGCCGCTCGTCGAGAAATACGGATCGTTCGGCGTGAAATCGGCCTTCACGACGTAGTTGGGTTGGGCGTACTCCACGTGGGGGTCGCGCTTCGCGCGCTCGGCAGCCGCTTTCACGTCCGCGTCGGCCGGCAAGCTGACGACATAGACGTTCGCGAGCTCCCGCAGATCACGCGCGGGCGTCGGCAGACCCGCCTTCAGCGCCCGCGCGACACCGCCCGCCCCCCGCAGCGCAAAAAGCTTCATCGCTTCGCTCGTGGAGAGGCCGCGCCGGCCGGGCAGGAACGAGCGCGCCGCCCGCACACCGAGTGTCTGGTGCAACGCGTCCAGCGACGTAGACCCATCGGCCGTCGCCGAGCCGAAGCTCTTTCCCTCGCCGACCCACTGCTCGACGTCTTGCGTGACGGCGTGCGCACCGTTCGACGCGTATTTGACGATCAGCTCGCCGGGCTGGAAGTCTTGATTGCTGGCGGTCTGCGTTGACGAAGCGTGTCGAAGCTGAAGCGGAGGCTGCGCCCGCGCAGGGGGCACGGGAGGCGCAGGGGGTACGGTAGGCGCGGTGGGCGACGCGATGGGCGCCTGCTCGTGATCCGCACCGCATGCCCCGACCCAACAAAGACCCGCGATCGCCGTGACCCGCCACACGAATGCTCTCATTCCGTTCCTCCGCACCAGAACCCACCCATGCCCGCTCCGAGCGCTCCGTATCGCGACGACGCGAAAACGAGGTGCTTGCAGGCTGTTCCGTACTCGTGCGGCTTCGTCACGAGTGTCGTGTGAAGCGCGCAACTCGACCTAATGCCGCCAGTGCTCGTGCTCTCGCACGCTGAGCCGTCTCGTCGTCACGAGCGGCTCACCGAAGCACTGCGCGTAGGCCTTCGCGGCCGCATCGCGGATCGCCGCCGGCTCGCGGGACGCCACGAGCAAGAGGAGCTCCGCGACGTTGGCGCGGCGCATTCCACGCTCCAGGTAGCCGTCCGCATCCACGCCAAATTCCCGACCGATCGTCAGAAGGGCGCCGACAGCGGCATAGGAGTGAGGCGTTCCGAGCGAGAGCCGGCTCAGCGCGAGGCGACTCATCAGCACCAGGTCGAGCAACGGCGAGTCGCTGCCTTGCGCAAGCTCGGCGAGGTAGGCCGAGAGCTCGGCGCTGGTCCGCTCGGGTAGGCTGCCCTCGGGGTAATCCAGAGTCCGCTCGATGCCGAGCAGGCGCGCAACGACGTCCGGCAAGGGGCGCATGCCACCCATGAAATCGAGCCGGTGCTGCGTCTCGTGGCGCTCGACGGATAGCGTGTACGCATCGCGGAACTTGGCGAAGGCGGCTAGAAGACGCGGGGTGAGGAGCTCGCCGTGGAGCGCGTCCCATTCGCGTAAATTCTCGCGCGTGATGCGGATCTCGAGCTCCTTCGCGTAGTCGAGCTCGGGCACGAGTCGCTCCGGGAGCACGAGCTCGATACCCTGCCCCGAGAGGCTCGCCCGCCATTTGCGAACGAGCGCACGCCGCCGCGCGAGGAGCTGCCCCACGCGCTGCATGGCACCATCGAGACGAGCGCCCGCGTAGTGCCGCCGCACGACTTCGGCCGCGCGCGCTTCGATTTCCTTCACCCAAGCTTCGCCCTTGTACTCCGTGTCTTCGTCGACCATCTCGAGCGTCTCGCCCGCCGGCAGGGCCGGCAGCACCCAGCGCACGAGATCGGACTCGATCTGATCGAGCAACACGAGCGCCGCGGGCGTGCGCGGGCGCGTGTACCCGAGCGCACCGAGCCTTACGCCCAACGTGTCGAGCCGCCACACGTGCAGAGCGCGCACGCGCTTGCCCGCGGCCTCGAGCTCGACTTCCCGCTCGACGTACGAGCTCATCAAGAGCGGCCGAAAGTGCCCAGGGCTGCCCAAAACTTCCGCGTCGACGAAGAACGGGAGCGCCTTTTTCCGCAGAAAGACGTCGAAATCCTGCACACCGCGCAGGAACGCTTCGACCTCGGGCGCTGGTTTCGGATCGGGATCGCCCACCGCGTGCGGCGGTGGTGCGGCATCGGGTGCATCGCGAGCGACCCTCTCCGCGTCGTCGAGCAGGCGGGCCAGGCGCGCGACGCCCTCGTCGCCGAAGGCTCTGCGAGCCTCGGGCCCCGTTGTCGCTGCACGGGCGCCGCCGAGCACGCCACGCTCGCTCGCCGCGTCGCGGTTCACGGCCGCGACGAAGCGCGTGAGCCCTTCGCCGAGCGCGCGACCGGCCGGCGTCGCTCGTGCATCGAACGGGGCGAGAGCGCGCCGCAGAAAGAGTGCGCCCACGACGATTCCGACGAGGAGCGCACCGGCGCCGAGCGTCCACCACGGCCCTTGCTTGGGGATCGTCCGGGGTCCGAGCGCCGCGAGCTCGGCACGGACGCTTGCGGGATCGTCGAAGTCGCACTCGGCTTCCGGCTTGACGGCGAGAAGGGCGGCCAGCCGCAGGACGTGCGCGGGATCGTCCAACGTCGTCGCTCGCCGCGCGCGTTCGAGGATCTTCGCGAAGCGAGCGCGCGCCGCGACGCGTACGAGCGGATCGAGATTTTTGAGCCTGGCGCTGCCGGCGATCCAGGAGTTTTCCTTCGCGCCCTCCTCGAACGCCGCGGAGAGCTTGCGGGCGAGCGTCATGGCGTCAGAAGCCGCCGTCGAGTCCCTGCGAGCGCAGCCGCTCGCGCGCGCCGTCGATCTTCTTCACGCTCTTCAGGGCCATGAAGACCAGAAGCGCGGCGAGGCCAGAAATCGGGATCACGCTCACCGCGATCAGCGACAGCACGCCGTTCATGAGCGCAAACCCCGCCCAGCTCAAGGCGAGGAGGCTGGTCGCGCCGGCCAGCACGACGCCGACACGCGCCGCACCAAAGCGAGCGCGAGCGACGCCGGCTCCCACGACGACGTTCGACACCCCCACCGCAATCGCCAGCGGCCCCACGGCGTTCAAGAGCCCGCGCATCGTCAGGCCGAGCGCCTGCAGCCCCGTGACCACGAAGAACGCGCCACCGAGGGCCATCACGCCGCCGGCGAGCTTGACGTCGAACGGGATCGCAAGCGCGTCGAGATCGGACTCCGCGGAAGCGGCGACTGGCTCGGGCGACCCCATCAGCGAGAATCTACCCGGGTCCGGCTCGGGCCGCTACAGGCTACTGAGGCAAGGCGCACACGGCCGGTGGCGTACTCCCACCGACGACCCACGCACTGATGATCGTGCGCAGTGTCAGCAGACAATCGACCGCGTACGTGTGCTGTCGGTCGGGGTCGAGCGCGGAGCACGCGTCCGCGCTGAACGAGCAGAGCGCTCCCGCGTTGACGGCGTTACAGCACTCCTGTGTGACGGTGCAGAGCTCGCACGTAGCCGGGGGGATCCCGCCCGAGCCCGCGGTGCCGCCGGTCGTCGAGCTTCCGCCGGACGAGGTCGTGCCGCCGCTCGTCGAGGCTCCACCGGACGATGTCGAGCCGCCCGCGCTGGGCGGATGGTGGCGAAAACGCCAGCCGCGCAGTGCCTCGGCCGTCGCCTGAGCGTTGCCGTTCGCATCCGCCGCGCCGTCGTCGCGTCCCTCGTCTGCACCACCACACGCGGACGCAACGAACACGCCGATCCCTAACACCGTGCCCCGCAACATTCGTGAACGTTCCATTTTGCACCTCCATTCGGTCGCCTTCGCACTAGGTGCACGAAGGGCGTCCTTGGGATGGAGATCGCGTCTTCGAAAAGGTTTCGCCGCCCGCGAGATCGATGGGCGAGCGAGACATTCGATCCCGTTCCGGAAGCCTAGCGTCTCCGGATCTGCAGCGGAACGGTGACTCCGTAGCGTTCGTGAACGGCGGCGGCTTCGAGCACCGCCGCGGGGCTCAGCTCGCCGCGGAGGAGCTTTCGGTACGCTCCGAGCGTGCGCGTCACCTCGTCGGCGCGCTCCCACACGAGCTCGACGCGGAAGCGACGCACCCCGAGCTCGACGAGCTCCGGGACGAGCGGCGCCGCGCTCTGCGCGAGTGCGTTGAAGACGGTGTTGCGGCACGCCACGTCGACGACGACCGGGTGCTCGTGCCCCGCGTAGTCGCGGAGCGCGAGACGGTGCTTCTCGCAGGGGCGCCCGCACGTCTTGTAGTCGCGACCGTTGCTCATGAGGTGCGCGTAGACGCAGTGGGAGTTGTGGAAGGTCGGAATGTGGTGGTGGAGGGTGATACCCACGCGGCCGCGCGGAACGTTGCGCAAGAGGTCGAGCAGCTGCGCGCGGTTCAAGTCGTGGGACGCCGTGATGCTCCGGAGGCCGAGGCCGAGCAGGTGCTCGGCCGTGAGCGAGTTCGTGACGTTCAGCGAGAAGTCGCCATGGATGGCCAGCCCGTTCGCGTCGGCACCAGGCGCGTTCCCGAGCTTCGAGAAGTGCATGAGCGCGCCCCAGTGCCGAACCAGCACGCCGTCGGGCGCGAGCGCGGCGAGGCGGCGGTCGAACGCCTCTTCGCCCGGCTTTTGGACGCGCACCGTCGCGAGCGTCACGCGGAGGCCTGCGCTCCGCGCGCGCTCGACGGCGCGACCGAGGCCGACCATCTCCATCCAGTCGAGCTCCACCTCGGCACCGTCACTGAAGCCGCTCGCGATCACGGCTTCGAGCTGCTCTTCGGTGCGACAGAGCGGGACGATTTCAGGCTCGCCACGAGCCTCCGTGACTCGCGCCAGAAGCTCGCTCCGAAGCGCCGGCAAGCACGGCTCCGAAGACACCGCTCGCGCCGTGCTCTCGAAAAGCGTGCGTTCGAGCTCGGCCGCGAGCTCCCGGCGGAGCGTCTTCAGCTCCGAAACCGGGAGGTGAAGCCGCGCACCGAGGCGCTCGAGGGCGATCGATTCGACGCGGAACGGCGTCCCGCCGAAGCCGCCGAGCTTGTCGCGCACGAGCGTTTGGTCGAGCCCCCCGCCCGCGCGCGCGGGCTCGAGCAGGCTCTGTGATTCGGCTTGCGCAACGAGCGTCCGGTCGTCGAGCACGACGCTCGCCGTGACACGCAGTCGCTCCCCCGCCTGGCCCTCGAGCTCGAGGGCGAGCGGAATGCGGCCGGACACCGGTTGAGCGATCCGGCGCTCGGCTTCGCGCGTGAGCTCGGGGTCGCTCGTGAGTCGAACGGCGTCGCCGGGACGCACGCGCTCGAGCTCGGGCCCCGGCTGGCCGAAGCCGAGCTCGACGAGCCCGTCACCGAGGACGCGCACGGAGAAGAGCGGGCCGCCCGGGGCGTTCTCGGGGTCGTGCTCGGCCGCGCTGCGTCCCACGAGCTCGAATTTCAAGCCCATTCCAGGTCGCAGGAGCTCGCGCGCGCGGCTCGCCACGTCGAGCGTCACGACGACGCTGCGCCGTCGAACCTCGCGCACGGCGCCGACGGCGAGGCCGCGGTGCTTCGGCGTCGTCGCGACGACGAGCGTCTGGTGGTCGTCGCCGTGCAGGAAGCCGAGCGAGCCACCGCGGGAGAACGCGAGCTGCGTGCGCTCGACGTCGCGCTCGAGCTTAGCGCGATCCTCGTCCGTCACGCCGCGGAGCAGCGCGTCGCGCCAGTTGCGCCACGAATCCACCGTCGCGCTCACGTAGGCGGGGCCCTTGTAGCGCCCCTCGATCTTCAGGCTAGAAACCCCGGCGTCCATCAGCTCGGGCAGCGCGTCATGCGCGGCGAGATCTTGGGGACTGAGGAGGTAGCGGAGGTCGCCGAGCTCCTGGCGCTCGCCGTCGATGACGGCTTCGTACGGCATGCGACAGGCCTGCGAGCATTGGCCGCGATTGGCCGAGCGCCCCGAGAACGCTTCGCTCGTGAGGCATTGCCCGCTCCACGCCATGCACAGCGCGCCATGCACGAACACCTCGCCCTCGAGCGAGCTCTCACGCATGAAAAGGGCGATTTCCTTGGTATTGAGCTCGCGCGGCAAGACGACGCGCGACATCCCGAGCGTCGCCGCGAACTCGGCGCCTTCCGGGCTCGAGATCGTCATCTGCGTGCTCGCGTGCAAGCGGAGCTCCGGCGCGAGGCGGCGCGCGAGGAACGCCACCGCGGGATCCTGCACGATGAGCGCCGCGACCCCGCTTGCCGCGACGCCACGCAGAAAAGCCTCGAGGGTCTCGAGCTCGCTCTCGAACACGAGCGTGTTGACCGTGAGGTACACCTTCGCGTTCGCGCGGCGTGCGCGGCGCACGAGCTCCGGCAAGCCTTCGAGGCTGAACGCCGTCGAGCGAGCGCGCGCGTTGAACCCCTCGGCCAAACCGAAGAACACGGCGTCCGCGCCGCTCGCGAGGGCAGCCGCAAACGCCTCCTCCGTGCCCGCAGGCGCGAGGATTTCCGGGCGGCGCTCTGGCGAGCTCACGGCGGGCTCCTAGCATCGATTGCCGAGCGACGATTGGCGGAGCGCGCTTCTTCGGGCATCTTCGGGCCATGCAGCTCGCCGTCGCGACGACGAACCCGCACAAAGTAACGGAGCTCCGCGAGATCCTCGGGCCGCTCGGGGTCGAGCTCCTCGGCCTCGACGACCTCGGCGTCACAGTGCCCGAGCCGGCGGAGACGGCCCCCACGCTCGAAGGCAACGCGCGCATCAAAGCGGTGACCTATGCGCGAGCGCTCGGGCGAGCGTGTCTGGCGGACGACAGCGGGCTCGAGGTCGACGCTCTCGACGGCGCGCCCGGCGTTCATTCCGCGCGCTACGCCGGCACGGGCACCACGCGCGAGGAGCGCGATCGCGCCAATCGCGAGAAGCTTCTTGCGGAGCTCGAGCGGCGCGGTCCTGTTGGCCGTGCGACCCGACTCGTGTGCGTGCTGTGCGTCGCCGCGCCGACGGGTCGCGTGCTTTTCGAGACGCGCGGCACCCTCGAAGCCGTGGTCGCGCACGCCCCGCGCGGCGAGCACGGCTTCGGTTACGACAGCCTGCTCTACCTACCCGACGTGAAGAAGACGCTCGCCGAGCTCACGCCCGACGAGCTCAACGCTCGCTCGCACCGCGGAACCGCGGCCCGCACTCTCCACGCGTGGCTCCAAACGGTTCCCGCGGGCTCGCTCGAAGCTACGTCCTGAGTCACTCGACGAAGTCCGGAATCGGCGTGCGCGCGGCTCCCGCTCGCGCTGTGCCCCAAACGCGCTCCGAGCGCGCCGCGAAGGCCGCGCGCGCCGCGGGAAGGCGCGTCTTCAGAGCATCGGGCAGCATCGCATCGAGCGCGGAGAGCACCTCGGGCGCGACGCCGTGCATACCCCACGAGAAGCCCTGCGCTTGCATGGCCGCGACTTCGTCGTTCGGCGGAGCCGGAAACGCCTTCGCACTCCGGAGGAAGGGCACGAGCTCGGCCTCCTCCAACGCCAGGTGCGGACCGAGCAGCTCCGAAAGCTCGCGCACGACGGCGAGAGCGGCGTTCGCCTTCGGGAGGTCGGCGAACGCGCCGTCGGAGCGCTCGAGCAGTGGATCGATGCGGCGGTGATCGGTACCGAGCTTCTCGATGGTCGCCCGGACGGTGGCGTGCTCCGTCGCGAGGCTCGGGAA
>DATMCL010000458.1:0-10209 GCA_035558375.1 Polyangiaceae bacterium
GCTCTCGCACCGGGCGAGAGCCGCGCGGTCGCCCTGGTGGTGGAGCCCCGACTGCTCGCGGTCTGGGACGGTACGAAGCACGCCTTTCGAATTGCCGCAGGCGACTATCGACTGACGCTCGCGAGCTCGGCGCGCGACAACGGGCAGAGCGTGACGATTGCTCTGCCCGAGCGCTGGCTTCCGGCGGGCGCGGGCTCGCACCCTTGAGCTAGGGGCGTGTGAACGATGGCCGCGAGCCCACGTGCCGGTGGTGGTGGAGTCCTCTCCGGCGCGCCGTTGCCACGAGCGCGTCGACGCTGATGGGCCCGGCGCCATGCCCGACGAAGAACAGCCCGACCAGCAGCAGAGTGAGCGGGTATTCCCAGCCTCCGTGCTGGGCGAACAGCCCGCTGTGGCGATGCGCGAAGTATATCGCAGAGCCCATGGTGAGCACGGGCCCCATCGCAGCGAGCGGCGTGAGCGCACCCAACACTAGTCCGATCCCGCCGAAGAGCTCGCCGAGAATGGCGAGATACACGGCCAACCGTGGGTTCGGTATGCCCAGCGACGCGAAGTCGGTGGTGAAGTGGGGAATGTCGACCAACTTCATCCAACCGTGCGCAATGAGCAGACACCCGACGCCCACGCGGAGCAGCGTGAGCGCCAGGGTCGATGCTTTACGCTCGCCTTCGATCTCGTAGATCTCGACGCGGCGCATGATTCACCTCAGACCGGAGCGCGTCCCCGGAAGAGCAACGCGATCACCGCGAGCACCAGGAACACGAAGAACAGGATCTTGGCGATACCTGCTGCGCCGGCCGCGAGTCCCCAGAACCCGAATAGACCCGCCACGAGCGCGATGATGAAAAATACGGCTGCCCAATACAACATGGTTCGTCTCCTCGGAATGAGAGGCGAGTTGGCCGAAACCAAACGCCGTTGCTGACGAGAACTGCAACCGCCGTGCCGTTCGGGTCCGCGCCTGATTCGCGCGTGTGCCGTGGCTCGCCGGGACAGGTTGCCTCGCCGGCGCAGTTCGGCCTCCCCCCACCGCCACGCTTCGCCCGCGCGCGTCCCACGCCGGGGCTCTCGTTTGGAACCGCTCTTGCACTCGAAGAGCGTGTTCGAAGCCGGAGGATGCTCCCATGCTGATGCTGTTTTTCATTTTGCTGCTGATCGCAGCGCTGCTGTCGGTTCCCGCTTGGCCCTACAGTCGGGGCTGGGGTTACTACCCGAGCGGCGGTCTCGGCGTGATCGCCGCCGTGCTGCTCATCATTCTGTTCATGCGCTGACGCTCGCGCGCCCACTCACGCCGAGCTTTTGGTGCGCTGCCGAGAAAGGTCCCGGAAAGCGCGTGCCAGGCGCTTCGCGGCCTCTTCCATCTCGTCGACGGCGAGCGTCGAGAACGCGAGACGCATCGCGAACGGGCGCTTCGCTCCGTCACGCCGAAAGGAGCTGCCCGGATCGAAGCTCGTCCCGTGCGCGAGCGCGGCTCGCAAAACCTCGACTTCGTCCCACGCTTCGGGCGTCGTGACCCAGAGCGAGAAGCCGCCCTCGGGCGCCTCGAAGTTGCATTCCGGGATGTGTCGCCGTAGCGCCCCCATGAGAGCGTCGGCGCCGCGTGAATAACGCGAGCGCAGAGAAACGAGGCGACCGTCGTAGTCCTCCTGCTCGAGGTAGCGTTCGACGATGCTTTGAGCGAGGGAGTTGCCCTGCAGATCGGCGCGCAGCTTCGCACGGCGGCCGGCGTCGCGCAGGCGCGGGGGCGTGACGAGCCACCCGATGCGGAGGCCGGGACACAGCGTCTTCGAGAGCGTTCCCACGTGAAGAACGCGATCGCGTGCCGCGGCGAGCAACGGCGCGGGAGGCGGCTCGTCGTCGAAGCGAAGCTCGGCGTACGCGTCGTCCTCGAGGATCAACGAGCCCCGACCGAGGAGCCACGCACGCTCGGCCCGCGGCAGCGCGCGGCCCATCGGATTCTCGACGGCTGGCATCGCGTAATAAAGGTCAGCCTCCTCGGCCGTGCCAACGAGCTCGGCGCCGGCGGCCGAGAACAGCTCGAGCGCGCCCGGGTAGCAGGCCTCCGGCACGGCGACGCGGCGTCGCTCCGGTAACGTGAGCTGAACCGCGATATCGAGCGCTTGTTGCGCCCCGCTCGTCACGAGCACGTCATCGGCAGCGACGTCCGCGCCACGTTGGCGAAGCCGAGCCGCAATCCAGCGGCGCAAACCCTCGCGCCCCTCGGGCCAATCATATTGCAGAGCGTCGCGCTCGGTTTCTCCGAGGGCCGTAGCCAAGGCGGCCAGCGGAAACGTCGCGGCTGCCGGCAGCCCGCCAGCGAACGAGAGGACGCCGGGCCGCGCGACGCATCGACGCTGAAGCTCCTCGACGCGCTGATCCACGCGAACGGAGTCGCAAGTTCCGTACCTCTCAGCGACCGGTTTGGAATTCGGCCGTTACTTCGTTCGGTGGCGAGGTCGCGGGCACGAGGATGCGTGGTGCGCGCACGAGCTGCCCTCGCGCATCGACCCAGCGGGCTGCGGCGAAGTAAGCGCGCCCGTCCGGTAGGTAGCGTAGCGTCGCGACGCAGAGCCGCGCCCCGGAGGGCGGCTGCACCCAGCCTCCGCGCTGCCAAACGTAGTAGCGACCGCGCCAGACCCACGACCCGTCCTGAAACACGACTCCCGCACCTTTCGGTGGGGGCGGGACGAGCTCCGACAGGGCAGCCGGCGGCGGATAAGGAACGGTGACGAATGCCTCCGCCGGTGGGGCAGCCAAGCTCGGCTGCGGCAATGTGGCGCCACAGCCGGCCAGAGCGGCGGCGACGAAGAAAAGGCACAAGAAGGCGATTCGCACCGGCACGGCCTCGTATCGAGCACGATTCGTACCTCGCTCGCCCCGCGCGACCTGGCGCGGCGATTGCACCGACCCTGGTGTGCATGCCTGCGCACGCCACGAGAAACCTCTACCCACCGCCGTAACGTTCGTACTTGCCATGCTGCTCGTCGGGTGCGCCAGCATTCCCCACCAGCGCTACGCGCTCGATCGCATCACGCTGGAGGGCAATCACAAGCTCGACGACGACGAGCTCGAGGAGCACATCGCTAGCCGCGAGACTCCGCGCTTCCTCGGTCTCTTCGCCGGCGTGCTCGAAGACTACGAGGTCTTCGACCGTTACGTCCTCGAGCGCGATCTCGAGCGAATCGAGCGGTACTATCGAGCCAAGGGGTACTACCGCGCGCGGGCACGCGCAGCGCGTGTGTTCAGCTCCGGGCGTCACGTGAAGGTCGAGATCGTGATCGACGAGGGTCCGCCGGTCCTCGTTGGGCGCGTCGACGTGCATGGGCTCGAGGCGCTACCGCCGGAGATCCGCGAGAAGGCGCTCCGGCTCTCCCGACGGCGGATGCGGCTCGGAAAACCCCTCGAGGAGGAGCGCATGAACCGCCTCGAGGAACAGCTCTCGCATCTCTTGGGCGTGCACGGCTACGCGTTTGCCAGCGTGCGCAGCAGCGCCGACGTGGATTTGCCCAAGAACGTCGCCAGCGTGGGCTACTGGGTCGAGCCGGGACAGCTTGCGCACCTTGGCCCCATTCGCATCGAGGGGCTCGGCAAGATCCCCGAGGGACCGGTGTCGCGCGCGCTCGATCTGAAGCCGGGCGAGCCGTACTCGGTCGAGCGTCTCGAATCGGCGCGACAAGCGGTCCTCGACCTCGGTGTCTTCAGCTCGGTGACGATCGAGAAGGATCTCCCGCCCGATACGGACAAAGCGGCGGTGGTTCCGATCAGGGTCAAAGTCGAGGTTGCGAAGCTCCGAAGCGTACGGCTCGGCGGCGGCGTCGAGCTCGACAGCCTCAAAGCGGACGTCCACCTCGTGGCTGGCTGGGAAGATCGCAACTTCCTGGGCGGGTTCAGGAACTTCCTGATCGAGGCCGCACCCGGCGTCGTGCTCTACCCCACGCGGCTGCCCTCGCTCGAGCCACCGCGCCGGCTGCTCCCCGAGGGGCGACTGCGCTCGGAGTTCCGCCAACCGGGTTTCGTGGAGGCGCGCACGACGGGCGTGCTCCGGGCGCAGGGCAGCATCTACCCGCTGCTTCTGAGCAGTGATCTCCCCGCGGATGCACCCGTGCTCGGCTATCGCGAGCTCCGCGGCAGCGCGGGGCTCGAGCGCACGTTCGGACACCTCAGCACCGGTCTCTCCCACACGGTGCAGCAGAACACGCCGTTCACCTACGTGGGCGTGCTCGACCCGGATCTCGTTCCCATCCTCGCGTCCTACCCTGAGCTGACGGCCGACCTCGAGCTCACCGACCAGCGGCTCCGCCCCCACGAGGGGATCGGCGTCCGCAGCAGCGTTCAGGTCGCCGGCGTCGGTGGCGACGTGCGCGACGCCAAGGTCGGCGCCGACGTGCGCGGCTACATCCCCCTCGGACGCAAGCTCACGCTCGCGACGCGGGCCAACACGAGCCTCCTCTTTCCCGCCAACTACGGCGACACCGTCGAGCCCGTCGCGATGACGGGGACGCCCGGCACCGCATCGCGCGCCGACTGGGTCCGCGATTCGGAGATCATGTCTTTGCGTGGCCTTTTCGCCGGTGGTCCGGGCTCCAACCGTGGCTATGCCCAGCGCGAGATCGGCCCGCACGGCATCGTGCCCTTCTACGCACCCGGCGTTACCTCCAACAAGCTCGACCAGGATTGCGCGACCACCCAAGCCGGAACAGCCAGCACCTGTGACCTGCCGCTCGGCGGCTTCACGCTGTGGGAGGCGAGCATCGAGCTGCGTTTCCCCATCTCGGGACCTTTCTCCGGAGCTGTCTTCACGGACGCCGCGGACGTCGCTCCCGAGAAGGTGCGGTACCGGTTCAACCGGCCCCATCTGAGCGCGGGCCTCGGACTTCGCTTCGACACGCCGGTCGGGCCAGTGCGACTCGACGCCGGCTATCGGATCCCTCGCCTCCAAGCGCCAGCCGCGCCGGACGAGGGCACGCCGGCGACCACCTTCGGTCTGCCGATTGCCGTCTCCTTCGGCATCGGGGAGGCATTCTGATGAATGCGCCGACTCCCACCCCGAAGCCGCCCGCGAGCCGCTTCCGCAAGGTCGCGCGCGTCGCGGGGCGCGTGGCGCTCGGTCTCCTGATCGTCGTGCTGCTCTTGCC
The DNA here is from genome assembly GCA_035558375.1 of Polyangiaceae bacterium. GTDB lineage: Bacteria > Myxococcota_A > Polyangia > Polyangiales > Polyangiaceae > PMG-095. The sequence goes on from DATMCL010000458.1 coordinate 5,136, forward strand.
ACCGGCCTTGCTCGTCGCCCTCCGGTTCGACGCCCCGCGTGCCTTCGCCGCGCATCAGGTCGATCAGCTGCTGGCTGGGCTCTTCCGCGGCCGAATCCACGTCGCTGCCATCGAGCAGGTGGGACTCGGCGGCGCGCGCGTGACCGGCAGCATCGACGACCCCAAAGGTCACCGCGTCATCAGCTTCCAGAGCGTTACGGTGCGCCTCAACGTCCCCGCACTCTTGTTGCGCCTCGTGCGCGACGGAGGCGCGCCGAGCGTCATTCGGATCGACGAAGTCGCCATCCCGCACGCCGAGATCGCGCTCATCGACGACGGAACGGGTGCTCCGACGCTGGCCCACACCTTCGACCCGCAGAGCCCGTCGCCACCCCCCACGACGCCCTCCGCGCCGCCGCCCACGCTGTCGATCGCTCGCATTCGCATCGACCACGCCTGGGTGCACGGAGCGCTCGGCTCGTCGCCGCACATCGACGCCGAGCTCAGCGAAGCGCGCGCGAAGCTCGGGCTCGATCGCAAGGCTTTCCAAGTCGACCTAAGCGACGCGCGGAGCCTGGTCCGCTTCCCGACCTACGACTTGAATCCTCGGGGCAGGCTCGTCGGAAGGCTGGAGGTGCCGCTCGGCGCGGGGCCGCTCGTTGCCGATACGACGTTCACGGGCGTCGCCGCGGGCACGTCGCTCGTCGCGCAGGCGTCGCTCGACGGGCAGCGACTCCGGGCAGAGGCGCAGATCCCCGAGCTCGGCGCAGCCACGGTGCGAGCCTTCGTTCCCGACCTCACGTTGCGAGGAACCCTGCGCGTCGCCGCGCGCGCCGAAGGCACCCTCGACGCGCTCGACCTGATGCTCGACATCGCGGGGGACGCCGGCGAGCTCTCCGCTCGGGGCAAGCTCGATACGGGGACGCCACTGCGCGCAAACGCCGCGCTCACGGGACGGCGCTGGGACGTTTCCGCCGTGGTGCCGAGTGCGCCGCAGACGTCCATCGCTCTCGAAGGAACGCTCAGCGTCGAGGTCGACCAGACCACGACGCGGGCACACTACGAGCTCGGGTTCCGTCGCCCGAACGTCGCCGGCAAGCAGCTGCCGGACATCAGAACCCGGGGTGCGCTCGAAGCGCGGGAGACCAAGCTCGCCGTGGACGGAAACGTGAGCGCGTCCGAAGCGGGCACTCAGGCCGAGGCGACGTACGCCGTGCGTCTCGCGGGCGAGCGCGGCAGTGTCGAAACGGCTCTCGAATTGAAGCTCGCTGATTCTCCGCGCTTGGTGGCGCTTGCGGGGGTTCGCACGCGCGGCACGGTGAACGCGCGGGCTCGCCTCTCGTTCCCGGATCCCGCGCTCCGCGCCGTTGCCGACGCGAAGCTCGAGGGAGTCGAGCGCGGCCCCGATCGGCTCGGCGCAACGCGCGCTCACGTCGAGGTCGAAGGGAAGCTCGCCGATCCGACGGCCCGCGCCACGGTTTCCATTGCGCTAGCGCACGTGCTGGGCCGCGACTTCTCCGCGCTTCGCACGACCTTCGAAGGCACGCCAAGCAAAGCGCACGTCGAGCTCGCGCTCACGCGGCGAGCGAACGAGCGACTCCGTGTCGCGAGCGAGCTCGGATTCTCGGACGGCACGCTCGCGCTGACGAACACGACCGCGCACCTTCGCGATCGTCAGGGTGCGTTGGATTTGGTCATGGCGCGCGCCAAGCTCGGCGACGGGAAGGTACGCCTCGACGGGCTCGTCTTGCGTGGCGCCGGAGACGCAACGGCCTCGCTTGCCCTCGAGGGCTCACGCCTTCACGTCGCGGCGCGCACCGACCGACTCGACGTCGTGCGTCTCTTACGGCTCGCAGGGATCTCGACGCCCCTCCTCGGCACGCGAGCGACGCTGGAGCTCGAGCTCGAACGCGGACGAAGCCTGGACGTTCAGCTGCGAGGCAACCTCGCCGGAGTCAGCTTCGGCACCGTCGACGACGGCAAGGCGTCGTTCGACTTACGCGCCAAGAACGACGCGTGGTCCGGGGAGATCGCGAGCGAGCTCGTACCAGGAGCGCCCCTGGTCATCGCGGTTCGCCAGCTCCGCGCCACGCGACTTTTGGAACCGAAGGCCGAGCTGCCCGAAGGCGAGCTCCGGGCCCAGGGGCGCGTGGACCTCGGCTGCATGACGCCGCTCTTTGCCGCCATACCGGCGGTGCCGATCGAATCCGCCAAAGGAAAGATCGATATCGACCTCGACTACGGACGCGACAGCGTCGCGGCGGCTCCGCGTCTCGCGGGTCACGTGCGAACGCACGATCTCGAGGTGGTCGAAAAACGCGAGCCCCGTCCCGCGATCGGGTCCAGCGCCGAAGCCATTCAGGCGGCACCCGCTTCGTTTCGGGGTATCGACTTCGGGATCGACCTTTTGCTCGACGCGCCGACGCGTCGGCTGACGGCCCATCTCGGAGCGTACGACGCGCGTGCGGCATTGCTCTCGCTCGACGCGGAGGCAGGGCCTTTGCCCGACGGGTCGCTCTCGGACGTCGCCGCGCGCATCGACACGGTGCCGCTCGACGTGCGGGTGACGGTACCCGTGCGAAGGCTCGCAGAGCTTCCCGAGCCGATTCGGCCGCTGTCGCTACGCGGCAAAGTTGCCGGCGACTTGAGCTTCGACGGCAGCATCGCCGAGCCGCATCTCGTGGCGAACGTGCGTGCCTCGCGCTTGTCCGCGGCAGGCGAGCGCATCCAGGGCGAGGTGAAACCCCGCTTCGCGGTGATCGGGCACGTCGAATACCGGAAAACCGGGGGACAGCTGGCCTTGGTGGCCGATGCGGCACACACGCGAGCCCTCGACGCCGAGGTGAAATGGACCGGCGACCTCCTGCGCGTCGCGCGCGACCCTCGCGATCGCGACGGCGTGACCGTGCACGGCCACGCCACGCTCGATCGACTCGATCTCGAGGGGATCCCTGCACTCAAGAATCGCCAGATCGAAGGGGTCGTCTCGGGGACGGCAGCCGTCGCCTATGGCGCATCGGAGCGCTCCGTCTCGGCCAATCTCGTTGCCCACCCGCTGCGCACCGGGCAAGCGACCGTCGATCGCATCAACATCGCCCTCGACGCTGCGCCCGGTCACCTGCGGGGGGCGATCGACGCGGGCGGGCGGAGTGGAACCCTCAAGGCCAGCGTCACGTCGGGGCTCGCTTGGCCGGCGCAAGGGACCCCGAGCCTCCAAGGCGACATCGTCGCCGCGCTCACGACTCGACAGTTTCGGCTCGCGACGCTCGCACCGCTCGTGAGTGGCAAGGTGAACGAGCTCGACGGCCGGCTCGACAGCAACCTGAGCGCCCGAGTCCAGGGGGAGAAGGTTACGCTCTCGGGCGGCGGCTCGTTGCGTGATGGCGTGCTGCAGATCCCGACGGTCGGCCAGCGCTTCGAGGCTATTTCGGCGCGCGTCTCGGTCGCCCCCTCGGCGATCCTGATCGACGACGTGAGCGCGCGGGGGATCACGGGCGGCCTGCGCGCGAACGCCAAGCTCGCGCTCGACGAGCACCTCGCGCTGCGAAAGCTCGATGCGCGCGTCGAGATCGAAAAGAACCAGAAGATCCCGATCACCCTCGAGGGTGTCGCCCTGGGGGACGCTTGGGGCAAGATCGAGGCTCACGTCGTCAACGACCCGAATCGAATCGCGGTGCGCGTCCGCGTTCCCGAGATCCACATCGACGTTCCCGAGACCGACCGCGCCGGCGTTCAGAGCCTCGCGCCCGACGAACGCATCCGCATCGGGGCGCGGCGCGCGGATGCCGTGTTCACGGCGTTGCCGCTCGAGCCCATCGAGACGCCCTCGGAAAACCCGACGCCCGTCGACGTCGAGGTCGAGCTCGGAAGCGTGTGGGTCCGCAGAGGGGACCTCGTCAATGCGGAGCTCACCGGCAAGATCCACGTCGCGGTAGCCGAGAAGTCGCAAGTCACCGGCCGCATCGACCTCAAGGGAGGCACGCTGGACGTTTCCGGCAAGCGCTTCGAGATCGAGAGCGGTTCGGTGACGTTCACCGGCGGCGATCCCTCGAACCCGACGATTTCGGCGTTGGCGCGCTGGAACAGCCCCGCCGGCTATGTCGTCTCCGCGAGCTACACCGGCACGGCGACGAAAGGGAAGCTGACGCTGACCGCCGAGCCGTCGTTGTCGCAGGACGAGATCGTGAACCTGATCCTGTTCGGCACCCCCGAGGGCGCGAATGCGTCGGGTGGCGATACGGCGTCGGAAGCCGTGGGCGTCGCCGGCGGCACTGCGGCGCGCGGTATCAATCGCGCGATCTCGGACCTGACGCACCTCGACATCCAGGCGCGCGTCGATACGAGCACGGGCGCCGCGCGACCGGAGCTGATGATCCCGGTTTCCCCGCGGGTCTCGGCGCGCGTCACCCGCGCGATCGGCGACCCGCCGCCCGGCTCGAGCCCCGACCGCACGTTCCTGACCCTCGAGCTCCGGCTGAAGCGAGACTGGGCGCTGTCGGCACTACTCGGCGACCGGGGCGCCTCCGCCCTCGATCTGATCTGGCGGAAGCATTACTAGGCTTCCACCAGGTGAACGCCCCGCGCGAGCCGGGAAGCAAACGAAGCAATGCTCGCGCCCCGCGTTAGTGCCTCGGTCGAGCGGGGCGAATTGCCCCAATGTGACGCTTCGCACCGCAAGCGCCGCGCTTTTGCAGCGCTGAAATCCAGGTCGGTCGCAGCGCACGGGTCTTGCTTTGGATCGCTGGGACCCCCCGGCTTCGTGCCGGCAACCAAGACAGGAACAAGGACGAGAGCATGACCATCCCGCATGCGCACCATCACGCCGAGCAACCTTCGTTCGACGATCTGGAGACGACGGAGCCGGATCTTCGCCTCGCCGACATCGACTTCTTGCCCGACGAGGAGGACGACCAAGACGCCGCGCTCGCCTTCATGGAGGCCAAGACGGAGCCGGCCCGGCCCTTCTTCGCCGACTTCGCCGACACGCTGCGCGATGACTCGCCCAGAGGCCCAACGCCCGGGCACGAGGAGCCGCGCCGGGGCGCCGGGCGCGACGAGGCGTTACTCGCGTTTCTCGAGACGGTACGACGCGTTT